>NZ_DATCVQ010000371.1:0-42702 GCF_036566765.1 Streptomyces sp.
TGCCGTCGTCCTGCCAGGCGTTCTCTCGGCCGCTGCGCTGGTGCTCGGCGGCACGAGACTGCTTGCGGACGGTGCCCTTGTTGGCGTCGACGCGTTCCCGCTCCCACTCGTGGTGCAAGTCGCTCCAGCGCCCGCGATACCAGTGGTAGGCCCACTCGTGGAGCTTCACCAGCCGGTCACGCGAGGTCGGGCCGGAGCCGTTGCGCTTCACCCACAGCGCCTCCTGGGCGAACTTCCATGCCTTGAAGTCGTCGCGGCGGTCCATGAACATGCGGGCCGACCCGAAGCACCACAGCGACGCCGACTTCGGCAGGACGGTCGACACGGCGTCGACCCAGCCGTCCGGCCACACATCCCAGTCGTTCGCGGTTTCGCCGTACGGAACGTCAGCCACGCATGCCACGGGCCGCTCAGTCAGCGTCGGCAAGACATCGCGACAGTCTCCCAGGTAGAGGGTTACGCCATTGGCTTCGAAATACGGCTTCACGGGGTCACCCCAATCTCGTGAAGGGCTCGCGCGAACGGGTAGTCACGGAACTGCTTTCCGACCGTTGATCCAGGTGGCCGGATCTGAATCACGGTGCGCTTGAGCGATGGCGGGACATAAGCGACCTGGCGAATGTCCAAGCCGACGAGGCCAAGGAGATCGAATTCGTTTTCTCCATAATTTCGGCGGCCCCCCTTGCCGGCTCGGCGGACGTGCCACTGGTAAGCGGGGATGTTCGTCTCTCTTTGCGGGATGGCCTTCGGGCCCCGTGTGGACTTCACCTGCAGGCGAATAAGCCGGCCACCGAGGTCAACGGCAACGTCGTACGCGCAGTTCTGGTCGGTGCGAAACGCGTTGAAGCCGCTGAGCAGGAGATCAGCGCAGACGAGGTGCTCTCCGGCTGTGCCCACGTCTAAGTCGCTCGGCTCCCGCCCCGCAGCGACCTCTGGCACCTGGCGCCATCTCTCAAGGGCATCATTCTTGATCGCGGGCGGTCCGCTTTCAGGTCGGCCGGCCTTGTACCAACGCAGATAGCAGCCCTGGCACCACCCCCTTCGGAAGTGGCCACTTGTCGCCCCACAGTTCGAGCATGTGCGCGGCTTAGCGGAATTTTCGGCGGCGCCATCAGCGAAGAGAGGGACCAGGCTCATCGGGCGTTCACCGCCAAGACGAGATCTGTGACGCAGGCCGCCGGGGCTATGTCGAGTTGCGGCAGCACGTCGCGCACGTCGCCGACGTACAGCGAGCAGGTGTCGTCGCTCCAGTACGGCTCAAGCGCCATCGTTGGTCTCCGTTCCGGATCCGTTCGGACTCGTCCGGGAGAGGTGGCAGGACGGGGCCCAGCAGCGGGCAGGAGCGTCCTGGCACACCTCGCGGAAGATCAGGCAGTCAGGCATCTGACTCCTCCTGGGTGAGAGCGTCAGCGACCGTGTAGCCGCGGTAGTGGAGCGCCGGCGCGAGACGGGCAGCAAGGTCGAGCGCGGTCTTCTCGTCGAAGCGGTGCCGGTTCAGCCACTCGTCACGAGCGGCGTTGTCCGCAGCGATCTCCTCCGGCGTCTCGGGCTCTTTGTCGCCGGGCGGACCCCACGAGTGGTTGCCGTCAGCGTCGTAGGAGGCGCCGCGCAGGGTGACCGCCCACCGGCTTTTGCCGCGGTACTCGATGACGAGCGTGAACAGGATGGCGTCCGGGTGATCGGCGGGCAGGCAGGACACCTCGTAGCGGGTGACGCGAACCTCAGGCGCCGGGCCGGCGCCGAAGCCGCGGCGCGCGGAGCAGTCCGAGTAGTGGTCCAGCAGGACCTGCTGGCAGCAGGAGCGGAGGTCGTCCATCTACACCACCTCCGCGGGGCGGACGCTCTTGCGGATCCCGCGCAGGTAGCCCGGTGTGACGCCAAGGCGCCGAGCTGCGCCGTCCAGCGAAAGGCCCTGCTCGCTGATCAGTTCGTGCGCGTCCTCCACAAGCGCGTCCGTCCGGCGCACCTTCTGCCCGAGGTCCGGCGTGGCGGCAGGATCGTCGATGGTGTCGTCGTCCCACGCCATCGGAGGGACGAAGCCGAGCGAACGCGCCTTACCCGCGGCGATCTTCGACGGGCCAGGCGTCTGCCAGAGCGCGTCATAGACCGCGGCTACGCGGCGCGCCATCGCCACCGAGATTCGCCGGAATGGAAGGATCAACGTCTGCAAGGTCCCCACCGTGGTGCCCGCCCGGCGAGCCACCTCGGACGCCGGCCAGCCCATCCAGGCGAGCGCTTGCACGCGGCGGCGGGTGCCCGTCGAGTCGATACCCCGGTGAGAGTCAACCGGGGCCAGCGGTACCGCGAGGAGGGCGGCGGCCGACTCCGACCGCAGGTGCAACGACTTGCCAGTCCCTAGCTGGTAAGCCACACAGGTGGACAGCCCGGCCGCGGCGGCAATCTGCCCCCACGTCCAACCCAGGTCACGCAGCTTCGCCACGTGGGCCTTCGCGTCACTCGGGTCCACCCAGCCATAGATTCCCATCCGGATCTTCCGGCGATAGTCCGACTCGCAATAGCCGCGGGTGTGGGCGTGGGCCAGGCTGGTACAGCCGGGCCTGCGGCACTTCTCCTGACTGGCCATCTCAGGCCACCTCCTCGAACACGTCTCGGGCGTCCTCGACACGGTCCTGTGCGGCCAGTAGCCGGCGTACGGCGTGGAGAGGGATCTCCAGCAGGGTGTCGGCAGACCAGCCGACGAAGCCGAGCCAGAAGCGGAGTGCGGTCACCGGCTGTCCTCCCGGCTCTCCCAGAAGTCGGCGAGCGCGTCGGCCTCGGCACCGAGGGCATCTCTCAAGGTCCGCTCCGTGTCGTCCAGGGCTGGGTTGTAGGCGGGGTCTGCCATCTCCTCCACGGAGGGGCGGGACCGGCGGGAGGACCGGAAGCTCGCGGCGATCAGGAAGCCGAGGCCGATCCCGACCACTCCCACGAAGACGGCCATCCAGAACGCCTGGTCTGCGGTGAACATCACGACCCGCCACCTCCGACCAGGCCGGTCAGCATGTCGTTGCGGGCGCGCAGGCTCTCGTTCTCCGTCTCGGCCGCCACCCAGGCGCGGTGGGCGGCGTCTCGCTCGCCCGCGACCCGGGCTTGCTCGCGTAGGAGGCGGGCCACCTGCCAGGCGAGATGCACGTTGTGGGCCTTCAGGTCGCGGCCCCACTTCCACCACACGAGCGCGTTCAGGGCGGCTTGGGCGACGAATGCGGAGATGAGCAGGATCGCGTCAGCCACGGACCTCACCGCCCTCCTCCACCCCTTCTGGGGCGACGTCTCCGAGGACAGCGGCGGCACTGGCGGCGTCACCGGCAGCAGCAAGACGCAGTGCCTCCAGGAGGGCGGGGCCGACCTTCGCCATCGCGCCGGCCAAGTGCCGAGCGGAAGCCACCGCCTGGTCCCTCTCGGCGGCGAGGTCGCGGAGGCGGTCCACCTCGGCCACTGACGTGACCAGGTCGAGAGCGTTCTGCCACGGGTCGTTGCCGGAGGAGTGCTCCCCGATCACCTCTTCGGGGGCGAGCGTGTAGGCGAACGTGTCGAGCAGCTTCTCCATGTGGTCGCGCTCGTCAATAAGCCCGCCCGACGTCTCCTCTTCCTTCGCGAGGGCGGCCTTGAGGCGCTGCACTTCGGCGCTCAGTTCGGCCACCTGCGTCCGATGTCGGAGTGCGTCACCCTCGACTGCCACGCACGCGTCGGTGATCTCCGAGAGCATGCGGGCCTGGTTGTAGGCCGTCTCGGTGAGGCTGTCCACGTGAGCCAGCAGGTCCGTCCGGGCCTTCTCCAGCGTCCACACGTCCGGGTTGTAGGGCGCGCCAGCGGAGCAGGAGTCCACGTTCAGGTCGCGGATCTCTTCGAGCCGTGAGGAGGAAAGCGCGGCGTTCTGGTCGAGGTCGGTCACGGCTTGGACCCCCAGTCGCAGGAGAGAGCACCTTCGCGCTGCCCCTCCACGTAGATGCAGGTGACAGACCGGCCGTCCACGGTCAGGTGTACGACCTCGGCCGCGTCCCGCAGTCCGCGAGAAGCAGGGCTAGGGACGACTGGGCCGGTCGGGTCCGGGTCGCTGAACGCGATGGCCGCACACGAAGCAGCCGAAGCGAACATGGCGACCAGGCAGCCGATCGCCAGCAGCCCCGAACCGCCGAGCTTGCGGTCCTTCCACGAGGTGCGGGCGGTCACTCGGCACCCCCAGGGCGCTCGTCGGCTGCCTTGCCCCTCTGGTGGAAGGCGATCGAGACGCGGGCCAGCACGAGCGTGGCAAGGGCGCCGGCCAGGATGGTCACCACTTCGGCGCCTCCGGCTCGGGGCGACGGCAGGGTGGCCACGAACCACACGGTGCCCGCCACGAGGATGGCGGCAGCAGCGCCGATAGCGGCGGCGTAGGCGTACCAGAGACGGGAGGTCACAGGGCACGCTCCGTCTCCGCCTGAGCGGCCTCGGCCGAGCACTCGTGGGAGTCCCGGACAGCGGACAGTCGGTCGAGGTCGTGGTCGCCCTCGACCCAGACCAGATGCTGGCCGCAGCCGGAGCACTTCAGGTGCGCGTACGGGCCGTTGGTGTCGATGTGGGCGGGCTTGCCGGCCCCACGCGGCTTGGCGATCTCCCGCCCGGTGTGCACGGCCATCACGCCGAACACGGCGGTCAGAACCACGTTGGCGTAGAACACCCAGTCGCGGGTGTCGGAGCCCGTCAGAACCTCGTTGACGGACCAGGCGAACAGGGCGAAGTACAGGCCGAACCGGAAGGAGTCCGAGTCGAAGCGACTCACTGGGCACCACCCGTCTGAGCCTGAGCGGCCTCAGCGGCGGCGAAGTAGCGGTTGAGGAGGTAGAGGGCCTCCTCGTGCTCAAGGGCGGCGAGCGCCTGCCTCATGCACCACTCGGCAGCGTCCAGGCGGGCCTTGAGGCGGGAAGCCTCGGCCAGGTCCGGGACCGTCTCGCCCTCGACAACGACTGCCCGGAACTGCCGCCGCTCGGACCCCTCAACCACCTCGGCGTGGACGACGCGCCCTTCGTAGCCGGACACCACGTAGCGGCCTCCATGGCCGACCGCTCCTCGATGGCCGATAGCGAGGTACCTCGCGACCTTCTCGGGGGTGATCTCGCTCATGCGGCACCAACCTCGTCGCCGTCAGGGCAGAACGCGCCGTCGCTGTGGGCCGGGTCGTCGAGAAGCAGGAGTCCCAGCGGTTCGGCGAACTCAGTCCCCAACTCGATGTCCACGCGGCCATCAGCGGTCTCGATGTTGAGAATCACCTCACCGGTAGCGTCCGTGGTCGTGGTGCCGATCCCGGTCGCGGTGTACTTCGCCGGGATCTTGCCGAGGTCGGGACCGCCGTGCGCGGCCAGCAGCTTGAGCGCCGCCCGCCCGCCGTCGTGGCGCTTCACTCGCCGGAGGATCTCCTCCGACACGCCGATGTGCTCGCACAGCGCCATTCGGCTACCGGCCAGCAGATTCACCAAGCGGGACACGTCATGGGTCCCGGTCGTGACCAGGACCACGACGGGGTCGCCGTGCTCGTTGTCGTAGGCGCGGGTCTCGTAGCTCATGCTGCGGTTCCGTTCGGGGAGTAGGGGCGCGTGTAACGCGGGGAAGGGATGGCGTACAGGGCCACCTCGGCGGGCGGCGGGCACAGCTCCAGCGACGCCGCAGAAGTCCGGGGGCGGGTGAAGTCCAAGACAGGGATGACAGGCTCCAGAGCCGCTATGGCGGCCATGCCCGACCAGCCCGTCACGCTGCCCTTGCGGCGGTAGCGGAAGCCGCTGTGCGGCGACAGCAGGCGGGTCACGACTCGCCGGTCCCGGAAGTCGCCGGCTGCTGGCACCAGTCGGCAGCGCCGACCCACAGCAGCCCCTGATCCCCGTCGATCTCGTGGACGAAGCCGTGCTTGGTGATGAACATCGGGTCGCCGCACCTGGGGCACTTCTCCGCCGTCTGGCCGCGCTCTCCGGCGGCGACGGGCCACACCGGCTGCTCGGAGACGGCGGCGTTCTGCGGGCCCAGGTCGTGCAGGTAGCGCTCCCTGGTGTCCGCCAGCCGGGCCCGCACCGCGCGGCAGGCGGTCAGCTCCTTGAGCAGCCACGCCTCGTGGCTGTCGAGCTTGGCGATGTCCTCGTCGTAGTGGGAGGCCCGGTCCTGCATGTACTTGACGTAGGTCGGGGTGAGGGGAAGCGGGTCGGGCGTGAAGTGATCGAGAGGTGACCCGAGAATCTGGTCCGTGGTGCTCAAAACGATCTCCTGTTGGTGCTGATGTTCGGGTTGGGAGTACGGCTCGCCCCAGAGGGCGAGCAGAGAGAAGGTCAGGCGGGGATGTCGGGCCAGACGATGCGCGGCTGAACCCGGATGGCCCGCCCGTCGATCACGGTCAGACGCCACAGGTCGCCCGCGTTCGCGCCGTCTGCCTCGATGAAGCCGGCGAACGTCCGGCCTTCGCCGTGCGTGTCGATCAGCTCTTGCAGGTGCTCGACGATGTCGTAGGCACCGCACGGGTTGTCGTAGGTGCAGGTGACGGCTACCGCCTGCTTGCGGGTCAGCGTCCCCTCGTCGGTCTCGACCGTCGCCGTGTCGAGGCGGAACTTGCAGTCCCGGTCGGCGAACCCTCGCGAGTCGGGAACGAACGGGCTGTCGTGGATGGCGCTCCACGGCAGCGGCGGGGTGATCGTGATCTCACCGGTGAAGGTGGTGTCGTAGGCGGCCATCAGACGCCGCCCTCAAGGGGAAGCTCAGGCTGGTTGGCGTGGACCCACGGCGAAGACAGCCCGGCCACGTGCGCCTTCAGCGCCTGATAGTTCTCGTACGAGCCCTTCGCCATCTCGTCGAGGACCTTCGGGTCGATGTCGGCGGCGGACACCCAAGTGGCGAGTTCCTGCTCCACGTCCTGCGTGTCGTCCCAGTCGAGCCATAGTCGCTGCGCAGCCAGGTCGGCGACCTCGGGGCCGGCGTGCTTGATGAGCTGGCGAAGCAGGAACGAGACAGCCCACCCGGTGCGGGCTTTGTGCAGCGCCGCCTTCCAGGCGTGCCCGTCCACGAGACCGTCCAGCTTCATGCGCAGGTAGTGCTCGTGCAGGCCAACCATGGCGTTGTAGCGGGCCAGCTTCTCGGCGGTGACCTCGGACACCCGGTCCGGGTACGGGCACAGGTCGTTGAAGGTGGGCTTGTCGGTCATGCGATCTCCCCGATGGCGAACAGTCCGGGCTGGTGGTTGAAGTGCTTGACGAGCCGCTTGCGCAGCCAGTCGAGTCCTTCCGGGGTGACTCGCGTGGTGGGGTCGGCCTTGCGTCCGCCCTTGTGCGGGACGACCTTGAAGTAGCGGTCCAGGTCTTTCACCTGGTAGGGCGTGTTGTTCGACTTGAGGATCTTCACGTCGTCGCCGCGCAGCAGGTCGAGGAAGTTGTTCCGGCCGAGCCCGCCCGTGATGCGGGCGAAGATCTGCGCGACGGCGGCCCAGTCGAACGTGCCGTCCGCTTCCATCAGGTCGGCGTACGCCTCAGCGAGAGGCTTCAGAGCGTCCCGTTGGTTCTCCGCCAGCACGCGGGCGTCATGCTCGTCGGCGAGGCGGCGAAGCGCGGCTGAGTAGTCCTCGGGGATCGCAACAGGTACAGCGCCCGCGACGGCGTAAGCGCCCGTCTTGCGAATCGACGGCAGAACCTCGTTAGTGACCCACTCCTGAAACTGCTCGGCGACCGGCGTCTTGCTCCGCATGATGAGCCGGTACAGGCCCGCCTCGGAGATGAGGACCGTCTGCGGGTCCAGCCCCAGATCAGCGAGGGGGAACGTTTCGTTACCCCCCTTGTGACGTGCAGGAACGTGGTCCTTGATCGCCTTGCGGGTGTTGGTGTAGGCGAGGATCGTTGCGACGTCCTTGCCGACGAACCACGGGTTGTCGTCGATGACGATCGAGCGGACCTCCTGGCCGGTGACCGGGAAGCGGAACTTCTCGATCTCGCTCACTGGCCACCGCCGACGCTGATCATGTGGCGCTCGATGTAGCGGTCCACGGATCTCCGGGTGATCCGGTAGTGGGCGTTGCGCTCGGGGCCTTTGTGGGCGTCGAGTTCGCCGGCCTGGATGAGTTCGGTCACCTTCCAGCGGGACCGGTTGAGCAGGTCACATACCTGCCTCATGGATAGAAACACGTGGCTTCACCCCCTTGGGTTTGTAGCGTCTACCTACAACTTCATCATACTCACTACACGATATGCATGCGCAAGTAGCAAGACGACTCGCTACATCGCGCTACAAAAGAAATGTGAGCGACCGAGCCCCCGCCGCGCCCTTCCACGCCGCCGTCATGGCAGCGCTCAAGACGCGCGGAATGACCAAGTCGCAGTTGCACCAAAAGAGCGGCGTCGCCCGCTCCACCCTCGACACCTGGAAGACCCAGCCCCGGGCACCCCAGCCGGGAACGGTGCTCGCCGTCGCCGACGCGCTGGGCATCGATCGCGGCGAAGCGCTCCGCCTGGCCGGTGTCCTCGCTGACACGAAAGCGGCAGTGGAAGGCACGACCGTGGACCTGTCCGACGTGGACACCGACGTGCTGTTGGCGGAGATCCGCCGCCGCATCCCGAACTGACACCCGCCTCCTCCTTCCTTCTCGTCTCGCATCTCGTCTGGGGGGCTCCCGCCTGTACCCGGCCCCCGAGCGGTCGGGTACAGGCGGGAGGAGGGGGGAAGGTCAGAACGGGCCGTCAGGCGAGATCGGCTCGTACGCGTGCACCGAGAGCATCCGCCGCCACAACCGCGCCGCCGCATGCCGCTTGACGTACGCGATCACGCCCGCGTCCGGCCAGATCGACGGCCCGCCAGGCACGTCCGGGAAGTTCGGCCCTCCCGTGACCGCCCACTCCTCGCGGGTAGGCAGCGCCTCCCACTCGCGAAGCTGCGCGAGCATCTGCGGCACCGCTACGTCGAGCAGGAAGCTTTCGGCCTGGTCGGCGTCGGACCTCTCGAAGTCGTCGAGGTTTTCGCGGGGGTCCCGGCCGCGCTGGTAGGCGGCAAGCGCGCCCGCGATCTGGTCGAGACGGTAGACGGGCTCCTGCTCGGGCTCGTCGGGCTCTCGGTCGTTGACCTCGTACAGGCCGTTCACGTCGGTCACGAGGGGCTCCTAGGCGTAGATGGCAACGACGGCGCACGCGACTGCTACGGCAGCCGCTACACCGATCAGGACGGCAGCCAGGACGCGGGCGACACAGCCGCCGCAGCCCTTCGGGGTAGGCATGATCACGGGACGCCTCCTCAGGGGGTGTAGAGGTCAGAGGGTGAGCCGTACTCGAACTCGGCACGGCGGCCAAGATCTGCGGTCATCGCGGAGATGCACGCCTGGCAGGCGCCGCACGGGCTGTTGTCCGGCTCCCGCTCGGAGCAGCCGACCGCGCCGGCCGGGCAGTCGTGACCCACAGCCTTGGTTTCGCGGCACCACGGGCAGGGCCGCATGTCGGCCACGGGCGGCAGTTCAGCCACCGTCAGCGCCGCGACCGCCAGCCCCTCCCCCAGGTCGGTGCGGACCGCGCCGCACCCGGTGCACGCCACCAGCTCGTCGTTCGCGGCGTGAGGGCGGACCGCGCCGCAGGACGGGCACCACACGTCGATGACGCTCAAGACGCCACCTCCCGCGCTTCGAGAACCCGCCACGAGCCGTCAGCGAGAGGCAGACACCATCCGAGCCACGCCACCAGGACGGGCACCGTGGCCGGGTCCTGGTTGCCGTTCGTCGGCAGCACCCACCCGTTCCACTCGGCGTCGATCTCCCACGGCCGGACGGTCAGGGTGCCGTGACATCCGCTCGCGGGAGTGCCGCACACGGTCACAAGATTCGAGATGACGTTCGCCGCTCTCGACCCGCCCATCCCCCGGTTGCGCCGGTGGTGGACGTTGCCGCCGTCGCCGACGAACACCCCGCACACCACGCACGTATTGCCGTCGCGCCGGCGAGCCTGAGCCTTCAGCGCATCCAGGCCACGGTTCGTCTTGGCCTGCTTGGACGCCTTCGGCTTGGGCGGGTTGGCGGCTGGCTTGAACCCGCCACCGCGCGGCAGCGGCGTCTTCCTCTCCAGGGGCTTGCCCTGAGCCAGCGGGGTGCGGCGAGAGGGCATCGGCGAGCGCTTCACTTGCCACCCCCGCGGTAGGTGCCGAAGTGGTCGTTCGCGTTCTTGTTCAAAGAGCGCATGATCTCGACCTGCTTGCTCACCTGGCTCATGTAGGCGGCGGCGTTCTGCCGATCCAGGACGGCGTTCTTCCACGCCCAGTACGGCTCAGGGATACGCCGTTCGAACCACGCCTCCTCCGCCTTCGCCGTCACCTTGCCGGCGCCGGTCCCCACCTCGGGGCAGTCCGGGTCGAGCTCGTGAGACTTACGGGCGGCCGAGTACTCCATGAAGCGGTCCAGCTCGACCCGCCTCGCTCTACGGACCGCCAGCCCGGCGCTCACCAGCTCGTTGTTGAGCAGGCGCAGGAACCGGTCCGTCTCGGGAGGGGTGAGCACCTCGCCCTCTTCGATGAACTGGAAGCCGCCCTCGCGCTTCTCGAAGACGGTCATGACTGGCCGCCCTCGGAGTCGGCTGCGCGGCGGATGCCGAGCAGCGCCGCCAAGTCGATGCCGTCAATGTCGGGCAGGTCCGCCGCCTCGACGACGTCCAGGAACCGCTCCGCCCCCTCGTCGGGGTAGAACCGCTGCGACGGGGACGCGCCCGGCCCGAGCTCCACGCCGGGGATCTCCTGCCCGTTAGCGTCCACCGGGGCGCCTGCGGCGAGCGCCTCCGCCAGGAGTCTCATCTCGTACGCGGCCCGCACCGTCGGGATGTGCTCGACCTCGGTCGGGGCCGTCTCCTGCACCCAGGCGGCGAACTTCTCCCGATCGACGACGATCGCCTTCACCTCAGGCTCGGTCATGGCGACCTTGCCGAGACGGGCCGCTCCGAGCTTGGCGGCGTTCTTGTCGCCGGGCTCCTGCTCGGTGAACGGCTGCACGTACTTCACCGCGGCGGAGATCTGCGCCTGGCGCATCTTCAGCAGTGCGAAGACGAGGCGCGCGTCCTTCGGGGTCAGGTCACTCACGCACTCTCTCCGTCCCGCTCGGTGATCCGGATCTCGATGTCGTACTCGGTGCCGATGAAGTTGAGGGAGGTGTACGGGCGCGCCTCGATGCGGAGGTTGACCGGGATCACGTACGGCTCCATGTCGTCCGGTAGCGGGCGGCCCCACGGGACCTCCCGATCGCCGATCACTTCGGGCTCGTCGCAGGTCAGGTAGACGTGAATGTCGGGGAACAGGTCGTCCCCGCCCGCCGGGCAGTCCTGACACGACAGGAAAGGCTCCTCGCCGGGCTCGCCTTCGATCTGCCAGCGGTGCCCCGAAGGGCGGGACGCGCACTCAGTGATGGCGCGATCCCGCTCCTCCAGCCAGTTCAGGAAGTCGCCACCCTCGGGCGGCTTCTCCGGCTCGACCTCGAAGGCGATCACGCCGCCTCCTGTTCATCGAGCGCGGACTGACGGGTCTTGATCGCGTCCATCAGTTCGTTGCCGGTCTTCGGGTCGATGGCCCGCGCCTTGAACTTGTCGAGCACCTCCTGCTTGAGCGGGCCGATCTGGTCAGCGCTGGCCTCGTGCAGACGCTTCTGGAAGTCGATGACCCACTTCTCATCGACTTGGGCGGGCTGCGCCGGCGGCGCCTGCTGCCGCTGCTGCTGAGGGCGCCCCTGCTGGCGGGCCTGGTGCGCACGACGGCCGGGGGCGGCAACGGCGTTCTCGGCGGACGGGTCCGCACGGTCGCCCTTCGCCCACAGATCCAGCGCGATACCGAACCGCATGGCCGCGTTGCGGAGCGCGTCGCCGATGAGCACCTTGGCGGGGTCGGACTGGTTGCCGGGGCACGAGCCGTATCCGTGCCTTCTCACGCGGAGCACGGTCAGGTAGATCCACAAGCCGATGGGGTTGCCGCGCTCGTCCACGTCGAACTTCGGCGGGGCGGCGTCCAGAACGGTCTTGACCATGTCCGGGTTGCCAGTCGCGATGGCGGCGGCGAGGATCTGCGGGTCCACATCCCGCTCCACCGGCTCCCACGACCACTCCGGATCCGTCTCGATCAGGCGGCGCGTCACGTCCGCGTGGCCCACGTAGTCGAGGTGGATGTGACGGGGCGTGGTGTAGGCGCCGCACTCTCCGCACTGGGCCTTCTTGTGCTCGTCACAGGAGCCGCGGTTACGCGAGCACGCCGGGCAGATGATGCGCGGCAGCTTGCCGACCATCTCCTCGGAAAAGGGCTTCAGCAGGTCGAGCAGCGGGTTGCGCTCGGTCTCGGTCGTGGTCACTGCTCGTTGTCTCCCTCGTCGCTGGGGGTGTCGTCATGCGCTCGGTCCGCGAACGCTTCGGGGTCTTCGGCGCGGGTCCACGGCGTGAAGGCCGGCTTCGGGTGCGTGCGCTCGTAGTCCTCGATCGACGCCTCGGAGATGACCTCGTGGTCGCCGACGATGGAATGCAGGATCAGGCCCCCCGTGCCGATGAGCGCTTCGATCTCGTCCAGCGTTTTGCCGAGCCGCTGGGCTGCGGCGGTGCGCGTCCACCAGCGGCCTGTCATGACGCGCCGCCCGACTTGCGGCGGTAGGCAGTCAGACGGCAGTTGATGTTCGATGCCTTCATTGGCTCGCCTTCTTGTTCTGCCGCTCCAGGCGACGGCGCTCTGCCGTTCGGCGGTTGGCAGCCTCGCGGCACTTCCGACAACCGCGCCCTGGTCTGCAGGTCGGAGGATTGATATAGGTGTTTTCTTCGTCGTACGGGTGGCCTTGTGGGCAGTGCGTCGCCGTGACATGCACAGCGCTGATCGAGTTACTCCGAAGCGAGTTTTGGCGCGGCGTGGCAACCGTGAGGTGCGCCGGATTAACGCAGGATCGATGAACGCAGCGCCCGCCCTCGCAGACCTCCGGGTCGTGGCACCGATGGTCGATCTGTAGGCCGTCGGGAATCGGGCCGTTGGCCATCTCATACGAGACGCGATGGGCGTAGATCAGCCGACCGTTGAGGAAGAACTTCCCGTATCCGTCAGCCTTGCTCGCCGTCCACAGCCAGCAGTGCCCAAGGTGGGCGCCGCCATCCGCGATCGGCCCGCGCCGATCGACCTTGGACCAGAAGCGCTCTTCCAGCGTCCACTGTCGGCTCATCGGGCCCGCCTATAGGCCGTCAGTCGGTCGTTTATCCCCCACCACGTGCGGTGGTGCGGACTGTCTCCGATCTCGCTCCACTCGGCGTTGAGCAACTCGAAGAAGGAATCATCGGCGCAGCATCCGCCCTCCCCCTCGCCCACGTAGAAGAGGAGATCCCCTGCGTAGGAGGCGAGAGCGTGGGCGCCCCACGGCTCGGAGTAGTTCGGCCACGACAGGAACAGCGCCCGATCCGGATGCCTCGCAGCGGCGGAGGCGTCGCCCCTGAGTAGCGGAGCGTACGGCTCCAGCACGGCGACGAAGCTGTTCTCGGTGGCGGGGTTCGGCTCGTAGGCGACCACGTCCACGCCAGCCTGGCTGAGTTGCCAGGCCCAATAGCCGGAACCGGCACCTACCTCGACCAGCTTGCGCCCGTCGAGAAGCCCTGCGACCCAGGCGATGTCGCCGGGACTCGGGATGGACCAGGCGTAGGTGCCAACCAGCATCGTGCGTCCGACGTCCAACCCGATTGTGTGCCCGTACGGGGTGACACCGCGCCATGTGACGTCACGGAGGGATGGGATGCGGCGGATCAGCTCCCAGTACGGGTTCTCGATCCCCTCAGGGACAAGCTGGTCGTGCTCGGTGCCCGCGATGGCGAAGGTCTTCTCGTACGGGTGGAAGCTGTCGCCGCCTCGCGCCCAGTACTCCTCGATCTCCCGAACGGCCCGCTCAAAGACGAGCGGCTGAAGGTCGATCCCCTTCATGCGCTGGCCTCCACCTGATCGATGGTGCTCACGGTCGAGGCGGACACGGCGGTCCACCGCCAGGAGCCGAAGTAGAGCTGCTTCTCGTGCCGCACGTAGATGACCGGCTCCGACCGCAGCAGCTTCGCGGCGGCGTGCCACGCCTGCCGGTCCAGCTTGAGACGCCCGTTCCGGATGCCAGCCAGCGTGTAGTACCAGCACGGGACGGCGTGCCATCCCAGAGTGTCCGGGCTGCCAGGCACGACGGCCCACGCCTCGACGTCGCGCAACTCCGGCTCGTACTCGCGCACCCCGTACGGGTGCTCCACGGCCGCGACCGCGCCGGCCGGGACGCGCAGGACGGCGACCTCCACCACGGAAGGGCGGGCGCCCACGATCAGACGCGCGGTCGTCACCGGCCCTCACCCGCCCACGGGTGCCACGGACCGCCGTCGATCCGGCACCAGATGCAGGCGTCCACCGGAAGCTGGTACGCCTCCTGGTTGGCCTGGGTGTGGTCGCACGTCTCGACGGCCTCACCGAGGTCCATCCCGGACAGGGTGACCGGCCGGTTCCGACCGGCCGTGTCCAGGCCGGTGAACCTCACCTGGTACTCGGCGGGCAGGGCGGAAACCTCGGGCAGCACGTCTCTCACGACGCCACCCGCCCGTCCTGCTCGGCCGGCCGGTACAGCACGCCGTGGCGCGGGAACACGCAGACCTGCTCGGCGCCCTCCACCGTCATCGACCAGGAGCCGGAGACGATCTCACGCCGGCCCAGCGCGATGGCGTCGCCGCTGGTCGCCGGGATCAGCTTGGAGATCAGCAGTTCGCGCCCGTCTCCCATGACGAGCGTGTCGCCCACCACCAGGGACGGGCCGGACATCGGGACGCCTCTCACGCGGACACCTCGGCGTCCTGCTCGGCCTCGCGCGTGACCAGGTCCCACACCTCGACGGCCAGACCGTGATAGGTGCCCTCGGCCGTCAGCTTGACCCTGCCCTCCAGGTGCGGCGACTCGGTCACCTTGCCGCCGAGCAGGTCCGCGTACGCCTGCAGCGCCTCACGCGGATCCCCATCGGTGACGCAATGCCCCTCGACGCGGTTCGGCCTGCTGCTGCTCAGCGACCAGTTGACCCGGACGGGGCCCTCGCCGATGAGGAAGGACACGATCGCGGCGGTCCGCTGGTAGGCGAGCCGGTCCAGGCCGTCCTGGTCGATCTCGATCCACTCGGCGACCGGGTCCGGCCGCCACACGGTGCGGGAGTCCTGGTAGGCGTAGGTCAGCTTGCCCAGTGCCCGCTTGGCGTCGTCGGCGTTCTGGCTGGGTACGGTGCGGCCGATCAGGGTCTCGCCGTCGCGGATCTCTACGGCGAACTCGGCGTAGCTGAAGGGGTCGTATACCGTGGTCATTGCTACCTGCTCTCTTGTCGATCAGTCAGTTCGGTCTTGAGCGGGTGGTCACGGCCTCGCCGGGGTGCTCCGGCGGGGCCACAGACGTTCAGGGGGCGACGATCTCGGCGGCGTACTCGATCGCGTCGTCGATGGCCCGCAGGATCCGGGCGAGCAGGAACGCGGCCTCGATGCTCCGGTTGAAGCGTTGAGTGACGGTCATTTCGGGCGTCCTCCGTGATGGGGGTAGGTTGTGTGCGGGATGTCCTCCCGCCGCCCCGGTCGTCGCATGACCGGGGCACAGTCATGTCAGGCGTCCGCGCGGTGCAGGCGGCTCACACCGAAGTCGGCCTGCGGAATCTTGGAGTTCCGGCCGGCCTGTGCGGGCTGGCGCTTGGGCTGCGCCTGCCGTCGCGGCGGCTGCTGCTGGCGCTTCTGCTCGGGCTTTGGCTTCTCGCTCGGCTTGGCAGGCTGTTCGGCGGACCGGAGGATCTCGGCGATCTGCGCCTCGGTCCACCAGACGTGGTGGCCCAGCTTGGAGCGCGGGATCTGGCCAGCGGCGCCCTTCTGGTACATCCAGGACGGGCTCTTGCCGACGAGCTTCGCGGCCTGGCGCACGTTGTAGCGGGTCGGCGGAGTCACGCGGACTCCCGGCTCCGCTGGAGCACCACGATGGGGCAGTTCAGGGCGTCGGCGAGGAGCCGAAGAACCTCTGGCGTGGCATTGCGGGTGCCGGACTCGATCTCGCTGACCAGGCTGACGGACTTGCCGATCCGCTGGGCGAGCGCGGTCTTGCTCAGGCCGGACATCTCTCGGGCGTACCGAACGGCTTCGGGTTCGTGGTCAAGCGGGTCCTTGGGCGGCTTGCGATGCCGGATCGGTGCGTTCGACATGATGCGAAGGTAGTGCGAAGTAATGCGAAGGGTCAACCCTTCGCACGGAGTAACTTCAGTCGCTTTCGCACCACAGGGCGCATGGTCAAGGCTTCAATCACTGTTCGACATGTAGTCCTGACTGGACACGGGTGCGAAGGAATGCGAAGGTAGTCAACATGAGTCAGCGACCGGACCCTCCCCCCGAGGGCACCCTCCTCAAGGCTGCGCTCACGAAGTCCGGCCTATCCGCCCGCTCCGCCGCCGCCGCAGCCGGCATCAGCGAAGGTCGTTGGCGGCAAATCGTCAGCGGCTACCAAACCATCAGCGCGGGGGTCTATGCGCCCGTCCGCGGGCCGAAGGAAACGGTCGCTCGCATGGCCAACGTCGTCGGGCTTTCGCCAGCCCTCTTGGAAGAGGCCGGACGAAGCGATGCTGCCGATGTACTGCGAGACATTCAGGCAGCTAAGGATGCCCGCGCCGTCCCACCCGATCTCGCTGGCATCGAAGACCCTTCCCCCGCAGAGGCCGCGATGCTGCAGTACCTCGCCTCCCTGCAGGAAGAGATCCGGCAACTAAACAAGAAGGTCGACGCGATCACTATGGATCGTGATCAGGATTCTGGAAATGACGGTCGGCAACAGCGGGGTGCCTGACGCGGCTGGAACTTTTCGCCGAAATCGGGACAAGCCCGAAACATCTTGTTACAGAACGACCACAATCCACTCGAAGGTATAGACCGCTCACGGGACTCAGGCGTCACATAAAGGTCCCGACAGCTCAGAACGGCGAGGGACAGCACAAAGTACGCATCCAGGGGAGGTGCGGGCGTTGATGACGTCCCCGAGCAACGACGCTCCATTGTCCGATCCGTCCTACAACAACCTGGTCAGAAAGGCACTCCGGCTCGTCCGACGCCAAGAGCGGGCATCCGCCCGCGAACGCGCCCTCGCAGAGATGGTGGTCTACACGGAACTCGCCCTCGACGAGGCCAGACGCCAGGCCAGCATCGGTGACGACGGTAGCCACGTCCCGGAGCAGATCGCCCGGATAATGCGGGCCCCTAAGGGAGCCGACCGGCTCGCGATCGTCTATTACGACGGCATGACGATCAAAGTCAGCCTGCACCCCCTAGGGAAACGCAACCCGGAACGGGAAGCCGCTGTATGGCGGTGCATCCGCGAAACCGCCATGCGGGCGCGGGACTTGACGTGAACGATCCGGGGCAGGAGCACGACAACGTTCAGCAATACCGGCGCGAGCGGCTAGAACCAGAGATCGCCGCGATGTCCGTCGAAACCGGCGACGACGACAACCCCATCGTGATCGTCAATATCGACGACCCCACAGCCAAGAACGCAATCAAGAAAGTGATCGTATGGCTCGGCGCCATCCTCGGCATCGGGTCGATCATCGAATGGGTGCAGCGCTCAACGCGTCGCCAACTCGCCTTCGCGATAGCAGGGACCGCCGCCGTTGCCACCTCGGCGACCATCGTCGCCACCGAGACGGTCCTGCCCGACAGGGGGCGCCCTGCCTCGCCCGTGATTGCGCACCGAGTCGTCACCTTGCCGCCGGCGCCGCCCATCACGGTCACCGCCACACCCAAGCCCCGCCCCACAAAGACCCGCGCCACCCAAGAGCCGACACGCCCGAAAACGCGTCCGACTCGCACCGTCGCGCGGCCCCTCCCGGCCGCGACCGTCGCCCCGCCGCGGCCCGAGCCCACACGGTCCAAGCCGCGGGCAACGCCATCTGCCACCCCGTCCGTGCGGCGCACACGGCCCCCCGTACGGACGGAGGAAGCCGGGCCCGACCCATCCGGCAGTGACGTCGGCCCGCCGGCCAGCGTCACCCCCACGGCCTCCCCGCCGCCGACGCAGCAGCCGACCCCGGATCCAGAACCGGAGCCGACGACGTCCTTCCCTGATCCGCCCGCCGATGCGACGCGAACCTGTGACGGCCTCGTCGAGGTTGACCTGGATCCGCTGCTCGATCTCTGCCTCCTCGGCTAACCTGCGGCTGAACCCTCACAAACCCTCAAGGAGTCGCCGTATGGCGTTCCATCAGTTACGCCCGGACGGCGTCATCGTCGCCCGGTGGAAGCGGGCGGACGGCACGATCGGGACCAAGTCCCGCCACCCCGACACGAACGAGTACTGGAAAGACGGCGACGAGGCCGACGCCTGGGGCGAATGGATGGAAGACCTCGAAGCGCGAGGGATCGCCCCCGACTACTCCCGCAAGCGGAAGAAGAAGCCAGAGCCGGAACCGGAGCCCGAAGGCGGCGACGACGGCATCACGGTCAACGAGTGGTTCGCCCAGTGGTGGACGAGCATCGACGTCGGCCTGAAGTCGAACGACAACTACGCCTACATCTTCCGGGCGCACGTCTTGCCCGAGTGGGGGCATTGGCCGTTGAAGGACATCACCGCCAGCAAGGTCAACGCCTGGGAACAGCGGATGATCGACGCCGGGTATGCGCGTGACGGAGTGCCGAGCAGCGCGCGCACCCGCCTGTCGACTCTCCTCGGGGACGCTGTGACCGAAGGGCTCATCGGCTCCAACCCGGCACTCCGGCAACGCCATCGGGGCCGCCGTTCGGGTGTGGGTACGGGCGGGCGCGGTCAGGAGACGTATGTCATCTCGCCGTTCGAGATGGTGGCGCTCGCCGAACGCATGGCGATTGCGTCCGGCCGCGACCAGGACTTCGTGTTCGGCATGCTGCTCGGCTTCACCGGCATGCGCTGGGCGGAGGCGGTCGGGCTGCAACGCCGGTACGTGAAGCTAGGAAAGCTTCGCGTGGACTGGCAGTTGCTCGAACACCGCGGGAAGCTTTACCTGCTGCCGCCGAAGGACGACAGCAACCGCGACATCGACATCCCGCCGTTCCTTCAGGACCTGCTCGCCCGGCAGATCGCCGCCCATCCGGAGCAGCGGTGCACGTGTGAGCCGGTGGCCATCCCGGATCAGAAGGAGCAGCCGTGCCAGGGCGGCGGCGCTTTCGTCTTCCTCACGCCGAACGGTGGGCATCCTCGCAACTCCAACTATGCCCGCCGCGTCTTCGATCCCGCCGCCGATGGCCAGTACACGGCGGCGAAGAAGGACGCCGTCCGGGTGCCCGTGCTGGTCGAACTCGACAGCAGTTGGCCGGGCCGTCCGGTGCCGGCGTGGCCCCGCGCCACCCCGGGCCGGCCATGGCAGCGTCCCGCGGCGAACGCCTACCGCGGGCGCCCGCTGGGGATCGGCGTCAACAGCGGGTCGGTGCGGCGGGATCTGGTGGAGTACGCGATCGACGCGGGCATGTCGGAGGCGGAGGCGCGCGCGATGACGCGGCAGCAGCTGATCGACCGGCTCGTGCGGCCTCACCGGGTCGGTGAGGATACGACGGTCGCTTCGTGGCTGCCGATCAACGAGGGCATGTCGCCGCATGATTTGCGGCACTGGCACAGCACGCTCATTCACGGCCAGACGCCGCCGAAGTTGCGCGACGACCGGATGGGGCATGTGTCGCCGGACATGCGCGGCATGCGCGGCCGGTACACGGACATTCTTCCGCAGTGGCGCGCCGATCTTCGAGGGTTTCTGCAGGGGGTGTGGGAGGAGGCTCTCGCGGAGCGGGCGTGGTTCGGGGAGCGTTCGCCGGTAGGGGTGGTGGATGAGTTGCTGGCTCCGTTCCGCGACGGAAGGGCGGAGCCGGTGGCTCCGTTCGAGCGGCGCGCGCAGCTCCTCCAATTCCCTACCAGACTTACAGGTTAATAAGATCGTTTCGCGAATCCATCGCGAAAAGGTCCCGGAAACCGGAAACGCCCGGCTCCGATTTTCATCGGACCGGGCGTTCTGCCTGTTCAGTGTGCGAGCCCCCAAACGGAATCGAACCGTTGACCTTCTCCTTACCATGCAGATTCGACCGATCGCGCCACCTGCTAGGGGAGACAACCTTGCAGGTCAGATGCCGCGTCATTATCAGCCAGTCACAGCCAAGCGAGATCATTATCAGCGAACCGTCGCGAATCCATCGCGAACGCGAACCGCTCGTCTTCCGTCGCTCTGTGCACCGCCGATCGTGACGACCGCCGGATGACGGCCGTTCGACCGTCATATAAACAAACGCTTACATCTTCACAACGCGGCGGTAGTGACGGATGCTGTGACGGCCCGACGCTCGGGGACAGTCGGGACATCAGGCCCATTAGCGAGGCAGGGGGAGCACGGCTCAAATGACAAAGACGTCACCAAGCCCGCAACCGACCCACAACAGCACAGCAGCCCAACTGGCCGTCATCGAGCACACCTACCCCCGCTGGGACATCCGTCCGCGGCCCGGAGGCATGTGGCTGGCACGCCGCGTCACGCCGCCCACGCCTGCCCAGATGGAAGCCGGCGCTCACCAGTACATCATTCAGCCGAATCTCCAAGCCCTCGCCGCCGTGCTGTGCCGGCAACTCCTCATCGATCAGACTGCGAGGGCGGCTTGATTGCGCCTACTCCCTGTCCTCGGGTGGCACGACAAAGGTCCCCTGCGACCGTTTGATGACCACGGTCCCCTCCTCTGCGAGCTGATAGACGGCGCGCAGGGCGGTGTTCCTTCCGATCTCGTACTGCTGCATGATGCGCGGGATTGCCGGGATGGCCGTCCGCGGCGGGAACTCTCCGCTTGCGATCCGCTCTCTGAGGTCGTCAGCGACCTCTTCGTAGCGGTACTTCGGCTCCCACTTGATCATGACCGAACGGTAGTGGTGCAGGGCAGACCCCATGCCGCCGGGAATTACCCAGGACCACCCCGGCAGTCCCAGGACGTCCTCTGCGGTACCGCCCGATCCTCCGACGTCTGACGTTTGTCTGAAGACATTTGCGGGGATGGCAAGCAAAAGCGGCGGCGCGGGAAACAGTATCCCTCGCCAGGGAGCTGTCGGGCCCGCGCCGCCGCACCCACACGGAAAGGTCCCGTCCTCCCAGAGGGAGAACGGGACCAGGGTGGTCTGCTTGCCTGTCTACCGAACGGTGAAGGACCGAGTCTCTATCTGATCGCTGATCGTGAGCCGCCATTGGTAGCGACCAGGCGCCAACGGAAGCGACGGGATCGACAGCGTGAAGGCCCCGTCCAGTGTGCTACCAGGAGCCACTCCTGGAGGGCGCCCTACTTCGAACTCGCCAGCGTGCCGGATTGCTGACAATTCCTCGCCGATGCGGACGTTCACGGGCCGACCGTCGTCGTCACACAGTTCCAGGACGAGCGGGATCTTCAGGTTCGCTCGATCCCACGGCACGCCCAACAGCACGACGATCGCGGAGTTGTTCGTAGGACTGCCAGTCATGGACCAGCCCGCCCCGAGCATGTGGACCTTGCCTGCCGGGTCGGCCACAGCCGCATCGCACAAGATGAGGGTAATGTCGATTGGTGAGGCCATCAGTGCAGGTTACTCACCAAAATGCCACTGGATCGGGTCGACGTAGGACTTGGCGTTCCTGGCAGTTCGAGCCGTTCGTTGAACCCTCGCGATGGCACGTCGACCTCGACTGGTTCACCGCGCGCCATAACGCGGTCGAACTCCTCTTCGGTGGTGTCGAACTCGGCAAACTCGTCGTCTCGCCCCATATGAGCCATCATGCGCTGTCCTTTCATGTGGCAGCAAGAGCGGTTCTCAGCCGCCAGGTCCCGTCGAGCTCGTCCACAGGCTGAAGGATCACCTTGATCGGTCGCCCAGTGCGCGTCTCTCCCAACACGTATAGGCGCAGGCCGTGTTCCGGATGGTCATCCCAGACGGCTTGCCGGTAACGGTTGGGCGACTGACATGCATCCCGCACCTCCTCCGGGGAGACACCATGCTTGGCGACGATCTTCTCGGCCATCGCCTGGCTGATCTGGATGTACCCGATGTATGGCCGCTTCATGGTTGCCCCAGGATCCCACGTGGCGCGCAGCCGCAGTAGGGCTCTGACCCAAATGCGGGCACGTCGGGGCATACGCGAGTCCCACTCCTGTGGAGTTGGCCGTGAGGGCTTGGGTTGGACGCTCCATGCGACGCGCTGGTTTACCGGCAGCCCTGAAATGGCAGCGGCCCCCCGGACTGCCTAATCCGGGGGGCCGTGCGCGTGCGGAGATCAGAACGGCCAGTCAGCCGACCTCCCCGCCTCAAGGAGCGGGATGAGCCGGAAGGCCGCGTCCGAGAGCCCGCCGAAGGTGTGGCGGTTGCCTGTCCCGGACGACCCGTGGCCGCGCTGGTAGCCGGCAAGGTTCCACGTGTAGACCGGGACGTGGGCGGGGACCTGCCGGGTCGGCTCTTCGCCGTGCCAGCCGCCCCACGCCTGCTCGTCGGTGACGATCACCACCCGGTCGTGGCCCTGGTAGTGCTGGCGGACAGCCTGGGCAGTGTTGGTGCCGCCCATGCTGCCGAACCGCTCCACCGCCTTCAGCACCGACTCGCCCGAGTTGACGGCGATCGGCGCGGAGCCGGTACCGAACTGGACCAGGTCCGCCGAGTTGGCGCGCAGCGCGAGCGCCGCACCGAACACGGCCGCGGTGCCCGCCCGGTTGAGGCCGGACTTCTGGGAGATGCCGTCGAACATCGACCCCGACCGGTCCACCAGGATCAGCGTCCGTCCGGACAGCACGGGCACGTTCGCCAGGGAGTGGCCGAGCGCCTGCTCCAGCGGGTACGCCCACCGCAGCGACGGCGCCGCCTTATACGCGGCGAGGAACCGGAACGGGAACTGCTTCGACCGTCGCACCTGCTCGGGGTCGGCCAGCTTCGCGGCCGCAATCTGAGCGACCTGGTCGGAGACGCCTGCCTGGTCGAAGTTGCGCAGGTTCCGGGTGAGCGCCATCAGCCCCATGGACGGGATGACGGCCTCCCACGCCTGCTTGTCCATCGGGCCCTGCAGCCAGCCGGCGAGCGCCTCCCACGTCATACCCGCGTCCGCGAGCGTCGCCGCCACCGCGTCGGGGACCCCGCCCATGATCGCGCGCCGTTCGGTGACCGGGATGGACATCAGGTGAGCGCGCCGGCGCAGCGTCTCCAGCGACTCCGGGATGTCGTTGTCCCGGTTGTGCCGCCGGTCGAGGGCATGCTGGAACAGCGCTCCCTGCCACGGCTTGTCCGGGTGCGGCGCCGGGTGGACGAGGTCGATGACGTCGCCGAACCGGTAGCCCTTCGAGTCGGTGTCGTACTTGAGCAGGTTCCGCTCGTTGTACAGCCGCTGCACAGCATCGGCCACGCCGCGCTTGACCGGCTTCGGGACCGCCCGCCCGTACGTGGACGTCCAGTAGGCGAGCGCCTCGCCGGGCTCGTCGGCGCGCTGCAGGACCGTGTTGACGAGCCGCCGGTTCAGCCCCTGCTCGCCCGCGGCGAGGCGCGCCTTGACCGCTTCGAGCGCGGCGACGAGTGAGGCGGAGCGCATGTTCGCCTCGGAGCGCAGCCACGGCAGGAACCTGGCTATCCACTCGCCGTCCTCGACGGCCACCTGGTGGACGAGCTGGCGGAACCGGTCGTCGCGGTTGCCGGCCTTTTCGTAGAAGGTGTCCTCTCCGACCATGTTCGAGACCGCGAGAAGGAACAGTTCGCCCTTGGCGTCGCGTGCGTAGCCAGGAGCGCCCTCATGCGTGGCGCCGGACGGCGTGGCCTCGGTCTGGACCGGGCTGAACACCGCGGTCCGGGTGGTGATGCTGTTGAACTTGGCCATAACGCAACGAACCCCTCTCGAAGTGGATCGAGAGGGGTTCGTTCAAGAGATCGCGCCCGAGGTCAAGAGTCGACGAAGGTACGTAGGTGCTCTGCCGATTGAGCTAAGGAGCCGAAGCTCCTACTGGACTCGAACCAGTAACAACCCCATTAACAGTGGAAGTAGCCCTCATCTGTCGCACCGGGCACGCGCTCTGAAGTTGTATCCCTCCCGAGATCAAGGCGGCGACGGAGACCGTATGTGACTTAGGCCGCTCGTCCACACTGACCGGAGCCAGCGGCGGGATTCGAACCCGCGTCCCACTCTTTGCAGGAGAAGAACCCGTCACCTGCGCACCGGGAAGGTGCATATCAAGTTGTGAGGCTCAGAGGTCGGGAGAGGGGTCCGGCGTAGTTTCACCCAAAGAAGTAGCCGGTCCCCGTTCGCACCTGAGCCACCGTCAGACTAGCGGACGAATCTCTGATGCGCCGCACGTTATTCGGCAGATGGGAGTACGGGCCGCCATTTATGCACTTCAGCATCACAACCTGATCTTTTCAGGGATCAGCACTGAGTTTCTTGAAGATCTTGGCGAAACCTCCTGACTATCGCCTACTCCCGGCGTAGCGTCGGACACGTACGGCAACTCCGCCCGACAGGAGGAACACGCCCGTGGCCAGCACCGAGAAAATCAACGAGGCGCGGAAGGTACTCGCTGACCGGCTCCGCGAGCTCCGCCAGCATCCCGCCCACGGCAAGCCCCTCACCGGCGACCAGCTCGCCGAAAGAATCGGCTGGCCGGGTCGAAAGGCACGCATCAGCAAGATCGAGAACGGCGTCCAGCTCCCCAGCGTCGAGGACATTGAAGCGTGGGCTGTGGCATGCGGCGCCCAAGACGAGATCCCCGACCTGATAGCGCAGGTACGCAACATCGACAGCATGTACACGGAGTGGCGCCGCCTGGAAAAGACTGGGCTCGGCGACATCCAGCAGGCGTTCGTCTCCCTCTACGAGCGCACTACCCAGCTCCGCGTGTGGCAGCACTCGGCGGTTCCCGGCCTGCTCCAGACGGAGGAGTACGCCCGCGCCCACATGTCGGCGATCATCGCGTTCCGCGGCATCCCGGATGATGTCGACCGGGCGGTGGCGGCCCGCATGGCGCAGCAGGAGACGCTCGGCGGGGTGCGGCGGTTCATGTTCCTGCTCGGGGAAGCAGCGCTGCGTACGCCGATGGTGGACGGCGCCGGCATGCGCGAGCAGCTCGACAAGCTGGCCGGCTTCACGCACGACCACGCCAACGTCAGCCTCGGCATCCTGCCGTCCACGGTCCGCCCTCCGGTGATGCCGCCCGAGAACTTCTGGCTGTACGACACCAGCGAAGTGCGAGTGGACGGGGTCGCGGCCCAGTTCCGGATCAAGAAGCCGGACGACATCGGCGTCTACGAGAAGGCGTTCACGGCCCTGGCCGAGGTGTGCGTGTACGGGGAGGCTGCGCGGGCTCTCATCCAGGCCGCAGCAGATCTTTAAGAAACTTCGCGAAACTTCGTTGAGCTGTGACGACGTAACTCTCTAGCGTCATCGGCGAACCACCTTCTCGCAGGCCAGGGCATCGGGGACCGCGCCACCCGCCCCAGCCTGCAGCGGACCCACCACCGACCGCCGTGAGGATTCGCCATGCCCATCCGGCCCGACGCACCGCCCACCCTGGACACCGCCGCCGCGGCGCGAGCCGAAACAGCAGCCCGCTTCAACGCCACCCGCGGACCCCGCGCGATCAGCACTGCGCCGCCACTCGACGCCGTCGCCGACATCCGGGAACGCCAGCGCGCCGTACTCACCGCCACGTTCCCCGCCTGGACGATCACCTACGGCACCGACCTCTTCGGCGGCCTGACCTGGATCGCCGAACTACGCGATGCGCCGTCGCTCGAACTGGCGACGGCCGGCGTCGAGCGCAGAGTGCAGCGCGGCGACCCGATCGAGCTCATGACGGCTCTGACGTGGCAGATCGAGACGGCCTCCCGCCGCTTCTAGCTAGACGGCCCCGACTACCGGTCGCCGTCGCTCTCCTGCTCGGTCTGGAGCTTCTCGGCCGCGCCTTCGAGCACGTAAGAGCCGGTGCCCCGCTCGGTCTCCACCAGGCCCGCCTCGCGCAACGCGCGATGAACCTTCTGGGCGACCGTGTTCGACATCTCGTACTCGGTCATCAGCTCGTGCACGGTCGGCACCCGGTCGCCGGGCTGCAGCTCGCCGGTCCGTATCTGCTCGCAGATGGCACGGAACGCCTGCCGCCACTTCGATCGACTCGGATGCACCACGTGATCAGCATTGTGTGCTGTACCTGGGCAAACATAGGTACACCATGACGCCCTGTAATACGGCGAGGTATGGTTTACAACACCTTGACGTGGCACACTGCGAACGGGTCCCTAAAGAAGACGGCCCCGGGCCGGTGCTCGAACACCGGTGATCCCCAGGGCCTGCCGCACGATGGAGGTGCGATATGCCAGAGTCTACGGCCCACGCCCGCTGCGTCCACTGCTGCACAGACATCGTCAAAGAACAGGTCGGCTGGCGGTCCGCTTCACGCGACCTGACCAAAGACCGTGTCCCCTGCCCGGACAGTCCGACCGGACGTCACGAGCCGGCCTGCCTCACGGAGCGTGTCCCCGTGCAGGCCGTGATGGAGTGCCCGTGCGGGTTCCGGACGGGAGACCTGGCATGACGACCGTGGCCTACGCGCTCGGCGAAGTGCAGAAACCCGACGAGCCCGCGACGCGGCATGCTGTGGCCGACGCCATCCCGGGAGAGTGGGGCCGGTCGTCCTGTTCATTGCAGCAGCGTGTTTGGGTGCACGTGGCGGCGGGCGCCGCCATCCCCTACCCCGGCCCGATCGGCGACGATATGGCCTGCCCCGAGTGCACGTCCATCGTGGCGGCGGCCCCGCCCAGCCCAGCCGACCAGTTCAAGCGGGAGAAGAGTCGCTGGACTTCGCTGATCTGGAAGCGCGACGAACCCTCCTAGGCCACACCCCGGCAGCCGCGTCGGCCCCACCACCCTTCCGCGGCTCCCGGGTTCCGCCGGACCTACCTCCGTAGGGCCCGGCGCGGGGGCCTCCGCCTGATCGAACCGGGGGTGGAGGCCCCCAGTCCCACAAGCAGCCCGGCTCCCGAGTACGGGGGTCGGGCCGGGTGGTCCCCTTCTGGAAGCCGTTTCGAGGGGAAACGAACGTCGGGGGCCACCCCGCAATACACCGTCCCCGAAGGGCGCTCCCGCGTCGCAGTCCCACACCGCCCGGGATGACGCCGGAGTAGAGCCTGGCCGGTTCGCCCTCCGGGGACGGTCCCCCACGAGACGCGAGGAGCACGGATGCCGAAGAAGCCCCAGCCGACACCCAACCCGTGCGCCGGCGGCCACCGCGGGCCGTTCACTACCGACCCGGGCACGGGGAACCGGACGTGCCGGGCCTGTGGCATGACCACGATGGGCGGCTGACGAGCCCCCCAGAGCCGAAGCCCCCGCCCGACGAACCTCCGGGCGGGGGCTTTGTTGTTCAGTGGCCGGGGGGCTTCCGGCGCTTCTTGGGTTCGGCGAGATCTTCCTTGATCGAAAGAAGCTCTCGCCATTCCTCGGGGTTGAGCCGCTCGGGGAGCGATGCGTCCGGGTTGCCGAGCCACCATTCGATGAGGCGGTTCACGACTTCGGTCCGGTTGGTGTCGCGCTTCTGTGCCGCCTTGCCGAGGGCGTTCCAGCGGACGATCCGCATGTTGCGGCCCTTGGTCCTCGGATGGTCTGGCACGGGATCACCATAACGGCGTGCGCTCACGGTCAGCAATGTGGTGCCTCCTCGGGGTTGCGGTGTGGATACACCGGGGCTACCGTGTCAACGTACCCGGTGTGGATACACCACGCAACGGAGGAGACGGCATGCATGGCGAGGGCCCCGACTGGTGGGCGTGGATCTGGACCCATATCGAACCGTTCATCCCGCCGCCCGACATGCGGTGGATCGTCGGCGTGCTGTGCGCCGTCGCCCTCACCATCGTGTTCGGGCGCGCCACCCTCCGCGCCTGCCGAAGCGGATGGGCGACCCTGAAGGCGTACCTGAGCAGCCGCCCCACAGAGGACGTGCTGACGATCGTGGCCGCCTCCATCGCGACCGGCGTCTCCGCGACCGGCATGTGGCGCTTCACCGAAGACGTGCTCCACCTGCCGTTCGCGCTGCGGGTGCTGCTGTTCGCGTTCATCGAGGTCGCGATCATCACCTCCGCTGTGCGCGCCCGCCGCAACATGCGGGAGAACTTCAGCGCCGGCATCGACGGCATCGCCGTGTGGGCCCTCACCGCCTTGACGGCCGTGCTGTCCAGCATGGACGCGCGCAGCCTGCCCGAGGCGCTGTTCCGCCTGGCCGCCCCGCTGGTGGCGGCCTGGCTGTGGGAGCGCGGCATGGCCATCGAACGCCACCGCATCCGCGGCACCAAGGGCATCCACTGGCGGCTCACCCCCGAACGCGTGATGGTGAGGATCGGCCTGGCCGAAGCTCGTGACCGCACCGCCGCCGACGTGGATGCCCACCGCAGGCTCACCAAGGTCGCCCTGTCCGCCAAGCGGGTCAAGGCGCTACGGGAGAACGGCGCCCCCGAACGCAAACTGCGCGCAGCCTTCGCCCGGCTCGACAAGGTCATGGATCAGGCCGTCGAACACACCGGCCTAGCGGACGACGAGACCCGGCAGGCGGCTCTGCTCGCCCAGATCGACGCGCTCAACAGCACGGGCGAGTTGGCGCGCCGGGGCAGGGTCGCCCAGTGGGCCGACCCGGACGCCCCCGACAAGCCGGCCGAAATCGATGCCGCCGCATCTGACCCGCACATCTGCCCCGCCAAGGTCGTCAAGGTGCCCGTCACTCTCCGGCGGGTCGTGGAGAAGCCCGTCGAGACGATCGTGGAGAAGCCGGTCACGGTCGAGGTCGAGCGCCTCGTTGAGACCGTGGTAGAGAAGCCCGTCGAGGTCGAGCGCGTCGTTGAAGTGCCCGTGCCGGTGACGGTGGAGAAGCTCGTCGAGGTCCCCACGCCGGTCGTGCCCATCGATGCGCTCGACGCCGCTCGCATCGCATACGAGCACAGCCTCACCGGCCCCGGCCGGCCCCTCGGGCAGCGCGCCCTTGCGAAGCGGTTCGGCATCGAACACCGCACCGCCGAAGAGATTATCAAGACGTCGCAGGAAGCCCGCGGCGAGACGCCGGCCGAGGACCCGCAGATGGACCTCGCCGTGGCGGAGGCGGACCCCGCCGAAGAGGCTGCGCAGAACCGTCACAGCGATTCGGCCGAGGACTCCCCGCCAACTCCCGATGAGGTGTTGACGGCGTGGCTGTTCGCGACGGGCACGGGCGACCGCCAAGAGGCCGCCGCCCACCGTCACAGCACCTCCGCCGAGATGCCCGCCGCCGAGTCCGCCGCGACCGCCGAGGACACGCCGCGACCTGCGGCTGTGACGTTCATCGCCGCCCCCGAGGAGGCCGCCAACGACCGTCACACCACCCCGCCCGAAACGCCCGCCCAGGAGAGTCGTGAGGACGCCGCCGACGAGCAGCCCGCGACGGACGACGAGCAGCCCGCCGAGGCGGTCGCCGCCCCGGCACGCCGCATCGCGCTCACACCGCTCGCACCCCTCTTCCGGGAGCCGTCCGCCGAGCAGTCTGTGACGGGTCCCGAAACGCTCACGCGACCGTCGCACGACGACAGCTTGAAGCCCTTCGACCGCGCTATCGCCGCGGCCATCTCCGAGCGCCGCCGACTGCCCGCCCTCAACGGCGCCCGCCCGTCCGCGCAGTCCTCCCGGAACGGTTCGGGACCCGCGTCCTGAACCGGCCCCCAACCTTCTCCTGATTGGAATCCCTCATGGCTCTTCTCGTGGTCGTCGCCTGCCTCGCTGGTGTGGTTGGCGCGATGATGAAGTACCGGATCACCTCCTGGTGGGAGCTGATCCTCCTCACTGGCTTCGGCGTTCTGTCCACGGTCGCCTGGTACAGCGGAGCGGTAGCCGAGTTTTGGGCTGCGGTCACCGCGTGGGCGAACTGAGGGCGGCCGGCATGAGTTGGATCATCGCTCTCACCGTGCTGCTGGTACTGATCGCCGCAACCGAGAAATCCGAGAGGAAGCCGTTCGCCCGGGTGCGTGACAGCCGCATCTACCAGGGCGGGCGGCGGCGGACCATCGACGTGGGCCGGGCCGCGTGGGGAAGAGGCCCACGGAACGGGAGGCCGGTCAGCCGGGACCTTCCGCGGAACGAGCGGCCGGCGTCACGACCGGAACTGCCCGACCGGGACCGGCGCCGGGATCGGCGTGCTGCGATCGCCTACGACCCGCCACCCGCCAGGCCCGAGGACGCGCCCTCCGCCACGGTGAGCTCCGCGTCCGGCAATGTCACGGTCGACTTCTTCCAGGGAATCCTCACCCTCATCAGCGCCCCCTACGAGGGCCCTAACGATGCGCTTCGCCAGTTGAAGGCCCTCGCCGAGGGCGGCCGGCAGTGGAACAACGGGCTCATCGGCATGCACCAGCGCATGAGCGACCCGGGAGACATGCGCATCGACCCGTTCGTGTCCGATCACGTCGTGCGCGCTGCGGCGCTCGGCCAGGCGATGGTGCTGGAGCTGGTCGAGGCGGACGCGGCCATGACGGCGCTGCTGAACATGACGCTGGCCGAGTTGACGGAGCGCGGCCTGTGGATCCCGAACGCCAAGAGCAGGTAGGCGTCGATGAAGAGAACCAAGCAGCAGCAGCCTGTCGGCTACACGGTCACGTTCACGCCCCAGCAACAGCAGCAGCCGCCGAAGCGGCGGGCGTGGCCTGTCCGGGCGGGCCGGTGGCTGCACCGCAACCGCCTGTGGCTGATCCCGCTGTCGGTGCCGCCGGGCCTGTCTGTGATGGCGCAGAAAGCTCACACAGGGTCGTGGTGGTGGTGGTTCATCCCAGCCGTGCTGCTCGTCTCCTCCGCCATCGTGATGGGTGCCCCGGACCGGTGGGACCGCGTCTCGGAGGTGCGGTTCGCCCGGGCGACCGCGGTCGGGATCGCCTCCTGGCTGATCGCCGGGACGCTGTGGGGTGCCTGGAACGCGTTCATGACGTACACGCTCGGCGGGCTGTGGACGCTGTGGACGGGCATCTGGTGGTGGCACAAGCGGCCCCGCAAGCAGGACAAGGCTCTCGCCGAGTGGGACCTGCAATGGCAAATGATCATCCACCGGATGCGGCCCAAGCCCCTCACCAACAGCCACGTCATCGACGTCGACCTGTCGGACGAGAACGTGGACGCGCTACTCGTCCAGCTCGACCGGGGACGGCAGGACATCGGCGACCTGCGCGCCGCCGGCAATAGCATCCTGTCGGCGTGGGAGTGCCCGGAGGAGACCACGTTCCGGGTGTCCAAGCACGGCGGCGGCAACCGCAACCTGGCCTGGTTCCGCATCCAGCACGCCAACCCTTTGGCAGAGCGCCGCGAGTGGGACGAGGACCTCGCCCCCCGCTCCTTCCTTGACGAGTTCGTGGTGGGGTTCACGCCCGAGGGCGCCCTGATCAAGACACTGATGCGGAAGGCCCACTGGTTCATCATCGGGATGACGCAGTGGGGCAAGAGCTCGTGGCTGGGCCAGTTGATGGCGCAACTCGGCGCGTGCGACGACACGATCATCTGGTTCATCGACCTCAAGGGCGGCGGCACCGTCGCGCCGTGGCGGCGCATCGTCGACTGGGAGGCCACCACGCAGGACGAGGCCGAGGCGATGCTGTCCGCCGCGGTCCGCATCATCAAGGCGCGCAACGCCGTCACCGACGACCACGAGCCGTCCCCCGAGGATCCCGCGATCATCATCGTGGTCGACGAGGCCAACGAGGCGTGGGGGCAAGGGACTGGAACGTCCAGGCTCGTCAGCCTGGGCGTGTCCGTCGCTTCGCTCGGCGCCGGCATGTCCGTTCACCTGGTCGCGGCAACGCAGATCGGCGGCCTGTCGTCGATGGGCGACGAACGCATCCGCGGCAACATGGGCAAGTCGATGGCGTTCCGGCCGGAGAAAGACGAGCACGCCCAGTACGCGCTGCAGGACTGGGCCAAGCTGAACGCCTCCCGCCTCGACGAGCCCGGCATGTTCTATTTCAAGGACAACGAGAAGGACAGCGTGCTGGGCCGCGGCTTCTGGCTCTCGCGCCCGCAGCGCGCCCGCCTGGCCCGCATGTACGCAGACCGCCGCCCGGTGCTGCCGGAGGCGCTGGCTCTGCATGCCGGCGAGGCGTATTTGACCCGCCATGACCGCAAGGCGGCTGCCAGGCCGTCCTCCCCTACCGTGAAGGAGCCCACCGTGTCCAGCCCGCAAGAGATGGCAGCCGCGATCGAGGCGGAGCTGCCGGCGTTCGTGAGCGTCGCCGACATGAGGGCGCTGGATGAGGCTCGGGCCGACGAGGGCCTGCCTCCCCTCTCGGCCGAGAGGGCCCACCAGAACAGTCAAGATCGTTTCGTGGAGGAGTTGCTTCGCGGACCCCGCTCCCCCAAAGAGCTGGCCGCCGCCTCCGGCATGAGCGTGTCGTGGGTGCGGCACATCCTGCCGCGCCTCGCCGACTACGGGGCGGTCAAGCAGGAGGGTCCGCGTCAGCCGTACGAAGCGGTCCCTGGGATGGATCTCCACGAGGCGTTGGAGGAGATCAGAAGCGACCGCCGCAAGCTGGAGGCTCAGGCCAGGGAGATGGTCGGATCATGACGTCACTCACTGTCGGTGATCGACGTGCTCGAAGATCATCTCCGTGCACTTATGGGCCCCTGTACGCGTGTAGGCGTGCGTGCGCGAGGCTCCGTGCACCTTCCGTACACCTTCCCGGGAGGGGCTCGTGCACCTCCCGTGCACCTCGCAATGATCTACGGAGCGTGACCGTCGAGAGGGGATGTCGATCATGCTAGAGACGCTGCTGTCCGACCTCGTCGACATGGCCACCGAGACCTCATGGATGTCGTGGGGCCTGTGCGCCGAGGCCGACCCGGAGTTGTGGTTCCCCAAGGTGGGCGAGCCCTTGCGTCCCGCCAGGAAGATCTGCGGCGACTGCCCGGTCCGGGAGGAGTGCCTGGAGTACGCGCTCGACAACGACATGCAGGCGGGCATCTGGGGCGGGCTGACACTGCGGGAGCGGCGGCGAGTCAAGCGGGTCGGCTTGGCGGCGTGACCGCCACCACACACGAGAGCCCCGGTCCCGCTTCTCTGCGGGCCGGGGCTTCCTCATGTCCACCGTGAGACGTTTTGTCCGTATTTCGTATCCTGTGCGCGTGGCAGTGTGGCGCGGACCTCGGGGACTCCTCATAGAGGTGATCGTCCTCGACCGCTCCCCGCTCTACCGCGTCAGCCAGTTCGTGAACGGCCGCCGCTACCACCTCGCCTACGAGCACGATGTGGCGGGCGTAGCCGAGCATGTGGACCTCGCGGACCTGGTCGAGGTGCTCGCGTTCCCTGGCCGTCAGACGGCATCCTGAGGGGCGCCGCCCCGGGCGGCTTCCCGTAGCGCCGCCTCGGCTGCTCTGGGCCCACCGTCTCCGTCCCACCGTTTGGCCGCCAGGAGCACCCACAGGGCCTCCATGCGGGCCCGCCTCGCCTCCTGCAGCTCGGCTCTCTGCTCGTCGCTGATCTCCGCCTCACCGGCTGCGACGGCGACGCTGGACGGCAGCGCGTCGGCGATGCGCTGGCATTCGGCGTCAGTTCGGTCGAATGCCTGCTGGGCTGCGATCGCTTCTGGTGGCGGTGGAGTTGTGTCGGCCATGGCTGTTCTCCCCGTTCGTAGTTCGAGGGGATCCTACGGACTCGCCTGCAAGCGATCACGCAGCAGGTCCACCATGTGCGTCATGGACGCGGAGGAGATGGACGAGGCCATGGCTCAGGTACGGCTACGGGCCGCCCTGGAGGAGTACATAGAGGAGACGGAGGAGGTGCCGCCTGAGGTGAGTGCGGCGGTGCGGAAGTTGTTCCCGGAGCGGGCCTGTCCGGATCCGGACAGCACTGAGTGACAACCTGATCACCCGTTGCGTCGTCTCACTCTTGTCACGTTCCATCCCCCGAGGAGATCCGTTGCTCACACGTCTCGTCCCCGCCGCCGCTGCCGGGGTTGTCGCTACCGCTCTCGTCGCCTCGCCGGCGCAGGCCGCCACACCGGCCGTCATGTTCACGAAGGTGTACTACGACTCGCCGGGCTCCGACCGTGGCGGTAACACCAGCCTGAACGGCGAGTACGTGGTGGTGAAGAACACCACGCGCAAGGCGATCCAGATGGAGCAGTGGGTCCTACGGGACAAGAACGGCTTCAAGTACCGCTTCCCGCGCTTCACGCTGAAGCCGGGCAAGCAGGTCACCGTACGGTCCGGGCAGGGCAAGGACTCCTCGACCACGCTGTTCTGGCAGCGCAAGTGGTACGTGTGGAACAACACCGGCGACACGGCAGGCATCTACCGGGGCTCCGACCTGAAGCGCATCGACGTGTGCTCGTGGAGTCGCGGAGTCTGGACAAACTGCAAGTAGGAAGGTAACGACACCTTGCTGTTCACCGATGCAGCAAGGTGTCGACCTTCCAATTCGTCGCTTCTCTCGTGTCCTCGCTTGCGTGGCCCGTCGCGCTTGTCGCAGCGGTGTTCATATTGCGCAAACCCCTCACCGCCGCTTTCGCTCGGCTCCGTAAGGTCGAGGCGTTGGGTGTGTCCGCCGAACTAGAAGCGGTTGAGCAAGCCCGCGAAGACGTTGAGCAAGAGCTCGCCAAACCTGAGCGCGACGTAGACGAACTGGTTGAACGTGCGACGGAGTTCGGTTGGCATCTGGGTAGGGCCGCTCCTGACATCCCTCCCAGTGTGCAAGTTGACAGGTCCAGCGACGCACCGAAGGTGCGCTCTTCCGTCGAAGACGTCCTCGGCCGATATCTGGAAGAAACGCGGCTGAGCTCGTACCCATGGAAGGAGGTCGCGGACCGCCTGGAAGCGGCGATCTCCTCCGGAGACTTCACGGCGGGCGAGCCGTTTCTCACCGATAGGCAGATAGCGTTCGATTACCGCGTCGACTTCAACACAGCTCGTCGCGTACTCCATGAACTGCGCAGGCGGGGTCTGATCGTCAGAGAGCCCACCGTCGGCAACATCGTCGTCCCTCAGATGCCGAAGTCCCCCCAAGCGGAATCTTCACCATCGACCGTCGACTGATCGCCCGGTCAAGACACGGACTAACGGCGAGATCCTTCGCGCCCGTACAGACGTTCGGGTCGGAGTAGGCTTGGAAACGACGAAAGCCCCGGCGGTAACCGGGGCCTGTCGGAAGTTCCGAGAGATCAGAACGTCTTGTCCAACACACATCGTACATCCCGCATGTGCGCTGCGCCGACCCCCCTTGGCGGAAACCTTCTGACCTCTCGGATCCCTACAGAGAGATCGGAAAGGTTCGTTGCCCAAGCCCCGACCGCAAGACCCGCCAGCGTCGGCGTTATTCGCAATCCAGCACTCGTACGTCTGGCTGCGCACATGGCGGAACGTCGTTGCACCGCCCTCCGTGAAACTGGTTGGCTTCTCCGCCGCCACCTTCAGCAACAGGCGCGGGCACAACGTGTACCCCGGCGTGAAGCTCCTGATGGCCATCACGGGCTACAGCAAGCCCTGCGTCGTCGAAGCCCTCGCAACCATGCGCCACCTCGGATTCATCTGGCGGGTTGAGTCCAACCGAGGAGCCGACAGCCACCTGGCGGATAAGTACCAGTTGTGTACGCCGCGGACGCTGAACCACGTGCCCATGCTCGACGCCGGCAAGGAGCCCGCGTTCGACTCGCTGAACCCCGTCGCTCAACAGATCGCCATCCGAATCGGTGTAGCGAAGCGCCTTGGGTGGTCAACTGAGGCAACCAGGGTGGTTAACTCAGTTGACCTCTGGTGGTTGTCTCAGTTGACAACAACTACACATTCCAACAACTCATCACATCATTCCGATCGACACGATCGGCACGATGCTGGCGCATCGCGGCAATATGACTTCAACGACGACGAGGACTGCTTCGACTACGTGTACGACCACGTACCGGACTTAGATCCGATGGAGTCATCGACCGTAGACGGCATGCTCTCCAGAGGCGCACACCCCAAGAGCATCGTCAACGCGATCCTCGCGGGTCGCCGCAACCCCGCCGCTTAGGGTCAGCAACGACGAAGACGCCCCCGCCCCAGTCCGTGAGGACCAGGACGGGGGCGCTCGTCTTTGATGAGTTCGCTTCGGTGACGCGCTGACTGCTCAAGTCCGCTGGTCAAGCATTTTGATGGCTATTTGATCTTTGCGGGTCACGCCTGCTTCCACGAGATCAGCTCCTCGCCCATCAGTTCCATGGCCCGCCTGTCGAGCCGCTCGAACAGAGCCACAATCTCGGGCGTCAGCTCGTGGCAGGTGAAGTTGCACGCGTCGGATCCGCCGTACACGCACTGCCCGTTACAGCCGTGGACGCAGTCGTCCAGGTCGTACAGCGAGTCCTCCGGTGAGTTCCAGTCTTCCCATGCGCGGGAGAACCGCCACTCGCCTGCTTCCCGCTCCACGTCTCGCTTCTCTCGCGTTCGTTCCACCTTCGCCGCCCTCGGGCCGTTGCAGCAGGAGCAGGGGACGCGGTCCCACACCTGACGGCCGAGCATGCGCGTCATCACGCCTCCCGCTCTGCCTTGAGCCGCTCCAGTCGGGCCCGTAGCTCGTCGAGGTCGTCCACCTTGGCTGGCTGTTTGCGGCGCTCCTCCGCGCCGGCCAGCATGGCGGCGACTCCGGCGTCCCATTCCGCCCACGCCTCCTCGGGGCGCAGCGACGGCCAATCCACCGCCAGGATCACTACCTGCTTGGTTGGATCCACCTCGACGACGGACCCTTCTCCTCGTAGCCCGGACTCCGGCTCGTACACGGTGACTGCCTGGCCGATGTGGAGGTCGGCCGCGTCGCCGTCCACGTCGTCGAAGTCTGCGAGCGTCCGGTTGCCGCGCACCCGGATGTTCAGGTCGATCCGTACCCGCATCACGCCTCCCGGACGACGTGCCACACCTTGCGGTGCTTGAACGACTCGAAGTCGCCGGACCTAGCCTGCTGCTCCAACTCCTCGTAGGTGAGACCGATGGAGGCGAGCGCACGGTTCTTGGCTGCCTCCCACTCCTCGGCGGAGAGTTCGATCACCTCAACCTCGTCCATCGCGGCGCACTCGTCGCACGGCTCCATACGGAGCGGCCCCGGCTTCCAGAACACGATGAACGCGCCCAGGGGCGGGATGACCGCAGCGATCGACGGGTTGCAGTACTCGTCAGTGCCACGGAACACGCGAGGCAGCCACCAGCGGGTGAGCTGGGTCGGCGACCACCACATCAGCCGCTTGAACAGGATGATCTGCTTCACGTCCACGCTCCCTGCTTGCCGGACCGGATGTACATCGACAGCAGCAGGCGTGTGTCCTCGTCCGAGAGCGGATATCGGGCCATGACTCGGTCTATCGCCCACGCCCGGTCGGGAGCGATCACCTCGATACCGACCAGCTGGCCCTGAGCGTCCACGTCCACCGTGGTCAGGTCTTCGATGGAGTGGGTAGCCGTGACGGGTTCGCTGGTGATCGTCACGTATAGGGCGTCAGCGTCGAGGTCGTGGTCGAACCGCATCGCGTCTCCGAACTGGAAAGCATCTCTTTCAGGTTAAAAAGGGGCCGGGCGGCCCGAAAGCAACCCGGCCCCGTAGTCCCGCCGCTCTACCGCCGTCAGGGCGGGTGCTACGGCGTCCCGCAGCAGAGGCGGACCTTGCCGGGTGTTGAGGTCCCCTGGACCTCTCACCGGCCTTGCTAGACACCGGACTCGGGACATTGCCGTCGTCCGGGTGGGGCAGCCCCGGCACCCGGCATTCCGGGGCGAGGCCACAGGCTCATCGTACGCCGCCGACTTGTACAAAATGGAGCGCTCAAGCGGAAGAACCTATACAAGGTGCACAATGGTTTGCGGCTGGCATGTCCTGATTCGCCAGAGAGGCGTGAGACATGCCGCGCCACAGACCGGCCCTACCCGAGGGCTGGCAATCCCGAGAGGGTGCACACCTCAATGATCAGCAGACTCGCGGCGACTCTCGCCGCTGGCGTGCTGGTAGCGACTGGACTGGCCACCAGCGCAACCGCCGCCGCCCCATTCACGGACACGGTCCGCATCGCCGGAAACTTCGACAACGGCGAGCACGGCTACTGGGCCCGCCCGACCTACAGCCGGACCGTCACCATCACCCCGTCGTCCGCCACGAACGTGTGGAACGTCGCCCTGCGCGACGCCGGCACCTTCACCACGATCCCCGGCGCCAAGTCCCCGCAGGCGGGCGTGACGCTCGGGAGCCCGGTCCGCGGCACGTTCTCCGGCACGTTCGACTTCACCGTCACCTCGGAGGCGGCGCCGACGGACGCGCTCGTGCGCAGCTACTACAACTTCGCGTGCGACGGAACGGTCCCCAACCGTGGCCGCTGTCCCGGCATGCCGCAGCCGACCGGCAACTGGCCCGCCCTGTACTTCCCCGCCGGCGCGCAGGTGAGTGCGGGCGCGTGGCGGTGGGAGTACCGCACCTGCGCCGAGCGATGGGTGAACGGATCGGCGGGCAACTCCGGCGACATCACCGGCAAGCGGTGCGACCGTACGGTTCACGCTGACGAGCCCACCGTGGTCCAGCCCGAGTGCGGCACCACCCGGGGCAAACTGGTCATCCCTTCCGACCGTGGCGTCACCTACCGGGCGTCCCGCGACAACGGCCGCTACCTCACCCTCCGGGCCGGTTCGTACGACGTCCGCCCGGCCGTCTACCGGGTGAGGGCGTACGCCTTGCCCGGCTACCGGCTGATCGGCGACCGGACGTGGCAGAAGACGGTGAACGAGGCCGAGCCCTGCCCGACCCCGACGCCCACCCCCACGGTGACCGTGGAGCCGACGCCCACGCCGACTCCGACGCCTGACCCGACCGACCCGGACGCCACCGAGGAGCCCGAGCCGGAGCCGGTCCCGACCGTCACCCAGACGAACACCCGCGTGGTCGTCGTCAACAACATCCCGGTGCCCAGCAGGGTGGACACCGGACTCGGCGGCCTCGCCCGTCGCTAACCCCTCCAGGGCTGGACTGCACTCGCGGCAGTCCAGCCCTTCTCTCGTCTGGAGCCCCCTATGCGTCGTCTCGCCGCCGTAGCCGCCTGTCTGGTCCTCGTGTCCGGGTGTGGCGCGGAATCGCCCCCAGCGCCGTCTGAGCGCCCCCGTCTCGCGGTCCAGCCGCCCCCGCCAGCCACACCGTCCACGCCCGCCCGGGTGGACGTCGCCGTCCCCGTGCGTATCCGTATCCCGTCCATCGGAGTGGACGCCCGCATCGTCCGCGTCGGGCTCAAGAGGAACGGCGACATGGAGACGCCCTCGTTCGGCCGCGCCGGCTGGTACGAGAAAGGACCGCGCCCGGGCGAGGACGGGCCCGCTGTCGTCGTCGCCCACGTAGACAGCCGCACCGGGCCCGACGTGTTCGCCCGCCTCAAGGCCCTCAAGAAGGGCGCGGCCATCAAGGTCACCGACAAGGCGGGCAAGACGTTCGAGTTCGTGGCCGGGCGGAAGCAGCAGACCGCCAAGACGGCGCTGCCCGCCAAGCAGATCTGGGGAGAGACGGACGGGCCCGCCCTGCGGCTCATCACCTGCGGAGGCGCGTTCGACAAGGCAACCTCGCACTACACGGCGAATGTCATCGTGTGGGCCGACGCCGCCTGATCGGCCTCCGTGAACCTCGCCCGCACCTCACAATGGGAAGGCGAGCAATCAACCCCTCAAGGAGCCACCGATGAGCCGCATCTACTTCCACTCACCCAGCGGCGAGGCCGAAGTGCTCGGCGCGGAACGCTCGCATGTGCACCTCCTGGTCAACGACACGAGCGCAGAGCGGATCACCCGGCACCCGAACTCCTACAGGGAGCCCCTGCGTGAACTCACCCGCGACAGCCATCTGAAGCCGCAGAGCCGGATGATCGACCAGCAGTTTCTCCAGGACTTCATCCTCTCCTTCCGGGTGCGTGGGGACGGAAGCCTGCTCGCCTGGCGCGGGCATGCGCTCGACGCCTTCGCGCTGGCGCTGAACACCGCCATCGATTGGAGCGGCGAAAGCATGCGCCTCGTCGCCCGCCTGGACGGCCAGTGCGAGATCCACTCCTACGTCGAGGGCAAGAACCGGGCGTGGCTCGCAGATCGCATCCAGGACGCGCTGGATTACGAGATGTTGCGGCCCGGCATGGGATGGGAGTCCCCACCTGAAGCATGCCATGCGAGAGGTCCTGGCGTGATCCCTCTGCTGCGCTCCCGCGACGACGAGCCTGTGGTGCTGTCGTACTCGGTGTGCGACAGCTTCCCGTACGCCGCGCACGTCGTGATGCCCCTGCCTCCGGAGGACTGGAGGCCGGACGGCTGGACCGAACAGGAGTGGGCCGACCTCGACGAAGACGCCCGAGACGACTACCGGGACGAGTGCAGGATCGACACGTTCGGCAACCTGCCCGAGCAAGAGCAGTGGGCGCGCGGCATGGACTGGCTGCGCGAGCGATCCCAGACCATGAGACTCGAACTGCGACCTGACGACTGGCGCGACTACCGATTCGGCCACAGGCTATCCCTGCTGGACCTGGAGCGCGCCGACTGGCGCGACCGAGTCGAGACCGCGCTCAGCCTCGTACCGTCCTGACTCCTGCAACACGAAAGACGCCCGCCTCCCCACCCGAAGGTGGAGAGGCGGGCTCATGTGGTGCCCCATGGCCGGAGCCAGCGCCTAAGGCGCACTCAATCGGGGCTGGTTGAAGTCTGCCGCCAGCCTACCGCTGGCGCGGCTCCGAGCGCTCCGCGTTCGGTACTGCGTACACGATGCCCAGCGCGCCGAGAACGGCAAGGGCGATCGTCACCCACTCGCCAGTCACGATGACGCTGTCGTCCATCGCGGTGACGAGCGCAGCCGCCCCAGCGGACGCAGCCGCGACGATGGACTTCGCGGCGCTACCTACTCTGATCATTCGCCCCTCCATGGGACAGCCCGCCTAAGGGATGGCGGGACGCATAAGGAAATGGAAGTCAGGACACGCGTACGAGCGCGCCCCACGTCAGGGGCCCGACCAGCGCGTCCACGTCGAGCTTCTTCAGCTTCTGGAAGCCGCGGACCAGCCCGGCGAACTCGTCGTCGTACTTCGTCCGCTCCAGCCACGCCTTCAGACCCGCCGTGGCGTACAGGCTTTCCGGCACGTAGCCGCGGGCGAACAGCAGGCTCCGGGCGGTCTTCACGTCGTAGTTGTCGTCGCCCGGCCGCAGCAGGGGCAGGTCCTTCAACAGGGTCTCCGTCCATGAGGTCTTGGCGGGGCTCGGGTCGGCCGGCGCGGGCTTGCCCTTGAGGAGGGCGGCCACGTCTTCCCGGAAGTGGTTCATGTTGACGCCGTGCGGGTCCGGCTTCTGCGTGTTGACCTCCTTGTGGCCCTTCACGCGGGAGGCGGTCAGCCCGAACTCGCGGCACAACTCCGCGCACAGTTTCCGGTATGCGTCGAGCTGGATGTCGGGCCACGGCTGCTTGCCGTTGTTCTCCGCCTCGATACCGAGCGACCGGGAGTTGGTGTGGTTCGCCGACGTCGAGGGGGCGTTGTGCCAGCATCGCCCGGCCGCGATCACGTAGATGGTGCCGTCGCGGCCGAGCCCGAACTGCGACAGTGGCCCGTCCAGCCCCGGCCTGCCGTCCCGCACCACCGCGAGCGACGGATAGTTGCCGCCGCCCGCCGGGCCCGCGGTGTGGTGGCAGACGACGCCGCGGACTTCGGGCTGAGGCCCATGCCCGCGCGTCTTCCAGCCGGACACCTCGACCACCTTGTGGCCGGTACGCCGGGCCACCGCGGCAAGCTGCGTCAGGTACGGCATCAACGCTCCTTCGTGTGCTCGCGGCGCTTAGCGCGCCAGGTCCGCAGGATGATGGCCAGCCGCCACCCGAGCACCGGGGGCAGGCAGGCGAACGCGGCGAACCGCATCAGCAGCACGAGCGGGCTGTCGGGCACCCACACCCGCAGCGCCCACAGGCACAAGACGGCCGCCAGGACGCTCTGGAACGCCATCACATGCCGGCCGCCCGGCGTCTCCCACCAGCGGGCCAGCAGCGCCTGCGCGGCCACGCACGCGAGCGCCAGCAGAGCGGTCACGATCAGGAGCACGTTCCCGATCAGGAACAGCGGGCCGGACGTCATCCGACACCCCCGAACGCGTCGTCGAACAGCCGGTCGAAGCCGTTCTGCTCCCGCAGCCGGCGCAGCCGGTCAGCGAGGGACAGGGATTTGCGGGCGCGTTCACGGGCCCGCTGCATGTCCTCCTCGGCGCGCCGCTGAGACTCCTCCGCTGCTTGTCTAGCCTCGTCGATGTCGGGCAGCCTTCCGTCGTCGCGTTCGGTCATGAGCCCGCCGCCCCGATTTGCCGTGACCGCATCTCCGCCAGCAGCGCAGCCGCCACCTGGGCTCCTTCTGTGCTGGCCAGCAGCGCCGCCCGGATCTCTTCGGCGTGCGCGCGGCGCGTCAGGTCGTGTGCCTCACACTCACGCACATACAGTTGCCGCCACTCCGAGGCGTCCTCGGCCGCCTCCATGACGCGTTCATCCCGGTCGGCGATGACCTGGGCGATGCGGGCGTCACGGTCGGCTCTGACGTCGTCCAGGGTGGAGCGCGGCACCAGCGTTGAGGGGGCGAGGTTGCCTCGGAACACCAGCCAGAGGACAGCGAGCAGGACGCCCAGGGCCCCTAGCTGCACGACGGGGATTTGCGCCCACTCCACTCACGACCTCCACTAGTTGATCAACGGGTTGGGGGTGGCCGCCCGCGTGTCCCTTTACCGACGCCAGC
>NZ_DATCVQ010000372.1:0-16213 GCF_036566765.1 Streptomyces sp.
GCGGTCCGCCCGAGCAGCTCCGCCGCCTCGTCCGCCCGGCCGACCGCCGCCAGCCGCAGGCCCTCCGCCCGGTCCAGGCCGAGCAGCACCGCCGTACGGCCGAGCCGCTCGGCCACCGGCCGTACGTCGGCCAGCAGTTCCGCGGCCGCGTCCGGCTGGTCGCCCGCGACCAGCGCCTCCGCCAGTTCCTCGTGCCAGCGCAGCATCGACGGGTCGACCGTCGCCTGGGCGCGCTCCTCGGTACGGACCCGGCTCAGCGTCTCCAGGGCCGAGGCCACGTCGCCGTTCACCAACTGCACCCGGCCCAGGGCGTACAGACTGCGCGAGAGGAAGACGTGGTCGCCCTCTTCCTCCGAGGCCTGCACGCTGCGCCGGGCGTAGCTCGCCGCCCGGGTGAAGCTGCCGCCCGCGGTCTCGGCGAGGGCGAGCCCGTACCAGGCGGGACCGGGGGAGAGCCCGGCCTCCAGGGTCAGCGCGAGGGCCTGGCCCGCGTGCGCGAGCGCCGCCGCGCACATCCCGCGCCGGGACTCGATCTCCGCGAGAGTGCTGAAGAGCTCGATGGCGTCCTCGACCGGGCCGCGCCGCTGCACCAGCGGCAGCAGCGCGTTGAGCGCGTCCCGGGCGTCCGCGAGCCGGGCGTCGAACAGGGCGTGACGGATCGTCAGGATCTGGGCGGCGTTGCGGATGCCGAGCGGCCGCTCGGACATCTCCAGGGCCCGCGCCTGCGCGAGCACGGTCTCCGCGCCCGGCGACCCGAGCACCCGGTCCATCCGCGCCTGCACGGTCAGGGCCCGGGCGGCCGTCCGCGGGTCGCCCATCGACGAGGCCAGCGCGGCGGACTCGACCGCGGCCGCCCGCGACCGCACCGGATCGCCGTCCGCGAGCACGTACTTGACGGCGAGCCGCAGCAGCACCGCCGAGCGCAGCGCGGGGTCGCCCTCGGAGTCCTCCATGGCGTGCACATAGATCTCGTCGAGGTCGGTCAGTCCCTGGCCTGCCGTGTCCAGGACCGCGAGCCGGGCCCGTACCCGGTCCGGAGGCTCGGCGTCCCGGGCCAGCAGGTCGGTGGCCGCGCGGATCGCGAGGTCGGCGCGGGCGGCCCGGGCGGCCTCCTCGGCGGCGTCGACCAGCCGGGCGATGCGCCGCGGCCCGTGCTCGACCGGCGTGGACTCGGCGGCGAGCATCGCGAGTTCGGCGGCGAGCGCGCTGTTGCCGCGCCGCCGCGCGGTCTCCGCGGCCACGCCGATCGCGGCCGCGAGGGCCCCGTCCGGGACGTCGGTGGCCAGGGCCCGGTGCCGTACCGCCTCGACCGGGTCGTCCACCACCTGCGCCAGCGCGGCGTGCCCGGCGCTGCGCTCGGCCCAGCAGGCGTCGTGCACGAGGGTGGAGGGCAGTACGCCCGCGGTGAAGGCGACCGTGCCGTCCTCGCCGAGCGCCACCAGGTCGGCGCGCTCGGCGGCGATCAGGTCGGCCTCGGCGGTCGGCCGGCCGGCCCGGCGGATCAGCGCGGCCGAGGGGCGCAGTGCCAGCGCGGCGAGCAGCAGCGTCTCGCGTACCTGCGGCGTGGCCGCGCCGAGCAGCTGGCGGGCGAGGTCGCGGGCACGGCCGGACAGGGTGAGCGCCTCGGCGTGGTGGACGGGGGTGCGGGCGTCGGCGAGCGAGCGGCCCACGGCCAGCGCGAGGCGCGGGTTGCCACCGCTGGCCTTGTGGATCCGGCCGGCCATCCGGGACGGCAGCCGGTGGTGGATCAGCAGCTCGGCGATCTCGTCCGCCTGCAGCGACGGCACGAGCAGGACGTCGGCCTCGGACGGCACCCACAGCTGCGGGGCCTGCGGGGTGTGGCAGGCGGGCGTCTCGACGGCGATGACGCGCAGCGCGGGCGGCGCGAGATGCAGGGCGAACCGGAGGAGATCGGCGCTGTCCGGGTCGATGCGCTCCACGCCGTCCAGGACCAGCAGGACCGGGCCGTCCGCGGCGAGCTCCCGCAGCAGCTGCGCGAGGCCGAGCCGGAGCGCGATCGGGTCCCAGCCGTCCTGCGGCGCCGGGGCCTCGCGGCACAGCACGGCGACCGCGCCGCGCTGGGGTCCCGGGAGTCGGTCCCGTACGTCGGGGCGGCCGACGGCGGCGATCAGGGCGGCGGCCGACGCGCCCGGTATGTCACGGTCGGACGGCAGAGTGGCCAGCCAGAGCACGGTCTCGCCGCGGGACTCGGCGCGGGCCGCGGCGGCCAGCGCGACCTCGGTCTTGCCGACGCCGGCGGGGCCGGTGAGCAGCGCGCGGCCGCGGGAGTGCAGGACGCGTTCGAGTCGGGAGAGGAGTTCCTCGCGGCCCACGGGCGCGGCACGGTAGGTCGCCGTCGTCACGTAGCCATCACCACCCTCCGGCGCGCTCGGGCCCCCTGCCCGTGCGCAGAGAATACGGAGGTCACGGGCACAGTAAAGGCCCGCTGTCCGGCATACGGACAGCGGGCCCCGCAACCAACTGAGGGGCGCGTCAATGGTGTAGACCACGGACGCGCCCCTGACCAGCGGTGTTGCGGTTGTGGGGGGTGGGTCAGGTGGTGATTAGAAGGTCAGGCTCCAGGAGTCGATGTAGCCGGTGTCACCCGAGGCCACATCCCGGACCTGCAGCTTCCAGGTGCCGTTGGCCAGCTCCGTGGACGCGTCCACGGTGTAGGTCGCGAGCACGTTGTCGGCGCTGTCCGAACCGGACGAGGCCTTCAGGTTCCGGACGGTGCCGTCGGGCGCGATCAGGTCGATCACCAGGTCGCCGCGCCAGGTGTGCTTGATGTCCACGTCGACCTTGAGGGCGGCCGGCGCGTTGCCGGTCCGGCCGGTCACGGCGATCGAGGACGACACGGTGGTGTTGTCCGAGATCGTCACGTTCGTGGCGTTGGTGAACGTCGCCCCCGGAGTGGTGGTGGTGACGGCGGTCACGGTCTTCGCGGCGTCGGCGATGCCGGTGCCGCAGCCGCCCGTGCAGGTGCCGGGCAGCGGCCGCGCGTTGGCCTTGATCGCGGCCTCGATGTCGGCCGGGGTGAGCGAGCTCTTGGCCGACTCCAGCAGGGCGGCGAGGCCGGCGATGTGCGGCGCGGCCATCGAAGTGCCCTGGTAGGGCTTGTAGTTCTCCAGCGACTGGGTGGTCGCGCCCGAGTTCAGCGTGGAGTAGATGCCGTTCTCGGGGGTGGTCACCGTGCCGGGCGTGTCGGTGGCGCGACGGGTCTCGCCGCCGGGGGCCGAGACGTCGACCGTGGTGCCGTAGTTCGAGTAGAACGAGCGGTTGCCCTCGCGGCTGGTCGAAGCCACGCTGATGACGTTGGCGCAGTTGGCCGGGGTGAAGCCGGAGGTGTTGGCGTTGCTGTTGCCGGCCGCCACGACGACGGTGGTGCCGCGGCTGACCGCGCCGTTGATCGCCGTCTGGTAGACGCTCGGGCAGGAGGCGCTGGCGCCGCCCAGGCTCAGGTTGATGACCTTCGCCGGGGTCGGGTTCGCCGCGACGCCGGGGACGGTGCCGCCGGACGCCCAGGTGATGGCGTCGGCGATGTCCGCGGAGGAGCCACCGCACTTGCCGAGGACGCGGACCGGCTGGATCTTCGCGTTGTACGCGATGCCGGCGATGCCCTTGGTGTTGTTGGTGACCGCGCCGATGGTCCCGGCCACGTGGGTGCCGTGCCAGGAGGAGTTGGAGGCCTTGGAGCCGGTGCCGCACTCGCCGTCGGTGGCGCTCCAGTCGCCCTCGTCCTTCGCGTCCGCGTCACGGCCGCTGCCGTCGCGGGCGTCGGCGGAGGAGGAGATGAAGTCGTAGCCGGCGACGACGTTGGACGCGAGGTCCGTGTGGGCGGCGTAGCCGGTGTCGATGACGGCGACGGTGACGCCGGAGCCGGTCGTCGTGTCCCAGGCTGCCGGCACGTTCATGCCGCCGGTGGCCTCGAAGAGGTCCCACTGCTTGGCGTAGTCGGTGTCGTTCGGGGCGACGGCCATCGCGTAGGCGCGGATGTCCGGTTCCACGGAGGCGACGGACGGGTCGGCGCGGAAGGCGGCCATGACCTCGTTCACGTCCTGCTTGCTGGCGCTGTCGCCCAGGTCGACCAGGGCGGCGCCGCCGGCGAGCCGGCGCTCGAAGGCGAGCTTCTCGCCGGTCGCGGAGCCCTTGGCGGCGGCGTCGGACTTGGCCGCGGCGTTGGAGCCGGCCTCGGCGGTCTTGGCCTTGTAGGTGACGATGACCTTCTCGACCGGCGCCGACGGAAGCGCGGTCAGGGCCTGGGAGGCCGGGGCGGGCTTCGGGGACGGGGCCGCCGGGGCGGCGGCAAGCGCCACGGTGGACGTGGCCGCTGCGCCGAGAACCGCGGCGCTGGCGACCACGACGGATATGAGTCTCCGCCTGGAACCGTTCAAGGTGTTGCCCTTTCAGCTACGACGTGATGGCGAAGCATTGGCGGGCGGCGCGGGAACCGCGGTGCGGGGTGTGGGGGTCGCGGTCCACGGTTCCCTGGGCTTGGGGGGCCCACGCGCCGCCGCCGGCGCGACGGCCCGGGTCAAGGCCGCCCCCGGAGGACCCCCACCCTCGCCCTCTACATGCACCTGACAGGCACAGGCCGGAGGAGGGGATCTGCCGGTGCGGCAGACAGTAGGGAAAGCCGAGATGAACCCGATACGGGGAAAACCCTTGTCACCCCCCGAGGGGGTGGCGAGGGGGGTGGGGGAGGGGTGAGGGAAAGGGCTGGGGAGGGGGGTGGGGGAACGCCTCTGGCAAGGGGCGGGGAGGTCAGCCCAGTTCGAGGGTGGTGATGCCGTAGATGCGGGTGTGGGCGAAGGGGCGGGTGGGGCCGGTGTACATGCGGGCCGTTTCGAAGGTGGGGGCGAGGGCGCGGGAGGCGGCCAGGGCGGTGGCCGCCTCGTTGGACTCCGGGACGTCGATCGCGATGCGCGGGGAGCCCAGGGCGGCGGCCTCGGCGGCGAGGGCGTCGAGGAGAACGGCGGCGTCGGCCGGGGTGTCCGCGAACAGGGGGCCGATGCGGGCCTCGTCCTGCGCCGGGCGGACCACCCCGTACCCCGTGGGCCGTCCGTCCACGACGCGGGCCAACGCGCGGTGCCCCGGTGTGCCGAGCCAGCGGTCGAGGAAGTTCGGCCGCTCGGCGGGGTAGCAGGCGCTGTCGTACGCCCGCAGCGCCGCCGGCCCGAGCGCGGCGGCGGGGACGACGTCCGGGGCGGGCGCCTGCGGGGCGGGCGCCACGCCGACCCAGCGGGCGGTGCGGTGGGCCGCGACGAAGCCGGAGCGGCGGTAGTTGTCCTGCTGGTCCGGCACCCCGTCCAGGCCGACCGTCCGGTCCCCGGCGTGGGCCAGCCCGGCCCGCCAGGTCGCAAGCCCGTGGCCCAGCCCCCGCAGGTCGGGCCGGACCAGGTAGAAGCCCAAGAACGCATACGCGTTGCTGTAGTTGACCACCGAGATCGCGGAGACCGGCTCCCCGTCGACCCGCCCCAGGAAGAACCCCTCCGGGTCCTGCGCGAAGAACGCCGGCGCGTCGTCGAGCCCCGGGTTCCACCCCTCGGCCGCCGCCCACTCCCGTACGATCCCCCAGTCCGCCACGCTCGCGCGGGTGACCTCGAGTGCGGGGGACGACTGCGTCATGGAGGGCCTCCGGGCGCGAGGGACGCGGTGCGCGACCCGCGTCGCGCACCGGAACGGTCGGATGTGTCCCGGATCCTAGCGAATCGCGCCGCTCGGCCTAGCGGCTCCAACGTGTTTCGGCCACCCCGACCGGGCCCCTCAACCCAGCGACCTCAGCGCGGTTCCGATCACCTCGACCGCGCCCCTCAACCCAGCAACCGCAGCGCGGTTCCGGTCACCCCGCCCCGCCCCTCAACCCAGCAACCGCAGCGCGGTTCCCGCCACCCCCACCCGTACCGACTGACCCCACGTCAGTTCCAGTGCGTCGGCCTCCATTCCGTCCCCGAACGCCACCAGCCGGTCCGACTCCACCGTCAACCGCAGCCTGTCCGACCGGCCCAGCACCCCTTCCACCCGCGACGTTCCCGTCGCCGGCGAGGGCCAGGCTTCGCGCACGAACCAGATCAGGCGCGGATCCGCCGCGCCCGGCAGGGTGAGCCCGCTGGCGCTCTGCTGCCACAGTGACCGCAGCCAACCCGTCGCCCCCGTCCCCGTCCCCACCAGCACCCCGGACGACGCCTGCGCCTCCGGCGCGGTCCGCCCGTCGTCCGGGCCCAGCCGGTAGCGGGCGGTCTGGTGCCCGGGCGGACCGACGTAGATCTCGTTCAGCGCGACCAGCCGCTGCGCGTCGTCCGTCACCGCCTCCACCATGGTCAGCTCGTCCACCGTCGCCCGCCCCGCCGTCGCCGACGGCAGCAGCCGCGCCGCGTCCCGGGCCCGGTGCCGTACCAGCACCCCCGGGTTCCGCCCCGGATCCGTGTCGATCCCGACCACCGGCTGGCCGGCCAGGTACTTGGCGGCGTTGGCCACCAGACCGTCCTGGCCGACCACGATCACCACGTCCTCCGGAGCGAACAGGAACCTGTCCAGATCCGCCCGCTCCACCCGGCTCTGCCGCCACTGCAACGGCACCGCCGCCACGACCTCCGCGAGCGCCCGCCGGGTCCGCTCGTGCCGCTCCCGCACCTCCTCGATGCCACGGCCCCGGCTGGAGAGGAAGAAGGCGGCCTGGCCGTGCGTCCCGTGCCGGGCGAGCAACTCCTCGTACTCCGTGGTCCGGTGGACGATGACGGCGCGCGGGGCGAGGCTCACGGGCGGGTTCCGTCGGGGTTGGCGGCGGTGGCGCCCGCGGCGCCGCCGAGCCTCGACAGCAGCCCCGTCAGCACGTCCGGCGACAGCGTCACGCTGTCGATCCGCGGCAGGTTCTTGGCCGCCGTGGTCACCGCCAGCGCGTGCAGCGTCGCCGGGTCCACCTCGCCGTGCACCCGCAGCCACGCCGCCTGCGCCTGCGCCCGCGCGTCGCCGACCTCGCGCGCCGCCTCCGCCTCGGCGCGGGCCAGCCGTACCTTGCGGGTCGCCTCCGCCTCGGCCCGTACCGCGTCGGCCGCCGCGCTCTCCTCGGCCTCGCGGCGCGCGTTGGTGCCGCGCTGGTCGACCAGCCGCTCCTCCTGCCGGGCCAGCTCGATCTTGCTGGCCAACTCGTTCTCGGCGATGGTCCGTTCACGCTCGACGGCCACCGCGCGCCGCTCGTACGTGGCCCGGTCCGCCTCCTGCTGGATCTGCTCCCGCGCCGGTGTCCGCAGCGCCCGCTCCACCTCCGGCTCCGGACGGATCGCCACCACGCGCACCGCCACCACCTCGATCCCGGTGGCCGGCAGCCGCGGCTCGTCGGCGAGACCGGCCGCGATCCGGTCCCGTACCGCCGCGACGCCGTCGACCAGCGCGGCGGCGAGCGGGGTGCGGGCGAGCACGTCCAGCGCGTGCTGCTGGGCGGTCTCGGTGAGCAGCGTGGCGATCTGCTCCAGCGGCGCGCCGCGCCACGCGCCGGTGTCCGGGTCGATGGAGAAGTCGAGCCGGGTGGCGGCGGCGTCGGGTGCGCTGATCCGGTACGTGACGGTCGACTGCACGCTCACGTCCTGGAAGTCGGCCGTACGCGCATGGAACGCCATGGTCAACTCCCGGTCGTTCACCGGCACTTCGGAGAGCGCGGCGGACAACGACCGGTACCAGAAGCTGAGTCCGGGCCCGTCGTGCACGAGCCGGCCACGCCGGTGATGCCGAATGTGCGCGGTGGGCGCGGAACGGAGGTGGCGCCATCCGGCGCGCCGGGTGATGTCGGCCATGGGGTCCCCCAGAGAGTTGTTCGTCATGCCGCTTGTCGTCGACATGACGATATGAGGATGGACCCCTTTTCGTCAAGATGACGAAAGTCCTCCGGGGTCCGTATCTCGCACCGGCCCGCTGTCATGGAGCCGCGCCGACACGTCCTCGTGCGCCAGTCGCCGCAGGGCCAGCAGGATCGGCTCGTTGAGCATCGTGTACGCGACCGACGCCTCGATCGCCTCCTCCAGGACCGGATACCCCTCGATCACGCCGAGCTCCACCTCGGCGATCGGGTGCATCGCGAGGGCGTACTGGCGGACGAAGTCCAGCGGGAAGGCGTAGCCCAGGGCGCGGAGGGTGACCACGGCGCGGGTGAGTGAATTGATCGCCGGGGCCTCGTCGTTCACCCGCCAGCCGAGATCTGCGAGCACGTCGCGGAGCTGCCGATGGGTCGCGTCCCACTCCGGCTGCTGGGGGTCGTCCTTCTCGGGCGGCGCGACCTGCGGCGGGAGCATGTACTGCGCGATGCCGAGCCGTTCGTGCCGGCCGAAGGCGGGGTCGTCCGCGACGGCGAGCACGTCGCGCGCCTGACTGATCGTCATCCCGCCGACCGTGAGCAAGGCGCGGATCAGGCGCAGACGGCGCAGGTGCTCGTCGTCGTACTCCGCCTGGCGTGCGGTGACGGGCGTGCCGGGGGCCAGCAGTCCCTCGCGCAGGTAGTACTTGACGGTGGCCACCGACACTCCGCTGCGGCGGCTCAGTTCCGAGAGGCGCAAGGATGGTTCTCCGTTCCCATGGCTCGACAGGCATGACCGATCGGATCTCGGTTCTACTCTGCCTCGACAAGGATGGTGCAACTATCCAAGCTGTGTGGCGGTAAGGAGACAGGCGGAGGCGGTGACCGCGGGGGGCCCGGCTCAGACGCCCATCGCGCGCGCCTCCGCGCGTCGATCACAGGCTCATGAGGAGATCGTCGAGCGGGGCAGGTACCTGCCCGAGGTCGAGGGCCTCCACCAGGAGACGGCCGTAGCGGATCTTGCGGCCCTTCGTCGTGCCGAGGAAGCGCCGCAACTGCTGCTGGCGGGGCCGACCGCGCTGTGCCGGCTGGCTCAGGAAGGTCTGCCATGGGCGCAAGTCGCCCTCCGCCGCGACGACCTCCTCGACCCTCGCCGTACCCAGCGCGCGGATGAGCTCGTCCTCCAGGTCCGCCACGCACACGAAGAAGCCCGCGCGGGGCGCCCCGGCCCGATCCAGGCCGCGGTCGTAGAAAGGCTGCTCGCGCTCGTCGCACAGCCCTGTCAGCCGCAGGCCGAGACCGGGCGGCCCGAGAAGGCCGGCGTAGCGGCCCACGTTCATCGCGCCGCCCATCGACACCACGCACACCCCTTCAGCGGCAAGGTCCCGGCCACGCCGCGCGGCCAGCGCCTCGACGGCCGCGAGGTCACTCGGTCCTTCCAGCAGCACAGCCGTCCGCAGCCCCAGTTGCCCCGCCAGATCACTCGCCGGTCCGCCGGGCCCGCCGGCCGCCCACCTGTCGATCGCGTCCCGGAACGCGTACATGTCCGCCATGGAACGAGTCTGCACGTCCACCGACCGGCACGGCACGGATTTTCTGTTCGAACGGCCGGGCGCGAGATGCCACCCGTGATCAGGAGGGTCGCGTCAGCCCGGGACGTTGGCCGTGGCCGTATCGGGAGCGGCGTCGGATACCAGGGTGGGACTGAACTCGGGGAGTGCGTCCGCCGGGTGGGGTGAGGTGTTCGGAGCGGCCGAGGTCAGCAGGACGACCCCGCGGGCCGCGAGCGCCGAGGCGGCCGCCGCGACGAGCCAGCCCCATGGGCCCCCGCGGAACGTCTCGCCCAGCAGCGCGACGCCGATGACGGCGGCCGCGGCCGGGTTCGACAGGTTCACGACTGCCAGCGGCGCGGCCAGCCCGGCGCGGTACGCGGTCTGCGAGAGCAGTAGACCGCCCACCGCGAACCCGGAGATCAGCACCGCGAGCAGTGCCGTCTGCCACCACGGCACCGGCCCGCCCGGCAGTTCCAGCGCCAGCGCGGCAGTGAGGGTCTGCGTCAGCGCCGACGCCACGCCGGAGGCGATGCCGGCCGCAGTCGCGTGCCCCAGCCCCTGCCCGGACCGCCGTCCCGCTCCCCGTCCGGCGGTCAGCAGCGCCACGAGGGACGCCGTCGCCGCCGCGACCGCCAGCGATTCGCTCACGCTGAGCGAGTCGCCCGGCGTCGCCGGCCCCGTCACCGCGACGAGGCCGATCAGCCCGGCCAGCGTCCACAGCGCCCCGCGCCACTCGCCGCGCGTCACCCGCCGACGCGCGCAGTACGCGCCCAACGGCAGCGCGGCCACCAAGGTCAGCGCGCCGAGCGGCTGCACCAGCGTCAACGGCCCGTAGTGCAGCGCCGCCACATGCGCCAGCGCACCCGCCGCGTTGAGCCCGACCGCCCACCACCACCCGCTCCGGGTCAGCAGCGCCCGCAGCGACCCCCGCCCCGGCGCCGAGCGTGCGGCAAGCCGCGCCTGGGCGACCGCGGCGAGCGCGTACCCGGCGGCGGACACGAGCGAGAGCAGAACCGCGAGCACGGTGCCGTTGACGGAACTCATGACGCCACCTCCGCCGTGCGCGGCGCGGCCGGCGACGCGGTCGCCCCAGCAGGGCCCCGCACCCCCGCGAGCCCCCACCCCCACGACGCGCCCGTTCCCGTTCCCGCTCCTTCGCCCGGCGCGCGGATCGCCGTAAGCGCCACGCCGAGCAGGGCCGCCGCGGCCAGTGCGTCGAACCAGTAGTGGTTGGCGGTGCCGACGATCACGAGCAGGGTCAGGGCCGGATGGAGCAGCCAGAGCAGGCGCCACCGGGTGCGCATCGCCGCGATCAGGCCGATGGCGACCATGAGCGCCCAGCCGAAGTGCAGCGAGGGCATCGCGGCGAACTGGTTCGCCATCGAGTCGGTCTCCGGCGTCGCGCCGTACACCGAGGGCCCGTACACCCGCGCCGTGTCCACCAGGCCGGCGGCCGACAGCATCCGGGGCGGGGCCAGCGGCATCAGGAGGTGGAGGGCCAGTGCGGCACCGGTCACCAGCGCGAGCACCCGTCGCGCCCACACGTAGTGGCCGGGCCGCCGCCAGTACAGCCAGCCGAGGAAGGCGAGGGTGGCCGGGAAGTGCACGGCCGCGTAGTACGTGTTGGCCAGGCGTACGAGCGTCTCGCCGTGCAGCAGCACTTGCTGCACGGTCCCCTCGCCGGGGAGGCGGACCGCCCGTTCGGCGTTCCAGATCCGGTCCGCGTTGTGCAAGGCCCGGGTCTCATGGCCGTTCGCGAACAGCCGGCCCGCCTTGTAGACGAGGAAGAGCGAGGCCACGAGCAGCAGCTCGCGCCCCAGGGGCGGCCGCGCGCCGAGCGCATGGCGCGCAGCGCGCACGCCGCGTGCGCCGCCTCCGCTTCCGCCCGGCGCCGTCTCGGATGCGCAGAGTCTGGCCGCGGGTATGCCGGCGTCCCCGGCTTCCGTATCTCTCCCGGCACCCATGACGCGGCCCTTCTTGCCCGTTTATCCGTCGAATCGGCACAAACGGAGGAAGCGTAGATCCGAATTCATCGAGACGCAAACGTCTCGATACGTTTGCGTCTCGATTGTGCACCCCCTACTCTCGGATGTGCACCCAGCCGACGTCAGGGGCGCTGCCACCGAGCCCCGCCCGCACCGGGAGGAAGCGATGACCACGCAGGCCGCGACCGCGGCGGCCCGCCGCAGCAAGATCACCCCGGAACGGGAGACGGAGCTGTACGAGGCGGTGCTCGATCTCCTCCGCGAGGGCGGCTACGACGCCGTGACGATGGAGGGCGTCGCCGCCCGCACCAAGTGCGGCAAGGCCACGCTGTACCGGCAGTGGAAGACCAAGCCGCAACTCGTCACCGCCGCTCTGGCCACGAGCCGCTGCGCCTTCTTCACCGACATCGACACCGGCACCCTCGTCGGCGACCTGCGCGAGGTGGCCCGGGTCGCGTCCGGCCGGCGCGAGCGCGACGCCGAACTGATGGAGGCCGTCAGCCAGGCGTACGTACGCCACCCAGACCTCCGGCAGGCCCTCACCGAGACCGTCATCCAGCCCGAGGTCGCCGCGGTGGACGCGATGCTGGCCCGCGGCGTCGAGCGGGGCGAGATCGCGGCCGACAACCCGGCGATCGGCTTCGTCGCGCCCTGCCTGATGGGGATGCTCCGCGTCGAACGGGTCCTGGAGGAACGCTTCGCGGACACGCCGGAGACGATGGCGGTGTTCGTCGAGTCGGTGATCCTGCCGGCCCTGCGGCTTGACGCGGGGTAGGGGGCGGGCAGGGGGAGGGGCGTGAGCCGCGGGGGCGTCGGCCGCAGGGACGGGGGTGTACGGGCGTCGGCCGGCACGGACGTCGGCGCACGGGCGTGCCCGCGTGCGGCCGCCCTGCGTCCCCTGCACCCTGGTGGGATGCCGCGCACCCCCGCCCGTACCCCGGGCCCCGCCCCTGCCGTCCGCGTCCGCCGGATCTACGACCCGCCGGAGCCCGACGACGGCGTCCGCGTCCTCGTCGACCGGCTCTGGCCCCGCGGGCTGAAGAAGGTCGATGCGCACATCGACGAATGGCCCAAGGCCCTGACCCCCTCGACGGAACTGCGCCGCTGGTACCACGGCACGGAGGGGGAGTACGAGGAGTTCTGCCGCCGGTACGAGGAGGAGCTCGCCGCCCCTGAGGCCGCCGCCGCGCTCGACCGGCTCCGCACCCTCGCCGCCGAGAACCCGGTCACCCTGCTCACGTCCGCGAAGGACCCCTCCCTCAGCCACACGTCGGTCCTCGAACGGGAGCTCACCGCCTCGGACCGCTGACGCGAACCGGACCCTCCGTCTCCCCGCGCGCGCCGAATCTCCTCCCACCGGGCCGTAGTCAAGGCCACACGCGGCCGGTCACGATGGCCGCACGCGCGGGACCGACCCGCACGGGCACGGACCCGCAACGCACCCGCACCCGCACCGACGCCCACCGCACAACCCGCACAGACAGGAACCACCCCGACCCTCGACCCCTACTCCTCCGGAGGCCCCGCGTGGACGCGACCGAGCCCGACCGTCTCGATGAGCCCGACCGTCTCGACGAGCACGACCGCTTCGACGAGCAGGAGGACCGTCTCGAACGACACGACCGGCTCGACCGATTACAGCGAGACCCCTACCCCCTCTACGCCCGCGCCCGCCGCGCCGAGGGCCTGACCTTCGTTCCCGAGCTCGACGCCTGGCTCGTCGCCCGGGACGCCGACGTGCGCGAGGTGCTGCTCCGGGCGGACGACTTCTCGTCCGCGCAGGCCCTGCGGCCCGACGTCATGCCCTCGCCCGCCGCCTTCGGCGTCCTCGCGCAGGGCTTCGGCAAACGCCCCACCGTCGTCTCCACCGACGGCCCCGCACACCGCCGCCACCGCGCCCCGCTGAACAGCCGACTCTCCGCCGCGCGCGTCACCGAGCTGCTGCCGTACGCGACCGATCAGGCCACCGCACTCCTCGACGGGTTCGTCGCGGACGGCCGTACCGAGCTGATGGCCTCCTACGCCCGCCGCCTGCCCGGCGCGGTGATCGGCCGGCTCATCGGCTTCGACGCGGCCGACGTGCCGGCCGCCGTGCACGGCGGACACCGCGCCGAACAGCTCCTCTTCCGCCCCATGAGCGAGGCCGACCAGTGCGCCGCCGCTCAGGACGTCGTCGACCTCCAGCACCTCCTCGACCGCTACGCCCGCGCCCGACGCGCCGAGCCCCGCGACGACCTCTGCTCCGCCATGGTCGCCGCACTCGCGCCCGGCGACGAGGAGCTCACCGCCGACCAGCGCGCCGAACTCGTCTCCAACCTCCAGAACTTCCTCATCGCCGGACACCTCACCACCACCGCCCTGATCGGCACGACGCTCTTCCACCTCCTCCGCGACGACCGCGCGCAGTGGGAGCTGCTCTGCGCGCGACCCGAGCTGATACCCGGGGCGGTGGAGGAGGCCGCGCGCTTCGACACCGCCGTCCAGGGATTCCGCCGTACCGCCACCCGCCCGGTCACCATCGCCGGCACCGAACTCCCCGCAGGAGCAACGGTGTTCGTCGCATACGGCTCCGCCAACCGGGACGAGACCCGGTACGCGGACTCCGACCCCGCCCCCGACGTCTTCGACATCACCCGCACGCCGAGCCGCCACGTGGCCTTCGGGCACGGAGCGCACGGCTGTCCGGGATCCCAGCTCGCCCGCGGGCAACTCCGGCTGACCCTCGAGCTGTTCACCCGGCGGCTGCCCGGGCTGCGGCTCGCGAAGGACGAGGAGGTCGTCATGCGGCCGACGTTCATCCACCGCTCGCCCCAGGAACTCCATCTCACCTGGTGAAACGCGAGGCGGCGAGCCGGGAGGCGGCGGGCCGGCCCCCGCGTATCCTGCGCCCATGCGTGTCGCACTCTTCGTCACCTGCGTCAACGACGCCCTGTATCCCGCTACGGGGGTGGCCACCGTCCGCATTCTGGAACGGCTGGGGGTCGAGGTCGACTTCCCGGCCGGCCAGACGTGCTGCGGCCAGCCGCAGTTCAACACGGGGTACCGGCGCGAGGCCGAGCCGCTGGCACGGCGGCTGGCGGAGGCGTTCCGGGGGTACGAGTACGTCGTCACGCCCTCCGCTTCGTGCGCCGCCATGGTGCGGGCCCACTACGTCGGCTTCGGCGCGGAGGCGGCCGCGCTCGGGCCGCGCGTTCACGAGCTGACCGAGTTCCTGGTGGACGTGCTCGGGGTGACCGACGTCGGCGCGTACTTCCCGCACACCGTGACGTACCACCCCTCCTGCCATGGCCTGCGACTCCTCGGCCTGGGCGACCGCCCGCGCCGCCTCCTGGAGGCGGTGAAGGGGCTCGATCTGGTCGAACTGCCCGGCGCGGAGGAGTGCTGCGGCTTCGGCGGCACGTTCGCGGTGAAGAACCCGGACGTGTCCGCCGCGATGGGCCGGGACAAGATCGAGAACGCGGTCTCGACGGGCGCGCAGGTGCTGTGCGGTGCGGACAACTCCTGCCTCATGCACCTGGGCGGCATCCTCCGCCGCGAGGACGCGCCCCTGCGCGCGCTGCACCTGGCGGAGATCCTGGCGAGCAGGGAGACGGAGCCGCCGCGGTGAACGCAACCCCCGCAACCCCCGTGGCGAACGAGCCCCCACCCGTGATCGGAGCCCCCCGGTGAGCGGAACCTTCCTCGGCATGCCCGCCTTCCCCGCCTTCCCCGAGGCGGCGAAGGCGGCCGTCGGCGACGCGACCCTGCGGGCCAACCTGCGGCACGCCACCCACACCATCCGCGACAAGCGGGCCGCCGCGGTCGCCGAACTCGCGGACTGGGACGAGCTCCGCGAGGCGGGCAAGCAGATCAAGGACCACACCCTGCGCCACCTCGACCGCTACCTCCTCCAGCTGGAGGAGGCCGTCACGGAGGCCGGCGGCACCGTCCACTGGGCGGCGGACGCCGACGAGGCGAACCGGATCGTCACCGGGCTCGTCCGGGCGACCGGCGAGACCGAGGTGGTCAAGGTCAAGTCGATGGCGACCCAGGAGATCGGCCTCAACGAGGCCCTGGAGGCGGCCGGCATCGCCGCGTACGAGACGGATCTCGCCGAGCTGATCGTCCAGTTGGGCCACGACCGGCCGTCCCACATCCTCGTCCCCGCCATCCACCGCAACCGCGGTGAGATCCGGGACGTCTTCCGGACCGAGATGGCCGCGTGGGGCCGCCCCGCCCCCGAGGGCTTGACCGACACGCCCGCCGACCTCGCCGAGGCCGCCCGCCTGCACTTGCGGGAGAAGTTCCTGCGCGCGAAGGTCGCCGTCTCCGGCGCGAACTTCATGGTCGCCGAGACCGGCACGCTCGTCGTCCTGGAATCGGAGGGCAACGGCCGCATGTGCCTGACGCTGCCCGAGACCCTGATCTCCGTCGTCGGCATCGAGAAGACCATCCCGACCTGGCGCGACCTGGAAGTCTTCCTCCAGACCCTCCCGCGCTCCTCGACCGCCGAGCGGATGAACCCGTACACCACGATGTGGACCGGCACGACCGACGGCGACGGCCCCCGGGACTTCCACCTGGTCCTGCTCGACAACGGCCGCACCGACACCCTCGCCGACGAGGTCGGCCGGCAGGCCCTGCGCTGCATCCGCTGCTCGGCGTGTCTGAACGTCTGCCCGGTGTACGAGCGGGCCGGCGGCCACGCGTACGGCTCGGTCTATCCGGGGCCGATCGGCGCGATCCTCAGCCCCCAACTGCGGGGTACACAGAGCGAGATCGACGCGTCGCTGCCGTACGCGTCCTCGCTGTGCGGCGCGTGCTACGAGGTCTGCCCGGTCGCCATCGACATCCCCGAGGTACTGGTCCACCTGCGGGAGCGCGTCGCTGACCAGGGCGGCCCGGGCCAC
>NZ_DATCVQ010000373.1:0-18638 GCF_036566765.1 Streptomyces sp.
AGCGGTAGCGGAGGGATTTGAACCCTCGGTGACTTGCGCCACACTCGCTTTCGAGGCGAGCTCCTTCGGCCGCTCGGACACGCTACCGAGAGAGAGCTTAGCCCAAAGGTGCCCCCGCGATGAAATCCGTATCCCCCGGCAGGTCGGGGGCGGGTGCGCGGGCCGGTCAGCGGTCGCGGAAGAAGGCCGTCAGCTGCGCCGAGCACTCCTGCGCGAGCACGCCCAGGATCACCTCGGGGCGGTGGTTCAGCCGGCGGTCGCGTACGAGATCCCAGAGCGAGCCGGCCGCGCCCGCCTTCTCGTCCACGGCGCCGAACACGACCCGGTCGACCCGCGCCTGCACCAGCGCGCCCGCGCACATCACGCAGGGCTCCAGGGTGACGACGAGGGTGCAGCCGGTCAGCCGCCACTCCCCGAGGCGTTCGGCGGCCCGGCGCAGGGCGAGGACCTCCGCGTGCGCGGTGGGGTCGTGGGTCGCCTCGCGCTCGTTGTGGCCGGTGGCCAGGACCGCTCCGTCGGGGCCGAGCAGGACCGCGCCGACCGGCACGTCGCCCGCCCGTGCGGCCTCGTCGGCCGCGGCGAGCGCGAGGCGCATCGCGGGCTTCCAGGGGTCGCGTACGGGGTCTCGTGCGGGATCGAGGGCGGAGCCGGGCGCATCGGCAAGGCGATCGGGCACATCGGGAACGCGGTCGGGACCGGCGGCGGCCGGTCCCGACTCGGGTGGTACGGGGTGGGTCACTAGCGAACGGTCTCCAGAACCTCCGCGGCGCCCAGGGCGTCCGCGATCTCCGCCAGCGCGTCGGTCTCCAGCGTCAGCAGGCTGCTCTCCGACAGGCCCAGGTCGGCCAGGATCAGCCGGTCGCCGACCGGAGCGGCGGGCACGGCGTCGGCGGTCGTGCCCGGGTCGTCCTTCTCCTCCTCCAGCTCCAGGGGTTCTCCGTCCTCCGTGCCGTCGAGGTCCAGCGCGTCCAGCTCGTCGGCGTCGTCGTCCCCGTCCTTGCCCAGGAGCTCCTTGGTCAGGATCTCCCCGTAGGAGGAGCGAGCTGCGGCGGCCGCGTCCGAGACGAAGATGCGAGGGTCGTCCTCGCCCTCGATCCGGACGATGCCGAACCACGCGTCCTCCTGCTCGATGTAGACGACCACCGTGTCCTCGTCGACCGACGCCTCGCGGGCGAGCTCGGCCAGGTCGGACAGGGTCTCCACGTCGTCGAGTTCCGTGTCGCTCGCTTCCCACCCGTCTTCGGTGCGCGCGAGCAGTGCGGCGAAGTACACCGTGACTCTCCCACTGATCAGAGGTGTGTCTGTCCGGCGGTGCGCATCGTCGCCCCGCCCAATCGGCATCGTGGCAGAAAGAGCGGCTTGAGGAGAGGTCTTCGGCTCTTGCGTCGTGCATCAGTCTGAGGTCCGGACGCCCCGACGGATCCGTGCAGTGGATCTACGAGCAGCGGATCTACCAGCGGAACGTGCGCATGCGCATGGCCTGGCGCATCCGGGCCGCTCGGGCGCGCCGGGGCTGGACGCGCTCGCGCAGCGCCTTCGCCTCGTTCAGCTCGCGCAGGAACTGGGCGCGGCGGCGCCGGCGCTCGGCGTCGGTCTCGCGCGGCTCCTCGTGCGCTTGCTGTTCCGGCATGGCCCACCACCCCACGGACTGGATTTCCGTGTACGTCCACCTTCCCTCCAGGGCGTGGGTCGACGCCAGTGCGGGCTACTGTTGACGCATGCGTCTCCACGTCGTCGATCACCCGCTGGTCGCCCACAAGCTCACCACGCTGCGCGACAAGCGCACCGACTCCCCGACCTTCCGCCGGCTGGCCGACGAGCTGGTCACCCTGCTCGCCTACGAGGCCACCAGGGACGTGCGGACCGAGCAGGTCGACATCGAGACCCCCGTCACGCCGACGACCGGCGTGAAGCTGTCGTACCCCCGGCCGCTGGTGGTCCCGATCCTGCGCGCCGGCCTCGGCATGCTCGACGGCATGGTGCGGCTGCTGCCGACCGCCGAGGTGGGCTTCCTGGGCATGATCCGCAACGAGGAGACGCTGGAGGCGTCGACCTACGCGACGCGGATGCCGGAGGACCTCTCGGGCCGCCAGGTGTACGTCCTGGACCCGATGCTGGCCACCGGCGGCACGCTGGTCGCCGCGATCCAGGAGCTCATCAAGCGCGGCGCGGACGACGTGACCGCGGTCGTGCTGCTCGCCGCCCCGGAGGGCGTCGAGCTGATGGAGCGCGAGCTGGCGGGCACGCCGGTGACGGTCGTGACGGCCTCGGTCGACGAGCGGCTCAACGAGAACGGCTACATCGTGCCGGGCCTCGGCGACGCGGGCGACCGCATGTACGGGTCGGTCGACTAGGGACTGTCCGGACGGGTTGTACGGAAGGCCGGTCCCCGTGGGGGCCGGCCTTTTTCAGCACTTGCGCGCGGGCGCGGGCTTCTTGGGCGCGGTCAGCGCGACCAGAGCCGCGTCCGCCGTCGTCTTGGGGTCCAGGGTCTTGAAGGCCGTGCCGATGATCAGGTCCACGTCGGCCGTGGTCCGGCCGTCCATCTTCGTCGTCGCGACCTTGAGCTGGGCGCCCAGGACCGGGAACGCGCCCTTGGCGGCCGCCGGGGAGCCGAGCAGGATCGCGGCGCCCGGGACCTTCTTGTCGTACGCGGCCGGGGCGTTGCCGACCTTGCCGATGACGAAGCCGCGCTTCTTGAGCTCGTCGGCCGTCGTCTTGGCGAGGCCGCCGCGAGGGGTCGCGTTGTAGACGTTCACCGTGATCTGCGCCGGCTTGGGCAGCCCGGCGGCGGCCGCGGGCGTGGCGCTGGGCTTGGCGACGGGTTTGCAGTCGGCGGCGCGGGAGGCCGCGGTCTTCGTTTCGTCGTCGCGTCCGGAGAAGACGTCGACCAGCTGCATCGTCCCCCACCCGGCCGCGCTGAGCACGACCACGGCGGCGAGTGACGCGAGCGCGATCCTGCGGCGGCGGCGGGGGCGCCGCATGCGCGGGTAAGTGTTGCCCGTGATGCGGTACTTTCCGCCCATACCGGGGGGAGTGAGCATGCTCATGGGCGCAGCGTAATGCGACCCGCCGGTGTTGCCTACTTGATGATCATGTGATCGCGTCCGGATGGGCCGCAAGAGACCCCGAAAGGGTCAGCTCCGTGGAGCGGTTCAGTCCATTTCCAGCACGCGGGCGTGCAGCACCTGGCGCTGCTGGAGCGCGGCGCGCACGGCGCGGTGCAGTCCGTCCTCGAGGTAGAGGTCACCGCGCCACTTCACGACGTGCGCGAAGAGGTCGCCGTAGAAGGTCGAGTCCTCGGCGAGCAGCGTCTCCAGGTCCAGCTGGCCCTTGGTGGTCACGAGCTGATCGAGGCGGACCGGGCGCGGCGCGACGTCCGCCCACTGCCGGGTGCTTTCCCGGCCGTGGTCGGGATACGGCTTCCCGGTACCGATGCGCTTGAAGATCACACGGAGAGCCTACCGGGCGACCGGTCCCCGGCGCAGCCACGCGGACGCGGTGCGATGCTGGGTCAAAGTGCCGCAAACCCGGAATTGGGGTCCCCCGATGAGCGTGAGCGACCAGCCGCCGACCACCGCGGAAGGGGCCTTGCAGGGGCCCGCCGCTGACATCGCCGCCGGGTACGCGTTCCGGGGCGACGCACTCGATCTGGGGGCGCTGCTGTGGGACGGGGGCTGTCACCCGGGCGGGCGGATCCGGATCCCCCTCGGTGTGCTCAACCGGCACGGGCTCGTCGCCGGCGCGACCGGCACGGGCAAGACGAAGACGCTCCAGCTGATCGCCGAACAGCTGTCCGCGCACGGTGTGCCGGTCTTCCTGGCGGACGTGAAGGGCGACCTGTCGGGCCTGTCCGCGCCCGGGCAGGACGGCGAGAAGGTCCGGGAGCGAGCGGCGCAGGTCGGGCAGGAGTGGGCGGCGACGGGCTTCCCCTGCGCGTTCTACGGGCTCGGCGGCACCGGCCCCGGCGTCCCGGTGCGGGCGACGGTGACGAGCTTCGGGCCGGTGCTGCTGTCGAAGGTGCTGCAGCTGAACCAGACGCAGGAGCAGTCGCTCGGCCTGATCTTCCACTACGCGGACCAGAAGGGTCTGGAGCTGGTGGACCTGAAGGACCTGCGGGCGGTGGCGGCCTTCCTGGTGTCGGACGAGGGCAAGCCGGAGCTGAAGGGGATCGGCGGGCTTTCGACGGCGACGGCGGGGGTGATCCTGCGCTCGCTCACGGCGTTCGAGCAGCAGGGCGCGAGCGGGTTCTTCGGGGAGCCGGAGTTCGACACCGCGGAGCTGCTGCGGACGGCGGCGGACGGGCGCGGGGTGGTGTCCGTCATGGAGCTGCCGGCGGTGCAGGACAAGCCGCAGCTGTTCTCGACGTTCCTGATGTGGATGCTGGCGGACCTGTTCCACGACCTGCCGGAGGTCGGGGACCTGGACAAGCCGAAGCTGGTCTTCTTCTTCGACGAGGCGCATCTGCTGTTCAGCGGGGCGTCGAAGGCGTTCCTGGAGTCGATCACGCAGACGGTGCGGCTGATCCGCTCCAAGGGCGTCGGGGTGTTCTTCGTGACGCAGACCCCGAAGGACGTGCCGGGGGACGTGCTGGCACAGCTGGGCAACCGGGTGCAGCACGCGCTGCGGGCGTTCACGCCGGACGACGCGAAGGCGCTGAAGGCGACGGTGCGGACGTTCCCGAACTCGGCGTACGACCTGGAGGAGATCCTGACCGGCCTGGGGACGGGCGAGGCGGTGGTGACGGTGCTGAGCGAGACGGGCGCGCCGACACCGGTGGCGGCGACCCGGCTGCGGGCCCCCGAGTCGCTGATGGGCCCGATCGAGGCGGCCGCGCTGGACGCTGCGGTGAAGGGCTCGGAGCTGTACGGGCGGTACGCGCAGGCGGTGGACCGGGAGTCGGCGTACGAGCGGCTGTCGGCGCAGGAGGCGCCGACCCGTACGACGCCGGAGCCGGCTCCGGAAGCGGCCCCTGAGGACGTCGAGGACGACGACGAGTCGCTGGTGCAACAGGTGGTGGGCAGCGGGATGTTCAAGTCGCTGGCCCGGTCGGTCGGCACGCAGCTGGGCCGGGAGATCAGCCGCTCGCTCTTCGGCACGTCGAGGAGAAGGCGGTAGGGGCCGGGGGAGGACCCCCGACCCCTACCGTGAAAGCGGGCCGGTGTTACTCGGTGACCTCGTGGTGGCCGTCGTGCAGGCCGCCGCCGTTGGCGCCGCCGTCCGTCGGGGTGGAGACGACGGGACGCTTCAGGGAGCTGATGTCGTGGGCGTAGGTGCCCACGGCGTTGGCGATGACGTCGATGTTGGCGTCGAACGCCGTCATGTTGATGTTGGAGATGTCGTCGCCCTTGGCGTGGTAGTTCACGTCGTACGCGACACCCGCCTGGCCGCCGAACTTCTCCGCCTGGGCCGCCGTCTTGATGCCCTCGGCGCCGGTGAAGGTGCCGCCGGAGGGGATGCCGACCTCGATGAACGGGCCGTAGTCGGAGCGGCCGGTGAAGTCGGTGCCCTCGTGCGGGACGCCGCGCTTGTCCATGAAGTCGGTGATGTCGCGCTCGAGTTGGGCCGAGCCCGCCGGGCCGGGGCCCGCGCCGACGGCGTCGGAGTCGTCGCCGTCGTACACGAACAGGCCGTAGTTCGGCGAGGCGATCATGTCGAAGTTGAGGTAGAGCTTGACTTCCTTCTTGTCCAGCTCGCTCATGTTCGTGACGTAGTGCTCGGAGCCGAGGAGGCCGTTCTCCTCCGCCGACCACCAGGCGAAGCGGACCTTGTTGCGGACCTTCGCCTTGGACTCGGCCAGTTCGAGCGCGGTCTGGAGCAGACCGGCCGAGCCGGAGCCGTTGTCGTTGATGCCCGGGCCGGCGGTCACCGAGTCGAGGTGGGAGCCGAGCATCACGGTGTCAGCCGCGTTGCCGCCCTTGGTCTCGGCGATGACGTTGTTGGTGGTGCGCTTCTCCTGGAGCTGACGGATCTCGAAGGAGACGTTCACCGGGCCGCCCGCGAGGTCGGCGGCGAGCTTCTCGCCGTCGGCCTGGGTGACGCCGCCGGTCGGGATCTTGCCGGCCGCCGGGTCGCCGAGCGTGCCGGACAGCGCGCCGGCGGTGTTGTTGTAGATGATCGCGCCCGCGGCGCCGGCCGCGGCGGCGTTCTCCTGCTTGGCGGCGAAGGTGCAGCCGCCGCGCTTGATCAGCGCGATCTTGCCGGTGAACGTGCCGGAGGCGAAGTCGCCCGGCTCGCAGCCGGTGGTGGCGTCGACCGGGACGGCCGCCAGGTCGGCCTTCAGGCCGCCGACCGGCGTCGACTTGGTGTACGTCATGGCCTTGATCTCGACGTCGCGCGGTGCGGGCGACACGACGGAGAGCTTCTCGGCCTGCGTCTCGGTGTACTGGAACTCGAACTTCTGGTACGAGACGGTGTAGCCGGCCTTCTTGAGCTGCGTGTACACGTACGCGGCGGACGCGTCGTGGCCGAGCGAGCCGGCGGCGCGGTGGCCGCCGGACGAGTCGGCTATCGCCTGGAGAGCCTGCAGGTGCTTGTAGGCGCCTGCCGCAGAGGTCTCGCGGACCAGCTTCTTCGCCAGCTTCGCGGCGTCCCGGGCGGGCGCGGCCGCGGGGTCCGAGGTGGCGGTGGCGGGAGAGGCGGTGGCCAGCAGGAGCGGGGTCGCGAGTGCGGCGGCGGCCAGGGTGGCCGCGGCTCTGCGATGGGATGCGTTCACAGAGGTCCTTCCCGGTACGGACGAGGTTGAAGGGAAGTTAGCGATCTCCGGGGCATTCTGTGAACAGATCGGGCGCAATTCATGCCACATTTAGCAGGATTGACATCCGGAATCTTCAATTCCCGGAGGCTTTCGCGGCTTTTGCCGCGCGCTTCGCCTCTTGCTTGAACTCCCGCACCTTCGACAGGGACTCGGGCCCGGTGATGTCCGCGGCCGAGCGGTAGCAGTCGGCCTCGCCGTACGGTCCGGCGGCCTCGCGCCAGCCGGTCGGGCGCACGCCGTACTGCTTGCCGAGCAGCGCCAGGAAGATCTGCGCCTTCTGCGCCCCGAAACCGGGCAGCGCCTTCAGCCGGTCGAGCAGCTCCTTGCCGGTCTTCGCGTCCGACCAGACGGCCGCCGCGTCGCCGCCGTACTCGTCGACCAGGAACCGGCACAGCTGCTGGATCCGCTTGGCCATCGAGCCGGGGTAGCGGTGCACGGCCGGCTTCTCGGAGAGCAGCGTGGCGAAGGCCTCGGGGTCGTACGCGGCGATCTGCCCGGCGTCCAGGTCGTCGCCGCCGAGACGCTGGGTGATCGTGTACGGGCCGGAGAACGCCCACTCCATGGGGACCTGCTGGTCGAGCAGCATGCCGACCAGGGCGGCGAGCGGGGAGCGGCCGAGCAGCTCGTCGGCCTCCGGCTGCTGGGCGAGGTGGATCTCGGTGGTCATGCTTCGATGATCCCGCTCCACCGGGCCCACCGCATGGCCGGTCACCCTTCCGCGAAGCCGGCCAGGGCCTTCAGGACGAGAGCGCGGGTCTCGCCGCCGCCGAGGTGTCCCGCGGACTCGACGACGTGCAGCTCGGCGTCGGGCCAGGCGCGGGACAGCTCCCAGGCGGTGATCAGGGGGCCGCCCATGTCCTGGCGGCCGTGGATCAGAACGCCGGGGATTCCGGCGAGCCGGTGCGCGTCGCGCAGCAGCGCGCCCTCGTCGAGCCAGGCCCCGTGGGCGAAGTAGTGCGAGCAGAGCCGGACGGTGGCGAGCCGTGCGGAGTCGACCCGGTCGGAGTACGGGGTCCCCTGCCCCTCCCCCGAGAGGACGGCGTCCTCCCAGGCGCACCAGTCGGCGGCTGCCTTCTGCCGTACGGCGGGGTCGGGGTCGTTCATCCGCCGGGCGTACGCGGCGATGAGCTCGGCGGGCGCCACGCCGTCATCGGCGCCCACACCCTCCCGGAAGCGCCGGTGCGCCTCCGGGAAGAACGCGCCCACGCCCCCGTACAGCCAGGCGGTCTCCGAGCGCCGGGTCATGGTCACGGCCGCGATGACGATCTCGGAGACGCGGGCCGGGTGCGTCTCGGCGTACGCCAGGATCAGGGTGGAGCCCCAGGAGCCGCCGTACAGCAGCCAGCGGTCGATCCCGAGGTGCGCGCGCAGCCGCTCCATGTCCGCGACCAGGTGCGCGGTGGTGTTCACGGACAGGTCGGCGGCCGGGTCGCTCGCGTGCGGGAGGGAGCGGCCGCAGCCGCGCTGGTCGAACTGCACGATCCGGTACAGCGCGGGGTCGAAGAGCCGCCGGGCATGGGGGGACGCCCCGGACCCCGGCCCGCCGTGCACGACGACCGCGGGCTTGCCGTCCGGGTTGCCGGAGACCTCCCAGTGGATCCGGTTGCCGTCGCCCACATCGAGCAGGCCCTGCGCGTACGGTTCGGTCTCCGGGAACATCCGCCCGACGCTACCGGCAGCCGCCCACCCGGGTCTCGGGGTTTTCGCACCAATCCAGCACCGAGGCCCACGCCCCGTACCCGAAGGCGGGGTTGAGGTGCCCGCCGCCCGGCACGTGGTCCATGTCGAGGCCGAGCGGGATCCCGTAGTGCACGTCGGCGCCCTCGGGGCAGTACGGGTCCCCGTCCCCGTACACGAGCCGGGCCGGGGCCTCGGGCCGTACGGCGTCGAGGTCGAGCCCCTCGCCGAAGGCGGCGATCTCCGGGACGGACGCGGTCACCGGCGGCGACGGCGGGGCCACGAGCAGCACCCGGTCGGCATCGACCGTCGCGGCCGCCCGAAGCCACAGCAGTACCGACAGGCTGTGCGCGAGCACGACGAACTCGCCCTCCTCCGGCCGTGCGCCGTGCTCCTCCAATGCGTCGAGCCAGTCCGCGAGCACCGGCGCGTCCGGCTCCGGCAGCTGCGGGTACCGCACCGCGTGCCCGCGCTCCCGCAACTGGCCGGCGAGCCAGTGCTGCCAGTGCCCCTCGGGCCGGTGGTTCTCGAATCCGTGCAGGATCAGGAAGGTCTTCGGCGGGGTGGTCGTCATGGCGCGATCGTGCGCCGGACGGACCGCCGGGGTCCAGCGGCTGTTCACGGAGTGGACGGTCTGGAGCCGCTCATCCCCGCAGGTTCAGCAGCGCGTTGAGCCCGGCCTTGATCTCGGTGGCGGACAACTCCCTTTCCGCCGACAGGTGGTGCATCAGGCTGGGGGAGAACGGGGCGAGCAGCAGATGGGCGAGGAGCGGGCCGTTGGCCTCGGGGCGGAGGCGGGCGAGAAGCATCGCGAGGTGGGCGTGCATGGCGAGGTAGGCGCCGGAGGTGTAGCGGGCCGACGGGGCGGCGGACTGTGCTGCCAGCAGGATCTCGCGCTGCTCGATGACCCGGTCGACGAGGGCGTCGAGGAAGGCGTGCAGGCGCTCGTCGGCGGGGACGCCGGGGCCGAGCGGCGGCGGGCCCGCCATGTACGCCTCCTGGAACTGGCGCTCCCGGTCGTCGAGGAGCGCCCACAGGAGCTGGGAGACGTCGCCGAAGCGGCGGTAGACCGTCCCTACGCCTATGCCGCTGGCGTGCGCGACGGCGTTCATGGTCACGGCCTCGGGGCCCTGCTCGGCGACGATCCGGGCGGCCGCGTCGAGAATCTTGCGGCGGTTGCGGGCGGCGTCGGCGCGCTCGGGGGCGGGGCGGTCCGTGGTGGGGAGCAGCGGTATTGCCTGGAGGCCGAGTCCGACGGCGGGGCCGGGGCTCGGGGCCGGCTTGGGGCCGAGGCCGTTGTCCTGGGGTACGTGCGCGCTCATCCGGTGGTCCCGCCCTTTCGTCTGTGCCCCCTTGTCGTCTCCGTCGAGTCGAGCATATCGGGAGCGGTATCCGGTTCCTTCGAGGTTCCCCTTGCGAAGTGGAAGACTATCCGCTTAAGCTCGGCGTCATTGAAGCGGAAACAAATCCGGTTGAGCGGTCTCTGGAGGGCCTGATCATGTCCGTCAAGGTTGCAGTCGTCTACTACTCGGCCACGGGGAACGTCCACCAGCTGGCCCAGGCCGTCGCCGAGGGCGCCGAGAAGGCCGGCGCCGAGGTCCGCCTCCGCCGCGTGCCCGAGCTCGCCCCCGACGCGGCGATCGACGGGAACCCCGCCTGGCGCGCCCACGTGGACGCCACCCACGACGAGGTCGAGGTCGCGACCCTCGACGACCTGGAGTGGGCGGACGCGTACGCCTTCGGCTCGCCGACCCGCTACGGCAACGTCTCCGCGCAGCTGAAGCAGTACATCGACACCACCGGCGGCCTGTGGCAGCGCGGCGTCTTCGCGGACAAGCCCGCGACGGCCTTCACCAGCGCCCACAACCTGCACGGCGGCAACGAGTCCACGCTGCTCGCGCTCTACAACACCTTCCACCACTGGGGCTCGGTCATCGTCTCGCCCGGCTTCACCGACCCGGCCGTCTACGCCGCCGGCGGCAACCCGTACGGCACCGCGCACGCGGGCGCCAACGGTGAGCCGGAGGAGAACGTGCTCGAGGCCGCCCGCTACCAGGGCGCGCGTCTGACGAAGATCGCGAAGCGGCTGAAGGGCCTCGCGGTCGACTGACGCCGATTCTTGGGCCGAGGGCCGGGACTCCGTACGGCGGAGCCCCGGCCCTCGGTGCGTTTTACGGCGCGTACCGGCGCAGGAACATCTCCACCCCGTCCGCGAGCAGCCGCTCGGCGAGGTCGTCGGAGAGCTCCGTGCCGTGCTGCTCGAAGACCATCTGCGGGAAGACCAGCAGCGAGTACAGCTGCAGGACCGCGACCTCCAGGTCGGGGATCGCGAGGCGGCCCCGGTCCGCGAGGGCGCCCAGTGCTTCGGCGACGGCCGGGTGGTGCCCTGTCGGGCCGTGCTCGCGCCAGGCGCGGCCCAGCTCGGGGAAGCGGTGGAGCTCGGTGGCGACGAGGGTGCGCAGCGCGCGGCCCTCGTCGTCGGTGCGTACGGCCCGGATCCAGGCGCGGCCGGCGTCGGTGAGGGCGGCCTTGAGCTCCGCCGGCCCCTCGGCTTCGGCGAGCCGCGCGAGATCCGGCCCTTCGGGGTCCCCGCCGGCGGCGAGGGGCTCGTCGAGGGCGCCGGCGACGACGGCGGTGAACAGGGCTTCCTTGCTGCCGAAGTGGTTGTAGACGGTCACCTTGGAGACGCCCGCCTCGGCTGCGATCGCGTCCATGCCGACGCCGAAGCCCTCGCGGAGGAAGAGCGTGCGGGCGGCCCGCACGATGTCCTGCCGCTTGCGGGCGGCGCGGGCTCCGGTGGGGGCGGGCTTGGCGGACTGGGCGCTCATGAGCGGACCCTACCAATCCAACTGAACTCTTGAGTACATCTGAACTGAACAGTACAGTTCAATTATGACGCACGCCCACACCCACACCCACGCCCCTTCGCCACCGGTCTCCGCCGACCCACGCCGCTGGACGGCCCTCGCCCTCATCTGCACGGCCCAGTTCATGCTGATCCTGGACGTGACCGTGGTGAACGTCGCGCTGCCGAGCATGGCGGCCGACCTCGACCTCGCCCGCTCCACACTGACGTGGGTCGTCACCGCGTACACCCTCTGCTTCGGCGGTCTGATGCTGCTCGGCGGCCGGCTCGCGGACGGGATCGGCGCCCGCCGCACACTGCTCGCCGGGCTCGGGCTCTTCACGGTCGCGTCCCTGGCCTGCGGCCTGGCCCCGGATGCGCCGACGCTGCTGGCCGGGCGGATCGCGCAGGGCGTCGGCGCCGCGCTGCTCTCACCGGCCGCGCTCTCCCTCGTCACGACGGGCTTCCACGGCGCGGAGCGCAACAAGGCGCTCGGCGTCTGGGCCGCGATCGGCGGGTCGGGTTCCGCGGCGGGCGTCCTCCTCGGCGGCGCGCTGACGGCCGGCCCGGGCTGGCAGTGGGTCTTCTACGTCAACGTGCCCGTCGGCGTCGCCCTGCTCGCCGCGCTCCCGGCGGTGGTCCCGGCGCGCGCCCCGCAGCGGCCGCGCGGCCTCGACGTCCCCGGCGCGCTCCTGGTCACGGCCGCGACCGGCGCGCTCGTCTACGGCCTGGTGCGCGCCGGCGACGCGGGCTGGACGTCGGCCTCCACGCTGCTGCCGCTGCTCGGCTCGCTCGTGCTGTACGGGATCTTCGCCGCCGTCGAACGGGCGAGCCGCGCCCCGTTGATGGACCTGCGGATGTTCACCCGGCGGCCGGTGGTCGCGGGCTCGTTCCTGATGCTGGTCGCGACGGCGCTGCTGATCTCGTTCTTCTTCCTCGGCTCCGTGCAGCTCCAGCACCTGTACGGCTTCGACGCCCTGCGCACCGGCCTGGTCTTCCTGCCGGTCGCGGTCACCACGGGGGTCGGCGCCCACCTGGGCGCCCGGCTCGTCGGCGTCCTGGGCAGCAGGATCTGCGCGGCGGGCGGCCTGACGCTCACCGCCCTCGGCTGCGCCCCGCTGCCCTTCCTGACGGCGGACTCCAACCCGTGGGCCACCCTGCTCCCGGCCCTCGCGGTCGCCGCCCTCGGCCTCGGCGCGGTCTTCGTCACCGCCACCGCCACGGCCCTCGGCATGATCGACCCCCACGAGGCGGGCCTCGCCTCGGGCATCGTCAACACCTTCCACGAGGTGGGCGGCTCGATCGGCGTCGCGGTCGTCTCCACGATCGCCGCGACGAGCATCACCACCGGCACCCTCGCGGGCTACCGCACCGCCTTCACCGCCTGCGCCCTGGCCGCAGCCGCAGCCGCCCTCCTCACCCCCCTCCTGGTCCCCCCGGGCAGACCCCGCACGACGGGCGGCCCGCACGTGCACTGAGAGCGGCTTTCACTTCCCCGGACCGACCTCGTCGATCGGGCGGATCACCACCGGGTAGTCCTTCGTGCCCGCCGGTACCGGGCATTCGGTGATGCGGGCGGCGATCTCGGTGACGCGGTCGAGGCTGGCGCAGTCGAGGATCCAGTAGCCGGCGAGGAGCTGTTCGGCGCGGTCGTACGGGTCGTCCCGGACGATCGGGGGGCCGGCGGGGTTCGCCGTGACGAAGCGGGTGCGGGCGGGCTCGGTGAGGCCCTGGCCGTCCAGCATCTCGCCGTTCGCGGTCAGCTCGCCGTTGAGCTTGTCCATGAACACGATCATCCTGTGCACGTCGTCCATGCTCCAGGCCGGGGCCCCCGCGGAGCCCTGGCCCTTCATGGCGTCGTAGTCCGCCTGCGAGCCCTGCACCATCACCATGTACTTCACGACGTCGCTCCCTCGGGGGTCGGCGGGTCGGTCCCGTCCGTCAGTCCCCTCCAGGGGACGCGGTGCCGCGCCGGAATGCGCGGCAGCGCGCCCGCGACGCCCCGATTCCACCCGTGGGGAGCACGGGCCGGGCGCTATGCCGGGTCCGCCGCCGCGCGGTCCGCGACCGGGCGGCGGCGGGCCGCCGGATCCGTCAGGGAGCGGGGCCGCCAGACGCCGTCCGGCTGGTACAGGTTCGTGCCCGGCGGGACGATCTCGTCGATCCGGTCGAGCACCGCGTCGTCCAGCACCAGCGGCGCGCCCTTCAGCAGCCCGGCGAGCTGCTCCTCCGTCCGAGGGCCGATGATCACCGAGGTCACCGCCGGGTGCGACGCGGCGAACGCGATCGCCAGCTGGGGCAGCGTGCAGCCGACCTCGTCCGCGAGCGCGACCAGCTGCTCGACCGCGTCGAGCTTCGCCGCGGTCGTCGGCGACTCCGGGTCGAACCGGGCCGGCATCAGCGCCGGCCGCCCGCTCGTCATGTCGATCGGGCTGCCCTTCCGGTGCCGCCCGGTCAGGAACCCGGACGCCAGCGGGCTCCACGTCAGCACGCCCATCCCGTACCGCCGGGCCACCGGCAGCACCGACGTCTCGGCCCCGCGCGCCAGGATCGAGTACGGCGGCTGCTCGGTCCGCGGCCGCTGCAGCCCGCGCCGCTCGGCGACCGCGTGCGCCTCGACGATCTCCTCGGCCGGGAAGGTCGAGCAGCCGAATGCGCGGATCTTGCCCTGCGTCACCAGGTCGCCGAGCACGCCCAGCGTCTCCTCGATGTCCGTGCGGTGGTCGGACCGGTGGACCTGGTACAGGTCGATCCAGTCGGTGCCGAGCCGGCGCAGGCTGTCCTCCACCGCGCGGACGATCCAACGCCGGGAGTTCCCGCTCCGGTTGGGGCCCTCGCCCATCGGGAAGTGCACCTTCGTGGCGAGCACGACGTCGTCGCGCCGCCCGCCGCCCAGCGCCTTGCCGACGATCTCCTCGGACTCGCCCGCGGAGTACATGTCGGCGGTGTCGACGAAGTTGACGCCCTGGTCGAGCGCCGCGTGCACGACACGGGCGCAGGCCTCGTGGTCGGGGTTGCCGATGAAGCCGAACATCATCGTGCCGAGGCAGTACGTGCTCACCTCGATGCCGGTGCCGCCGAGGACGCGGTAGCGCATGGCCGAACTCCCTTGCTGGGTACGGTTCTCGGCCATGACATGGCCGTACGGCTGTTTCTCGCCGCACCTTAGAAGTTGGAGCGCACTCCAAGGCAACCCCGCCAGGAGGTTTACGCTCCCTGCGCCGTCAGAAGGGCGTCCGCCACCGCCGTCCGCGCGTACAGCACCGACCGGCCCGCCCGGTGCGCGGTGACCAGGCCCGCGTCGCGCAGCGCGGTCAGATGCTGGGAGACCCCGGCGGCCGAGAGCCCGGAATGGCGGGCCAGCTGGGTGGTGGAGGCCGGGGTGTCGAGCTCGGTCAGGAGCAGCGTTCGGGACCGGCCGATCACGGCGGCGACCGCGTCCGACGCGGCGACGCCCCGCGGCTCCCACAGCGTCCCGACTCCCCGTGCCGGGTAGGCGAGTTGCGGCGGCTCGGGCGGTACGGAGCGAGTGAGCACCCGGGGCCAGGCGAAGGCGGACGGGATCAGCAGCAGCCCGGACCCGGCCCGGTCGCGGGTCAGCGCGCAGTGGCGGCGCACGAGACGCAGGCTGCCGTCGTCCCAACGCACCGTCTCGTGCAGCTCGTTGAGGACATGCGCGGCGCCGTGCTCGGCGACCTGTCGCGCCCGGTGGAAGACGTCCGCCTCCAGGAGGTCGCGGACCCGGGCCCAGTACGGCGCGAGCGCCAGCTCCCAGTAGCTCCTGATCTCCGCGGCGATCTTCTCGAGCGCGGCCTCCGGCGCCTCGCGCAGCACCCGGAGCCGGGGGCTGGGGCGGCTGTCGGACTTGCCGCCCAGAATGTCGAGCTCGATGTGGACCCGCTCGGGCGCCGTCCGGCAGATCGCGTCGAGCTCGGCGTCGAGGGTGGGGAACGGGGTGGCGGGGGTCGGATTCAGGAAGTCGGCGAGATAGCTGCTGCCCGGGATCAGCTCGGCCAGCCAGCCCCGGTCGAGCCCGGCCTCGACGAGCCGGGGCCGTACCTGCGCGGCCCAGCGCTGGTGCAGCCCGGGTTCGACGTCCGCGCGCCGCAGCACGCCGAAGCTGGTGACGACCTCCCACATGGGGGAGACCGCGAACCGGGTCTGCGCCAAGTCGGCCGCGGAGAAGCTGAGTTCTGATTCCATGGACGCGCCCCACCTTCTGGTACCCCTGTTGGATTCGGTCTGAGCTTAATCATTGGGCGGGGGTAGGGGAACGGGCGCAGGCTTCGCCGCATGTTCTCCACCTTCCGCGGACTGCCGCGCACCGTCTGGACCGTCTTCGCCGGCGCGGTCGTCAACCGCATCGGCTTCATGGTCACGCCGTTCCTGGTCTTCTTCCTCGCCGAGCGGAACGTCACGGGCTCCGACGTCGGCTACGTCCTCGGCGCCCTGGGCGCGGGCAACCTCATCGGCCCGGCGGTCGGCGGGCTCCTCGCCGACCGCGTCGGCCGGCGTCCGACCATGCTGATCGGCCTGCTCGGCTCGGCGGCCGCGGTGGGCGCGCTGTTCGCCGCTCCCGGCATGTGGACGATGGCGGCCGCCGCGCTGCTGGTCAGCGCGACCGGCACGATGGTCGCCCCCGCCGCGTACGCGCTGATGGCGGACTCGGTAGGCGCGGAGCGCAGGCAGCAGGCGTACGCCCTGTTCGGCTGGGGCATCAACATCGGCACAGCGGTCGCGGGCGTCCTCGGCGGGTTCCTCGCGGCGCACGGGTACTGGCTGCTGTTCGCCGTCGACGCCGGGACGATGCTGCTCTACGCGACGATCGTCGCGACCCGGCTGACGGAGACCCGCCCGGAGGCTCCGTCAGCGCAGAAGCAGGCGGACGGGGTCGGGTACGGGGTCGTCCTCCGCGACCGCCTGCTCCTCATCCTCCTCCCCCTCTTCGGCGTCCAGCTCTTCGTCTACTCCCTGACCGAGGTCGCCCTGCCGCTCGCGATCCACGACAGCGGCCTCTCCCCGGCCGTGTACGGGACGATGGCGGCGATCAACGCGATCGTGGTGGTCGCCCTCCAGCCCTTCGCCTCCGCCCGCCTCGCCCGTCTGCCGCAGCTGCCGGTGCAGGCCGCGGGCAGCATGCTGATCGCCCTCGGCGTCGCGCTGACCGGCCTCGCGGACGGCGTCGCCGGGTACGCGGTCTCGGTGGCCGTCTGGTCCCTGGGCGAGGTCGTGGTGGCGGGCATCGCGGCCGCCATCGTCTCCAACCTGGCCCCGGCGCACGCCCGCGGCCGCTACCAGGGGGCGTTCAGCTGGACGTGGGGCGTGGCCCGGTTCGCCGCACTGACGCTGGGCGTCGGCGTCTACACCTCGCTGGGCGCGGCCACGCTGTGGTGGAGCGCCCTCACCGCGGGCCTGCTGACGGCGGCGGGGACGCTGGCGCTGCGCGGCAGGGTGGCGCGTCGTACGGCCCAGCCCTCGTCCGAGCCCGAGCCCGAGACAGAGGCGGTCGCGGTGTGATCCTCCCGTGCCATTCGGCCGCATCCGACGGGTCGTCGGATGCGGCCGTCGCGTTTCCGGGCGACGCTGCGAGATGAGCCGCCCCGACCCGCCCCGACCCGTCCGACGAGGAGTGACCGTATGCCCCAGATGGTGCGCGCCAACGGCGTCGACCTCGCGTACGAGACCGTCGGCGCGGGCGAACCGCTCGTCCTCGTCCACGGCTCGTGGAACGACCACAACAGCTGGCGGCCCGCGATCGACGCCGACATCAGGGCGTCGTTCACCGCCGTCGCGTACGACCGCAGGGGCCACGGCGACAGCGGGACGGAGCCCGGCCAGGGCACCCGCACCCAGGACGAGGACGACCTCGCCGCGCTGATCGAGGCGCTCGGCCACGCCCCGGCGCACGTCGCCGCCAACTCCTTCGGCGCGTCGATCGCCCTCGGTCTGGCCGCCCGCCGGCCCGAGCTCTTCCGCTCGCTCACGGTCCACGAGCCCCCGCTGGTCGGGGTGGTGGCCGACGACGCCGCGTCCATGGCGGAGCTGCAGCCGACGTTGATGTCCATGGACGCCGCCGTGGACCACCTCCGCCACGGCGAGGACGAGGCGGCCGCCCGCATCTTCGTCGAGGAGGTCGCCCTCGGCCCGGGCGAGTGGGAGAAGCTGCCGGACGCGCTGCGCGCCACGTTCGTACGGCACGGGCAGACGTTCCTGGACGAGCAGCAGGACGCCCGCTGGGCGGAGCTCGACCTGCGCCCCCTGGCCCGCCTCGACGCCCCGGTCCTGCTGAGCGGCGGCACGGAGAGCCCGGCCTGGTTCTCGACCGTCCTGGACCGGCTGGCAGCGGCCCTGCCCCGGGCGCGCCGGCAGACGATCGAGGGCGCGGCCCACATCCCGCACATCACGCATGCGCGGGAGTACGTCGCGAGGCTGACCGCGTTCGTACGGGACGCGTGAGCGGCACTTCCTCGCCCGACTTCTCGATCTTCCCCCCGATCATTCTTCGGATCTTGTGAGACGGCCACCCTTCCGGGGGAGGAGGCAACGTTTCACCTGCGTCGATGCGCATTCGCCCGAGCGCCGGCGGGCAGCCTGGGCGCTGTCCGGACGGAGCGGCCGACCAGGGGGAGACGAAGCGTGCGACCGGCGGTCCTGGCGATGCTGATGCTCGCGCTGACGGCTTCGGGAGGCTGCGCGGCGCCGACGGAGGAACGCGCGGCGCCCGCCCCCTCGACGCTCACGTGGTCGGACCAGCAGTCCCTGACCCGGGCCGAACAGCGACTGATCTCCGACTGCCTGGCCGAGCGGGGCTTCCGGTACGAGATCCGGGTCCCGCAGGAGCCGCCGCCGCGCCGTTTCCCGTATGTCGTCGACGACGTCGCCTGGGCGCGGGCGCACGGCTTCGGCCGCGACGAGGAGCGCCGGATCGCCGCGCTGAAGGCGGCCGACCCCAACGAACGCTACTTCCGCGGCCTGCCGCCCCGGCGGCAGAAGGCCGCGCTGGCGGCCCTGAACGGCGCCCGCCCGGTCGGCCTCTCGGCGCGGATGCCGGGCGGCGGCGTGGTGGCGGCGAGCGACCAGGGGTGTACGGCGCGGGCGCAGCGCCGCCTGTACGGCGACCTGCGGGGCTGGTTCGAGGCCCGGCTGACGGTGGCGAACCTGACGCCGCTGTACGTGCCGAAGGTGCGCGCGGACCCGGGGTTCCGCCGGTCGGTGACGGCGTGGGCGGCGTGCATGACGGGCCGCGGACACCGGTACGCGAACCCCGACGCGCTGCGCGCGGCGCTGCCGGGTGTGCGGACCCGGGTGGCCGAGACCGAGCTGGTCGTCGCGGAGACCGAGTGCGCGGCCGACTCCGGC
>NZ_DATCVQ010000374.1:0-4875 GCF_036566765.1 Streptomyces sp.
CCCGGCACCGGAGCCGGCGGCAACAGCGGCGACGGCGGCGAGGGAGGCGGCCACGGCGGCGGCCACGCGGACACCCCCGCCCCCGACTCCGACGGCGCGGGCGGCAGCGGACTGTTCCGTCCGGGCATCGACCGCCTCGGCGGCAGCAGCCACATCCACGCGACGGGCCCCGGCCACGACGCACCCGGCGGTCCGTCCGGCGGCTCCTTCGTCACCGGCTCCTGAGGCGTCGGATCCACCGGAATGCTCTGCCACGCCTGTCGCGTGCACGTTCGGCGCGACTTCCCGTACTGCCTGCGCTGCGGCACCCTCCGCCGCGGCGCGGCGCCGACGTCGTTCGCCGCGCCCCAGTTGCGCGGCGTCGACGACCCCACCCTCCTCGTACCGCTGACCCGTCCGGTCACGACGCTGGGCCGCGACGCCGACAACGACGTCGTCCTGCCGGACGGCAGTGTGTCGCGCCGCCATGCCCGCGTCGTCCGTGACGAGTCGGGCTTCCGGATCGAGGACCTGGACTCGTTCAACGGCACGGCCGTCGCCGGGGTGAACCTGCACGGCGGGTCGGCGCGGCTCGCCGACGGCGTCGAGCTTTCCGTCGGCGACGTTCGCATGGTGTTCGAGCAGCCGCGCGACGCGCGGATCGGCTCACGGACCATGGTGGTCGGCACCCAGCTCACCGAACTGCCGGCCGGCGCCACCCCCGAGGAGGAGGTGCCGGAGGCGAACGGACCGCTCACCGCGCGGCCCCGCCGCCGAAGCGGGTGGGCGCTCAAGCGGGTGCCCACGGGCGGCCGCGGCGAGCCGCCCTGGGTGCTGAGCAACACGCGCACCGGCGTGTACCTCCAGCTGGACGAGCGCGAGGTGTTCCTGTGGAACGCCATCGACGGCGACAACACCGTGCGGGACCTGCTGTTCGCGTACGCCGACCGCTTCGGCGAGCTGGCGCTGCCGCGGATCGAGGCCGCGCTCACGGCGTTCGCGGGCGCGGGACTGCTGCGCGGGTTGCCGGGGCAGCGGGACGAGCAGGAGGCCACGGTCCTGCGGCGGTTCTGGCAGGCGGTGTACCGGGCGCTGCTCAAGCTGGAGGTGTCCGTACCGGGCCTCGACAGGGCCGTGACCCGCCTGTACGACGGCGGCGGCTGGCGGTTCTTCACCCGTACCGGAGTGGCCCTGGTCTGGCTGTCGCTGATCGGCGGCCTGGTGGCGTTCTTCGGCGTGGCGCAGGGACGGCAGCATCTGCTGGACTTCGGCGGCGCCGGGCCCTGGGGCCCGGTGGTGCTGGCCGTCGGCTACATCTCGGCCCTGATGGTGCACGAGCTGTCCCATGCGCTGGCCGTGAAGTCGTACGGCCGCAAGGTCCGGCGCGGCGGCTTCATGCTCATGATGGGGATGCCGTTCGCGTTCGTGGACACCAGCGACATGTGGTTCGGCACCCGCTGGTCGCGGGTCGTGGTGGCGCTGTCCGGGCCGGTCTCGACCGCGGCCCTGGCGGGCTGGTGCGCCCTGGGCGCGGCGTACCTGCCGGTCGGACCCGTCTCGGCCGTCCTCTTCCACATCGCCTTCGGGCTGTATCTGAACACCCTGTACAACTTCAATCCGCTGATGCCGCTGGACGGTTATCAGGCGCTCACCGACGCGCTGCGCGTGCCGCGGCTGCGCGAGGAGGCGAGTGCGTACTTCCGCAAGGGGCTCTGGCGGGACCTGCGGGCGGGCCGTCGGCCCGGGCCGCGCCAGGCGGGCATGGCAGCGTACGGCCTCGCGGTGATCGTCGGAACGTACGGCTTCCTGGTGCTGGCCCTGCTGGCCTGGCACTCCCGGCTCGGGGACTGGCTGGCGGGGCGGGTGGCCGCGCCGTGGGACACGGTGATCGTGGCGGTGGTCGTCGGCCTGGTGGCGTTCCCGGTGTGGGCGGCGCCGATTCGCTGGGTGATCCGGGTGGTGAAGCGGCGTCGCGCGGCGGCGGGCGCGAGGCCGGCGCGCCTGGTGGACGGCGCGGCCGTGGAGGGGGCGGCATGACCGACGTACCAGGCACCGCGGACGCACCGGGCACGGCGCACGGCGCCGGCGGCTGGGCGGTGCCCGGCTATGCGGCCGTGCGCACGCTCGGCGAGGGCGCCGGGGGCCGTGTCGTACTGGCGCGGCACGAGGCGACGGGCGTGCCCGTGGCCGTCAAGTACCTGAGCGAACGGCTCCGCGGCGACCAGGAGTTCCTGGCCCGCTTCCGGGCCGAGGCGCGGCTGCTCGGCGACCTGCGGCACCCGTGCGTGGTGCGGTTGTACGAGTACGTGGAGGCCCGTCGGGGCGCGGCGATCGTCATGGAGGCGGTGGACGGGGTCACCCTCCGCGAACTCCTGCGGGCGCACGGGCCCACTGGCCCCGAGGCGGCCCTCGTCCTGCTCAAGGGCTCCCTCCTCGGGCTGGGCGCGGCACACACGGCCGGGGTGGTCCACCGCGACTACAAGCCGGAGAACGTGCTGGTCCGCGCCGACGGTTCGAGCGCCCTCGCCGACTTCGGCATCGCCGTGCGCACGGGCCGCGAGGCGGAGGCCGCGGGCACGCCCGCGTACATGGCGCCCGAGCAGTGGGACGGCGAGCCGGCGGGCCCGGCGGGCGACGTGTACGCGGCGACGGCCGTGTTCTACGAGTGCCTGACCGGACGGCGGCCGTTCCGCGCCGACGACCTGACGGCGCTGCGGCTGCAGCACCTGCGGGCGCCCGTCGCGGTGGACGACGTACCGGAGCCGGTACGCGCCCTGGTGCGCGAGGGCTTGGCCAAAGACCCCGCGGACCGGCCCGGCATCGAGGCGTTCCTCGCCGAGCTCGAACGCGCCGCCACCGACGGGTACGGCGCGGGCTGGGAGGAGCGCGGGCGTCGCAGGCTCGCCGAACTCGCCGCGCTGCTGGCCCTGTTGTTCCCCTTCGCGACGGTGTCGGCGATCTTTCAGGCGACGCCGGCGCTGACCGTACTGGGCCGGCTGAAGCCCCGCCTGTGGAAGGCGGCCGCCGGAGTCGCCGCGCTGGCGGTGATCGGCGGTACGTGGACGGTCGCGACGGCCCGTACGGGCGACACGACGACGACGGTGGCCAGTTCCGTACCGTCCGGGCCGCTCACGTCCGGTTCCCCGTCTCCGTCCCGGTCCCTCTCCTCATCGTCCCCCTCCGCGGGTACGAGCTCGCCGACGCCGAGCGGGTCGCCGTCCGGCGACGCCACGGCCGACCCCTCGCCGAGCGCCTCGACGACCCCGGGCGACACGCCGCCGCCCGCGACCACCGGACCGTCCCCGACGGCCCCCGCGCCGTCCCGGACGACCGACGCCCCGGTTCCGTCGACCCCGGGCACGATCACGATCGTCATCGACTCCTGGCGCCGGGGACAGCGACCGGGCACCCTCGTCGCGGACGTGACCGTCCGCACCACGGGCACGGGTCCGCTGACGCTCTCCGCGGACTTCTACGTCAACACGCCCGCCCAGCCGTACGGTTCGCAGTCCCGGCAGCTGTCGGGCGCCGGGGAGTACTCCGTGACCTTCGAGGCGGACTTCTCGAACCACCCGTGCCGGGGCACCTGGAACGTCGCCGTCAGCAGCAGCCCACAGTCGGCGAGCGGACGCCAGACGGCTTCGATGGACGCGCCGCCGTGCTGAGGGAGAACAGATCGCGATGACGACACCCGTCACGGTCCGTGGGCGTGCCCTGTCGGACTGGTCACGTGAAGGACGCTTCGGCGCCTGGTACGCCTTGAGGCCCGGGCGCGCCGACGAGTCTCCGCTCGGCGTGCTGCGGATCGACCGCGCCCTGCTCGCGCCGCAAGGTGCGCGCGAGCGGCTCGCGTCCGCCGTGCTCGCCGTGGCGAAGCTCCGGCTGCCCGGTGTGCCGGCCACGGTCGACCTCGTGGGGGAGGCCGGGGACGTGTGGCTGATCGTCGCGCGCCCGCCGGTCCGTACGGTCGGGGATCTTCTGTCGGTGGGCGCGCCCGGCCTAGACGCGGGCAGCGCGGCGAGCGTCCTCAACGAGACGGCGCAGACCCTGCTTGCCCTGCACGCGGCCGGGCTCGCCCACGGTTCGCTCACCCCCGACTGCGTCGTACTGGCCCCGGACGGCACGGCCCTGCTCGCGGAGGCCGCGCTGGCCACGGCGCTGTCCGAGGACGCCTCGACCGCCTCCGCCGACATCACCGCGTGGGCGGCCCTCGCCCGTACGCTCGGCAGCGCCTGGGCGGCGGCCGGCACACCGGCGGCGGCCCTGTTCGCCCGCTGCTCCGAAACGGCCGAGTCGGGCGACCTCGCCGCGGCGAGGACGACGCTCACCTCCGGCCGCGCGGCGCTCCCCCGGGACTTCCTGCGCCGGACAGCGTTGCACGCGGCCGCGACCGCCGCCTTGACGGAGCTTGCGGGGGCTGTCCGCGGCGAGACGACGGGCGGGGACACGACGGGGGCGGAGGGGGCGGACCGTGCGGCGGCTGGTTCCGGGGGCATCGACGCGGCGGGGCCGGCCCGTACCGAGGCCGGCTCCGAGGCCGCCGACACGACGCGGGCGGACCGTACGGCGGCCGACCCCGAGGCCGCCGACGCGCCGGAGGCCGTCCGGGACGCGCGGGGCGGCGAGGCGAGCGATGGTGACAGCGGTGCCACCGTCCTCGGTCGGCGTGGCCGGACCTCACCGCCCGCCGCCTCCGACGAACAGGCCACAGTCCTCGGCAGACGGAACCAGGGTGGCCCCACCCCACCCCTCGCCCCGGCGGCAGCCGAAGGCGACAACGGCGAGATCCTGCTCCGTTTCGGCCCCGGCATCCCCCGTACCGAGGAGGAGCGCCTGCGCGCCCTGTGGGCGGCCCCCGCGCCTGCCCCCACGCGGGCGCGCCGGCGGCGGCGCGCC
>NZ_DATCVQ010000375.1:0-4135 GCF_036566765.1 Streptomyces sp.
TGGAGTTCCAACTTCATAGTGTTTCGGTGGTCATAGCGTTAGGGAAACGCCCGGTTACATTCCGAACCCGGAAGCTAAGCCTTTCAGCGCCGATGGTACTGCAGGGGGGACCCTGTGGGAGAGTAGGACGCCGCCGAACAATCATTGTGGGAAAGCCCCGCACCTCATGGTGCGGGGCTTTTCTGCGTTTAGGGTGATCTCCATGCGCTACGAACTGATCATCTTCGACAATGATGGTGTGCTCGTCGACAGCGAGCCGATCTCCAACACCATCCTGGCCGCCTACCTCACCGAGCTCGGGCACCCGACCTCGTACGAGGAATCCGTGCGCGACTACATGGGATCGGCCATGCACCGTATCCATGAACTGGTCGAAGAGCGGACCGGGGAGCGGCTGCCGGCGGACTTCGACGAGACGTTTCATCGGCGGGTGTTCGCCGCGTTCCAGCGGGAGTTGGAGGCCGTCGCCGGGGCGGGCGATGTGCTCAAGAGGCTGGTCGGCGAGGGTGTGCCGTACTGCGTGGCGTCGTCCGGGAGTCATGAGCGGATTCGGGTGGGGCACCGGAAGACCGGGCTCGATGGATGGTTCCGCGACGAGATCGTGTTCAGTGCCGAGGATGTCGGCCGAGGGAAGCCGGCGCCCGATCTCTTCCTTCATGCCGCAGCCCGCATGGGCGTCGCGCCCGAGCGTTGCGTCGTCGTGGAGGACAGCCGGCTCGGCGTCGAGGCGGCGCGGGCGGCCGGGATGGACGTGTACGGGTTCACGGCCATGACGTCGCGGGAGCGGCTGGCCGGGGCCACGGGGTACTTCGGGCGCATGGACGAGCTGCTTCCGACATTGGGTATGTGATCCATCTACCCATGGGTAGGTCCCGGCCCTACGCTGTGCCGCCATGACAGAGACGCGGTTGCGGCGTGGGCGGGGATCTCTCGCGGTGAGCTTCTTCGTGCAGGGGGTCACCTTTGCTCTGCTCGTGACCCGAATACCGGCGATCCAGGACCGGTACGGGATCTCCGACGGGCTGCTGCCGGTCTTCCTCGCCGCCGTGCCGATCCTCGCCGGCGTCGCGAGCGTCGTCACCGAGAAGCTCGTAGCCCGCGTCGGGCCGGGGGCGGTGCTGCGCTGGACGCAGCCGGTGGTGCTGCTGGCGCTGCTGGGCGTCGGGGCCGGGTCCGAGCTGTGGCACGCGGCCGTGGCGCTCGGGGTGTTCGGGCTTGCGGTGGGCGCGCTGGACGCCTCGATGAACATGCTCGGGGTGAGCCTCCAGCGGGCGTACGGGCGGAGCATCATGCTCGGCTTCCACGCCTCGTACAGTCTCGGCGGCATCGCGGGGGCCTCGCTGGCGTGGGCCGGGGCGCACTGGCACCTGCCGCTGTTCGTGTCCTATCTGCCCGTGGTGGCCGTGCTGTTGCCCGTCGCGTTCGTCGGGAGCCGCTGGTACGTGGACGGGGAGCCCGGGCCGGTGGTGGGGGACGGGGCGGGTGCCGTCGGCGGCGGGGTCGCGTTCAAGCTGCTGATGCCGCTGTGTCTCGTCATGAGCTTCGCGTACATCGGCGATTCCACGGTCTCCAACTGGTCGGCGAAGTACCTCCAGGACGTGCTGAACAGCTCGGAGGAGCTGGCGACCGTGCCGTACAACGCGTACATGGTGACGACGCTGCTCGGGCGCTCGGTGGGGGACCTCGGGGTGCGGCGGTTCGGTGCGGCGGCCGTGGTGCGGGCCGGGTCGGTGCTGGCGGCGCTCGGGTTCGCGGTCGTAGCGGCGGCGCCGGGGGCCTGGGTCGGGATGGCCGGGTTCACGATCCTGGGGCTGGGGCTCAGTGTGATCGTGCCGCAGACCTTCGCGGCCGCCGGGCGGCTGTTCCCCGGCGCGAGCGACGCGGCCGTCGCGCGGCTCAATGTCTTCAACTACGTCGGCTTCCTGATCGGCTCCCCGCTGGTGGGGGCGCTGGGCGACGCGTGGACGTATCGCGGGGCGATGCTTGTGCCGATGGTGTTGGTCCTGGTGACGGTGGTGTATGCCACGTCGTTCGGCGCGCGACCGGCCCGATACGGTGGCGGGCATGAGCGGCCGCGCACTGTTGATGTGGGATGAAGCTGTCACCGGGTACGACTTCGGTCCCGACCATCCGATGGATCCGGTACGGCTCGCGCTGACCATGGGGCTGGTGCGGGCGTACGGCCTCGACCGGCAGGTCGACGTGGTGGCGGCGAAGCCGGCCGGAGACTCGACGCTGCGGCTCGTGCACCGTGAGGACTACGTGGCGGCGGTGCGGGCGGCGTCCGCGGACCCGCGGTCGGCGGACCAGGCGTACGGGCTCGGGACGGTCGACGATCCGGCGTTCGCCGGGATGCACGAGGCGTCCGCGCTGATCGCCGGGCAGTCGGTGGGCGCGGCCGAGGCGGTCTGGCGCGGGGAGGCCGCGCACGCGGTGAACTTCGCCGGCGGGCTGCACCACGCGATGCCGGGGGCGGCGTCCGGGTTCTGCATCTACAACGACGCCTCGCTGGCGATCGCCCGCCTGCTCGAGCTGGGCGCGGAGCGGGTCGCGTACGTGGACGTGGACGTGCACCACGGCGACGGGGTGCAGGCGGCGTTCTGGGAGGACCCGCGCGTTCTGACGATCTCGCTGCACGAGCATCCGCGGACGCTGTTCCCGCAGACCGGCTGGCCGGAGGAGACCGGTGCGCCGGGGGCGGGCGAGGGCGGGGCGGTGAACCTGGCGCTGCCGGCGGGGCTCGGGGACGCGGGCTGGCTGCGGGCGTTCCACGCGGTGGTGCCGGAGCTGATCGCGGACTTCCGTCCGCAGGTGCTGGTGACGCAGCACGGGGCGGACACGCATTTCGAGGACCCGCTGGCCCACCTGGCGGTGTCGCTCGACGCGCAGCGGGCGGTGCAGGAGGCGTGCCACGAGCTGGCGCACCAGTACGCCGACGGGCGGTGGGTGGCCTTGGGCGGCGGCGGGTACGCGGTGGTGGACGTCGTACCGCGGTCCTGGACGCATCTCGTGGGCATCGCGGCGCACGCGCCGGTGGAGCCCGAGTCGGTGATCCCCGAGGAGTGGAAGGACCAGGTGTACGCGCGGACGCGGCAGCTGGGGCCGGGGCGGATGACGGACGGCCGGTGGCCGGTCGAGTGGCGGGACTGGTCGGAGGGGTACGACCCGGCGGACCGGCTGGACCAGGCGGTGCTCGCGACCCGGAAGGCGGCGTTCCCGCTGCGCGGGCTGCTGGCCTGACGCGGGCCCGCTCCCGGGGCCGCCCGTACCCGCAGGCATTCGGACAGTGTCCGGCCGCGTTACGCCAACTGTGGTGTCTGTGGCGGGTTTTGACGTCTGCCGGCGGGGTCTGCGGCAGCATCGAGTGGTGCTGAGTACCGGGGCGTTGCGTGCGCATCTGTTGGCGGCGAGATTGGCCGGGCCCGTGTCGACCTCGCGCGAGGAGAGTCTGCGGAGCTACCGGCTCTTCGCCGCGCGCGATCCGCGGGTGACACTGGGGCTGCACCCCGACCGGGGCTGGGACGAGCACGAACTGCTGCGGCTGATGGTGGCCAAGTGCGGGGTGTCGGACGACCCCCGGCACCGTACGGGGCCCGATGTCATCGACCCGGAGCGGACCCTGCGCGGCCTGGACGCGTTCGCCGCGCGGCTCCGGGACACGGCGGCGCGGCGCGCTCCGGTGCTGTTCGGGACGGGTCATCCGCACCGGCTGCTGGGCTTCTACGCCGCGCTCGCAGACGCGATGTCGGCGGCGGGATGTCTTGTTCTCACACCGGCGCAGGGGCGATGTGTCGACATAACGACCCGGTTCGGTCTACGCACGTACAACCTCGACTACGTACGAGGCGTCGCGTTCGTGCGCGAACCCGGCGCGTCCGCAGCCGGGCGTGAAACGGGGGCGCACACCCACTCGCCGCTCCCCGTCAGGGCCGCACTGGAGGGTCTCGCCGACGCCGGCTCGCCGCTGCCCGAGCTCGTCGTCGGGGACCACGGTTGGGTCTGCGGGGCTGGTCAGCTGGGCATTGAGGCCATCGGGCTGGCCGACACGGACGATCCCGCACTGTTCGTCGGGGAGGCGGAGGGGAGGGTGTCCGTCGCGGTTCCGATTGATGACGCTGTGCGGTCCGCTTACTAC
>NZ_DATCVQ010000376.1:0-15368 GCF_036566765.1 Streptomyces sp.
AAGCGGCCTCTTGGGGGGCTGGTGCTCGGCGGGGCCGGGGTTGCCGCTGCGCGGGAGTGGCATCGGGACGGTGGGGCGCCCGTGGCCGTGGGGATGACTGCCGCTTACCTCGGGGCCTTCGGGGCCGCTCATCCGCTCGCCAAGAAGATCGGGGCCTGGCCTGCCGTGCTCGGGCTTGCCGCCGGTGTCGCCGCCGCCTCCGCCGTCGTCACCCGCTGCTCGCGCTGAGCGCCGACCAACCCGCCGGCCGGCCTCGCGCTGAACGCCCGCCCCTTCACGCACGTACTGCCCAGCACCTCCCCTCACGCGCTGGGCGGCCCGAGCCCGTGGCGTCAGCCGCCCAGTGCGTGGCTCACGGTGTAGATCAGCAGGCCCGCCAGCGCGCCGACCACCGTGCCGTTGATGCGGATGAACTGGAGGTCGCGGCCGATGTTCGCCTCGATCTTCTTCGACGTCTGGGCCGCGTCCCAGCTCGCTACCGTGTCCGTGATCAGGGACGTGATCTCGGCGCGGTACGTCGTCACCACGTAGGCCGCCGCGTCCTCCAGCCAGCCTTCGACCTTCGACTGCAGGCGGCCGTCCGTCGTCAGGCGGGTGCCGAGGGAGATCAGGGAGGCGCGGGCGCGTAGGCGGAGTTCGCTGCGGTCGTCCTCGGCTGCGGCCAGCATCATCGAGCGGACTGCCGCCCACGCCGACGCGATGATGTCCTGGACCTCCGGTCTCGCCAGCATGTCCGACTTCAGGCGCTCCACGCGTGCCCGCGTGTCCGTGTCCGCCTGGAGGTCGGCTGCGAAGTCCGTCAGGAAGCGGTCGATCGCGCCGCGCGCCGGGTGCCCGGGCATGTCCCGCATCTCCGTGACGAAGCGGACCAGTTCCTTGTAGACGCGTTCGCCCACCTTTCTGTCCACGAATCTCGGCGTCCAGCCCGGCGCCCCGCCCTGCACCGCGTCCATCACCGAGTCCCCGTGGAACACCAGCCAGTCGTGGGCCCGCGCGCAGATCAGGTCGACGGCCCGCCGGTGCGCCCCGTCCGCGACGATCTTCTCCAGGGTCTTGCCTATCCCCGGCGCGATCTCCGCCGCGTCCGCCCGTCGCGTGATCGCCTCCCCCACCACCGCCTGCACGTCCGAGTCCCGCAGCACCGTCAGCGCGGCGCGCAGCGCCGTCGCCAGCTCCGCCGTCAGCCGGTCCGCGTGCGCCGGGTCCGCCAGCCAGGCGCCCAGCCGGCCGCCGATGCCCAGCGACCGCAGCCGGTCCCGTACCACCTCCGGGGACAGGAAGTTCTCGCCGACGAACGCGCCCAGCGTCGCGCCCAGCTGGTCCTTCTTCGTCGGGATGATCGCCGTGTGCGGGATCGGCAGCCCCAACGGCCGCTTGAACAGCGCCGTCACCGCGAACCAGTCCGCCAGCGCGCCGACCATCCCGGCCTCCGCCGCCGCCGCGACATAGTCCGCCCACGGGCCCCAGCCCTCGTTCCTCCCCCAGGTCGCCAGCGCGAAGATCACCGCCACCAGCAGAAGCAGGCCCGTCGCCGTGGCCTTCATCCGCCGCACGCCGCGGCTCTTCTCCTCGTCCGCCGCCGTGTACGAGAACGCCGCCAGCGGCCGGCGCGCGGGAAGGGGAGGCGCCTCCTCCATGTCCGTGCGATTCATGCCGTCCACCCGTCCCCGTGCCGTTCCCGTACCCGTACGTGCCGTTCCCGTACGAATGTCCCTACCTCACAGACTCCGACTCCGCCTCCCGAGTTCCCCGCGCGTCAACTCCGTACATCTTCGCGATCACCGTCTCGATGTCCGGTTCCCGCACCGACAGGTCCACCAGCGGGTACGCCTCCGCCACCGCCGCCACGACCGGCGCCGCCGACGCGGACGCCGGGAACGCCAGCCACTGCCGCGCCCCCTCCGCCCGTACGAACCGGGCCCCTGCGACCTCGATCGGCGCAAGCTCACGCTCCAGGTCCACCACCAGCGTCCGCTCGCTCTCCCCCGCCTCGTGCAGTCCGGCGAGCCCGCCGTCGTACATCAGCCGGCCGTGGTCGATCACCATCACCCGCCGGCACAGCTGCTCGATGTCGGTCAGGTCGTGGGTGGTGAGCAGGACCGTCGTGCCCCGCTCCACGTTCAGGTCCCGCAGGAACTGCCGCACCCGCGTCTTCGACACGACGTCGAGCCCGATCGTCGGCTCGTCCAGGTACAGCACCTCCGGGTCGTGCAGCAACGCCGCCGCGATGTCGCCGCGCATCCGCTGACCGAGTGACAGCTGCCGCACCGGCACGTCGAGCAGCGCGCCGAGTTCCAGCAGCTCCACGCACCGCTCCAGGTTCTCCGCGAACCGCCGGTCCGGGACCCGGTACATCCGGTGCACCAGCCGGTACGAGTCGATCAGCGGCAGGTCCCACCACAGCGTCGTGCGCTGCCCGAACACCACCCCGATCCGCCGCGCCAGCCGCGTCCGCTCCCGCGCCGGGTCGATGCCGGCGACCCGCAGCCGGCCCCCGGTCGGGGTGAGGATGCCGGTCAGCATCTTGATCGTGGTGGACTTCCCCGCGCCGTTCGGGCCGATGTACCCGACCATCTCACCGCGCGACACCGTGAAACTGATCCCGTCCACCGCCCTGACCTGCCGCTTCTCGCGGCGGAGCAGGCCCTTCCCCTTGCGCCGTACGTCGAAGACCTTCTGCACGTCGTCCAACACGATCAGGTCGTCGCCCACCTTCAACCCCTCAGCTTCCCGTGCTCCGGTACGAACGCAGCCCCGCCCGCCACGCCACGCCCGCCACCGCGCAGCACCCCGCCGCCACCAGCGGCGACAGGAATCCCGCCCAGGCCGGCGCGCCCCCCGGGCTCGGCCGGCCCAGCACGTACAGCGCGGGCAGCCAGTTCACGAACGCCAGCGGGACGACGTACACGACGCCCCGCACCAGCTCCTTCGCGAAGATCGTCGGCGGGTAGCCGAGCAGCGTGTTGCCGCCGTACGTGAACGCGTTGGTGACCTCCGACGCGTCCTGCGCCCAGAACATCAGCGACGCGCCGAGCACCATCAGCGCGGAGAAGATCACCGCGCCGGACACCACCATCACCGGTACGAGGAGCGCTTTCGGCGCCGTCCACGCCACGTCGATCAGCGCGAGCCCCCAGACCAGCACGAACAGGCCCTGCGCCACCCGGCCGAGGCGGCGCAGCGCGAACCGGTCCGCGGCGATCTGCGCCAGCACCGGCGCCGGGCGCACCAGCAGCGTGTCGAGCGTGCCGTCCCGCACCCGGCCGCCCATCCGCTGCAGCGAGCCCATCACCAGGTCCGCGAGTCCGAAGGAGGTACCGGCCGCGCCGTACAGGAACGCCACCTCGCCGAACGAGAACCCGCCCAGGCCGTCCACCTGACCGAACATCAGCAGGATGACGACGAAGTCGAAGAAGGTCACGGCGAAGGAGGCGGCGAGCGTCATCGCGAAGGAGGAGCGGTACGCCATCGTCGACCGGATCCACATCCCGGCGACCATCCGGTACGTCCGCCAGGCCTCCCCGACCCGACTCCGATACGTCCGCCGGCCCTCCCCGACCCGACCCCGGTACGTCCGCCAGGCCTCCCGCAGCCCCCACCGGCCCCGCGGGCCCTGCGGGCCCAGGTCACCCACCCTGCACCACCACCTTCCGCGTCGCCGCCGACTGCACCAGCCGGCCCGCCGCGAGCAGCGCCACCGCCCAGCCCGCCTGGAACGCGTACGCCCGCAGCACGCCCCAGCCCTGGTACTTCTCCAGATACACGTCCGCCGGGACCTGAAGCAGCGACGCCCACGGCAGCGCCTGCGCGACCTCGCCCAGGGAGCCCGGGAACACGTTCAGCGGCAGCAGCATCCCGGAGAAGAACAGGCCCGTCAGCCACGCCACCTGGGCCACGCCCGTGCCGTCCATCAGCCAGAACGCGGTCAGCGCGACCAGGTACCAGATCCCGAAGCTCACGCTCGCGCCGAGCACCACCGACACCAGGAACGCGGGCCAGGTCACCGCCCGTTCGGGCAGCGCGATGTCGAACGCCAGCGCGCCGACGGCCATCGGGCCCACCGCGCGGGCCAGGAACTGGAACGAGGCCCGCCCCAGGTTGGCCGCGAACCACCAGGCCTGGAGGTCGGCCGGCCGGTACAGGTCGACGGCGATGTCGCCGCTCCGGATCCGCTCGATGATCTCGTCCTCGAAGCCGCCGCCCATCAGCCCGCAGACGGTGATCAACCCCTGGCCGATCCACACGTACGCGAGCGCGTCGGCCATGTCGTAGCCGCCCAGGTGCGGGCGCTCGTCCCACAGGGCCATATAGGTGTACGCCAGGATGAAGCCGAAGACGGTGTTGGTGAACAGTCCCGCGAAGGTGGCCGTCCGGTACGTGGCATAGCGCCGGAACCCACCCGCGGCGACCAGCGCGTACAGCCGAACCACGCCCCCGCCCCTCTCCCCTGCGTCCCTGCGCCGCCAAAGCGCACGACCTTAGCTGCCTCGGAGTGGCCTCGCGACCCCATTTCGAGCCGGATTCACGGCTTGCGCCCGAAAGGCGTGCAATATGTGGGCATGCGCGACCAGGAGTCACAGCTGACCGGCTGGGAACCCCGGGACCGAACGGTTCCCGCCCACGCCCCCGCCCCCTCCCCAACCCCCACCCCCCGCCCGAAGAAGAAGGCACGACGACGCCTCCTCCCCTCCTGGCGCGCGCTGCTCGGCGCGTTCCTGCTCGCCGCGCTGCTGCTCCTGGGCGGCTTCGCCGCCGGCTACCTGCTCGTCGACATCCCCGCCGCCAACGCGACCGCCACCGCGCAGTCCAACGTCTACCTGTACGCGGACGGCAGCCAGCTCGCCCGGGACGGCGAGGTCAACCGGGAGAACGTCCGCCTCCACCGGATCCCCGCCGCCCTCCGGCACGCCGTCCTCGCCGCCGAGGACCGCGACTTCCACTCCGAACGCGCCGTCGACCCCCAGGCCATGCTCCGCGCCGCCTGGAACACCGTCACCGGCAAGGGCAAGCAGTCCGGCTCCACGATCACCCAGCAGTACGTCAAGAACTACTACCTGGGCCAGGAACGGACCGTCACCCGAAAGGTGAAGGAGTTCTTCATCGCGATCAAGCTCGACCGCGAGAAGAGCAAGGCGGAGATCTTCGAGGGCTACCTGAACACCAGTTATTTCGGCCGCAACGCGTACGGCGTGCAGGCCGCCGCCCGCGCCTACTACGGCCAGGACGTCGAGACCCTCGACACCGCGCAGAGCGCCTACCTCGCCACGCTCCTCAACGCCCCCAGCGTGTACGACGTCGCCACCCACCCCGAGAACCGGCCGCAGGCGCTCGCCCGCTGGCACTACGTCCTCGACGGCATGGTCGACGAGAAGTGGCTGAGCCGCGCCGAACGGGCCACGATGCGCTTCCCCGCCCCCCACAAGGCCAGGCCCGCGACCGGCCTGTCCGGGCAGCGCGGCTACCTCGTCCAGGCCGTCGAGGACTACCTCACCGACCACAAGATCCTCGACGAGAACACCCTCGCCGCCGGCGGCTACCGGATCACCACCACCCTGGAGAAGAAGAAGCAGGACGCCTTCGTCCGGGCCGTCGACGACCAGGTCGTCTCCCGGCTCGACCGGGACGCCAACGAGACCGACCGCAACGTCCGCGTCGGCGGCGTCGCCGTGGTCCCCGGCACGGGGCGGGTCGTCGCGATGTACGGCGGCGTCGACTACACGAAGCAGTACGTCAACAACGCCACCCGCCGCGACTACCAGGTCGGTTCGACCTTCAAACCGATCGTCTTCGCGGCCGCCGTGCAGCACGCCGCGCGCACCCAGGACGGCCGGCCCATCACCCCGAACGCGTACTACGACGGCAGCGACCGCCGCCCCGTGCAGGGCTGGAGCGGCCCCGCGTACGCCCCCGAGAACGAGGACGGCGGCTCGTACGGCCACATCAGCGTCCGCGAGGCCACCGACAGGTCCGTGAACTCGGTGTACGCGCAGATGGCCGTCGACGTCGGCCCCGCGAAGGTCCGCCGGACCGCCGTCGCTCTCGGGCTGCCCCAGACCACCCCCGACCTCACCGCCTCCCCCTCCATCGCGCTCGGCCCCGCCACCGCGAGCGTCCTCGACATGGCCGAGGCGTACGCCACCCTCGCCAACCACGGCGAGCACGGCACGTACACGCTGGTCACCTCCATCAGCAAGGACGGCCAGGAGCTCGAACTGCCCGCCGCCCCGCGCCGCCGGGCCGTCGCCCGCGAGGCCGCTGACACGACCACCGCGATGCTGCGCGGCGTCGTCGAGGGCGGCACCGGCACCGCGGCGCTCGCCGCCGGACGGCCTGCGGCCGGCAAGACGGGGACGGCGGAGGACGACAAGGCCGCCTGGTTCGCGGGCTACACACCCGACCTGGCGACGGTCGTCGCGATGATGGGCCAGGACCCGGACACGGGCGCGCAGAAGCCGCTGTACGGGGCGATGGGGCTGCCGCGGATCAACGGCGGCGGGGCGCCCGCCGAGATCTGGGCGCAGTTCACCCGCGAGGCCCTGGAGGGCACGGAGGTACGGGACTTCGACCTGCGCCTGGCCGCGGGCGCGGAGGACCTGGCACCGTTCCAGGACGGTTTGCAGGACCCGTTCGGGCAGGGCGACAGGCCGGGACAGGGGCAGGGACAGGGGCAGCAGGACCGGCCGTCGGACCAGGACCAGCAGGAACTCCTCGGCCCGCAGTCCCCGCCGGGCGGCCGCCACGAGCCGGCAACCCCGCCGCGGCAGGGACAGGGGCAGGGACAGACGCCCGGGCAGGTACCGGGAACAGGACCGCGATCGAGCTTCGGAACCGGACCGGGGCAGGGGCCGGACGGCCCGGCAGGCGGAGGCTCAGGCTCCACCCGCCCGGACGCCGCGCCGCCCGCACCGCCCGGCCCGCCGCCGCCCGCGCCTAATGGCCCGATGTCGCCTTGAGGCCGACCACGGCCACCAGCAGCAGACAGACGAAGAAGATCCGGGCGGCCGTCGCCGGCTCGCCCAGCACCACCATGCCCAGGACCGCCGCACCGGCCGCGCCGATGCCGACCCACACGCCGTACGCGGTGCCGATGGGCAGGGTCTTGGCGGCCTGCGAGAGCAGCAGCATGGAGGCGACGATCCCGGCGCCGGTGAAGACGCTCGGCCACAGACGCGTGAAACCGTCGGTGTACTTCATGCCGATGGACCAGCCGACCTCGAGGAGACCGGCGACGATGAGAAGAACCCAGGCCATGACGACGCATACCTTCCGCGAGACGGATCAACGGATCGAACCGGTGCGTCGTCTTTGCGTGTGACCCGGTACGGCGCGTCTCGTCGGGTGCCTCCACGGTAACAAAACGAAGGCAGAAAGGCCTGGTGACCATGGTCACCAGGCCTTCAACTGAGATATCGGCTATCGGCTATCGGCCATCCGTTATCGGCTACAGATACAGCCCGGTCGAGTCCTTCGTGCCCTCGAACCGGTCGGCGGCGACCGCGTGCAGATCGCGCTCACGCATCAGCACGTACGCGATGCCGCGGACCTCGACCTCGGCGCGATCCTCGGGGTCGTACAGCACCCGGTCGCCGGTCTCGACGGTCCGCACGTTCTGGCCGACCGCGACGACCTCCGCCCAGGCCAGCCTGCGGCCGACCGCCGCGGTCGCCGGAATCAGGATGCCGCCGCCCGAGCGCCGCTCCCCCTCGGGGGAGTCGGTCCGGACCAGCACCCGGTCGTGGAGCATCCGGATGGGCAGCTTGTCGTGCGTGTTCTCGCTCACGCGTCGAACCTACACGTCTGGCGCGTCATGCTCCGGACAGTCCTCTCGGCTCAGCCCCTGCGCCTACGGGAGGAGAGCGCGAGGAGCCCGACGACGCCGACGACGGCCAGCGCGACCGGCACCACGCGCTCCAGGCGCGGGGCGCCGTCCTCGTGGGTGAGCTTCGCCTTGGCGCCGTCGACGCAGCGGTGCACCGCGTCGTACGCCCGGCCGGCGGTCTGGTCGACCGTCGAGACGACCCTGGCCTTGGCATCGCCGATGATCGTCTTCGGGTGCACCCGAATGCCGATCTCGTCGAGAGTGACGGCGAGCTGCTCGCGCCGGCGGACGATGTCCGCCTCGATCTGCGCAGGGGTCCTGGCGTTCGACACCGCGCTGCCTCCGTAGTCGTAATCGGTCGTAGACGGACAGTCTGTCAGCTTCGCGGCCCGAGGGTTGTCTCAGACCCCCATTAGGCTCTTCTTGTGTACGCGTACATCCTTTGAGGAGAGTCATGAGCGAGCGACTGCAGCCCGGCGACACCGCCCCCGCCTTCACCCTGCCCGACGCGGACGGCAACGAGGTCTCGCTCGCGGAGCACAAGGGCCGCAAGGTCATCGTCTACTTCTACCCGGCGGCGCTCACCCCGGGTTGCACCAAGCAGGCGTGCGACTTCACCGACAACCTCGACCTGCTCGCGGGCGCGGGCTACGACGTGATCGGCGTGTCCCCCGACAAGCCCGAGAAGCTGGCGAAGTTCCGCGACAAGGAGTCCCTGAAGGTCACCCTGGTCGGCGACCCGGACAAGAAGGTCCTGGAGGCGTACGGCGCCTTCGGCGAGAAGAAGCTCTACGGCAAGGTCGTGACGGGCGTCATCCGCTCGACGATCGTCGTCGACGAGGAGGGCAAGGTCGAGCGCGCCCTCTACAACGTGAGGGCCACCGGCCACGTAGCCAAGATCATCAAGGACCTGGGCATCTGACATGCGGCCGACGACCACCGCGAGAACCTGCGGCCGCTGTGCCCCAACTGCCATGCGGCCACCGCTACGTGGCACCGGGGCGGCGCCCGGTACGATGGCAGGCGGTTGAGCGGCGGTGGCGCAACGGCTGACGCAGCAGACTTAGGATCTGTGGCCCCTGATCGGGCTTGAGGGTTCGAATCCCTTCCGCCGCACGGTAACGGCCTGTGAATCGAAGGATCGATCGCAGGCCGTTCGCGTACGCACCCTCAGCCCACCAGCTCCCGCACCACCGGCACCAGCGCCCGGAACGCCTTCCCCCGGTGGCTGATCGCGTTCTTCTGGTCCGGCGTCAGCTCCGCGCAGGTGACCTCGTAGCCCTGTGGCTGGAGGATCGGGTCGTAGCCGAAGCCGTTGGCGCCGACCGGGGCGTGGCGCAGGACGCCCGGCATGCGGCCCTCCACCACGCGCTCCGTGCCGTCCGGGAGGGCCAGGGCTGCGGCGCAGGCGAAGTGGGCGGCGCGGTGGGTGTCGTCGATGTCGGCGAGTTGGGCCAGGAGCAGGCTCAGGTTGGCCTTGTCATCGCCGTGCGTGCCGGCCCAGCGGGCGGAGAAGATGCCGGGCGCGCCGTTCAGGACGTCGACGCACAGGCCGGAGTCGTCGGCGATGGCGGGCAGGCCGGTGGCCTTGGCGAGGGCGTGGGCCTTGAGCAGGGCGTTCTCGGCGAAGGTGACGCCGGTTTCCTTGACGTCGGGGACGTCAGGGTACGCGTCCGCGCCGACGAGCTCGTGGTCGAGGCCGGCGTCGGCGAGGATCGCGTGGAGTTCGGTGATCTTGCCCGCGTTGCGGGTGGCGAGAACGAGACGGGTCATGCCCCGATTATCCCGGCGGCGCGCCCCGCTCAGCCAGGCCCTAGCCCGGCGTGCAGACCTTGCCGATCTCGGTGGCCGCGTCGGTGATGGGCTTGATGTCCGGGGTGGCGTCGCCGTTCTTCACGGCGGTGCGGACGGTCTCGACGCCCTTGGTGAGGTCGTCGACGGCCTTGGACAGGTCCGCGTTGTCCGTCGTGTTCTTGAGGTTGCCCATCTCGGTGTTGATGTCGTTCAGGGCCTCCTCGATCTGCGTCGGGTCGTTGGAGGCGGTGGAGACGGCCTGCTGGAGCTTGTCCACGGAGGTGGCGATCGCGTCTGCGGTCTTGACGCAGTCCATCGCCTTGTCGAGTGCGCCGCAGCCGACGAGACCGGTGAGTACGGCTGCCGTGGCGACGGCGAGTGCTATGGAACGGTGGCGCTTCAAGACGGGTCCTCCCGAACCTTGTACGACTGGACGGGGCGCGCGGCTTCGAACCGCGCGCCCCGTATCCGGAGAGACGCAGGCGCGTCTCAGAGAGTTCCTTCGAGGGCCTTGCGCTGGATCTCGGCGAGTTCGGCGCAGCCGCCGGAGGCCAGGTCCAGGAGGGCGTTGAGCTCCTTGCGGTCGAAGGGCTCGGCCTCGGCGGTGCCCTGGACCTCGACGAAGCGGCCGTCGCCGGTGCAGACGACGTTCATGTCGGTCTCGGCGCGGACGTCCTCCTCGTAGCAGAGGTCGAGCAGCGGGGTGCCGTCGACGATGCCGACGGAGACGGCGCCGACGGTGCCGATGAGCGGCTTGCGGCCGGCCTTGACCAGTTTCTTGTTCTGGGCCCAGGCAACGGCGTCGGCGAGGGCGACGTACGCGCCGGTGATGGCGGCGGTGCGGGTGCCGCCGTCGGCCTGGAGGACGTCGCAGTCGAGGACGACGGTGTTCTCGCCGAGGGCCTTGTAGTCGATGACGGCGCGCAGGGAGCGGCCGATGAGGCGGGAGATCTCGTGGGTGCGGCCGCCGATCTTGCCGCGGACGGACTCGCGGTCGCCGCGGGTGTTGGTGGAGCGGGGCAGCATCGAGTACTCGGCGGTGACCCAGCCCTCGCCGCTTCCCTTGCGCCAGCGGGGGACGCCTTCGGTGACGGAGGCGGTGCAGAAGACCTTGGTGTCGCCGAAGGAGACGAGGACGGAGCCCTCGGCGTGCTTGCTCCAGCCGCGTTCGATGGTGACCGGGCGGAGCTGTTCGGGCGTGCGGCCGTCGATTCGAGACATGCCACGAGCGTAGCCGCATGCGCGAGGGGCCCGTTCCCCTGCCGGAACGGGCCCCTGTGTGCGGTGGAGTCTGCGGGTCGGCTGCTCATCGTGTCGTCGCGTCTTCGATGTCAGCTGCTCACGCGACGTCTCACATCATGTCTTCGATGTCCGCGGCGATCGGGTCCGCGTCGGTGCCGATGACGACCTGGATGGCGGTGCCCATCTTGACGACGCCGTGGGCGCCGGCGGCCTTCAGGGCGGCCTCGTCGACCTTGCTGGGGTCCACGACCTCGGTGCGCAGCCGGGTGATGCAGCCTTCGACCTCTTCGATGTTCTCGATGCCGCCGAGGCCGGCGACGATCTTCTCAGCCTTGCTGGCCATGCGTTTCTCCCTGTCCGTTCTGCGCACCGACGGTCCGCTTTGTCACGGTAACCCACGGTTGGCCCAACTGTGCGAGCGGGTGCCGTCGCTCTGCCGAATGATGACGATCACCGGAAGGCCGTCCCGGCGGGTTTCGGGAGCCTACCGCAACTGGTCTACACCAGTCTCCCAGGGAGGACGTCGATGAGCAGCGACAGCGCGCCCGCACCGGCGAGGAAGTCCTGGCGGAGCGGGCTCTTCCAGGGACTGCAGAAGATGGGACGCAGTCTGCAGCTGCCCATCGCCGTCCTGCCCGCGGCCGGCATCCTCAACCGGCTCGGCCAGCCCGACGTCTTCGGCGCCGACGGCCTGGGGTGGGACAACGTCGCCAGGGTGATGGCGGGGGCCGGCGGCGCGCTGCTCGACGGCAACCTCGGACTGCCCCTGCTGTTCTGCATCGGTGTCGCGATCGGCATGGCCAAGAAGGCGGACGGCTCGACCGCGCTCGCGGCCACGGTCGGCTTCCTCGTCTACTTCAACGTGCTGCGCCAGTTCCCCGAGGACTGCCCGCAGGGCACGGCGGACGTCAACGGCGGCTGCCTTGCGCCGGAGCAGGCCTTCAGCGGGTACACGTACCAGAACCCGGGTGTGTTCGGCGGCATCGTCATCGGTCTGCTCGCGGCCTGGTTCTGGCAGCGCTACCACCGGGTGAAGCTGGTCGACTGGCTGGGCTTCTTCAACGGCCGCCGGCTGGTCCCGATCATCATGACGTTCGTGGCGATCGCCTTCGCCTCGCTCTGCCTGTGGGTCTGGCCGCCGATCGGCGACGGGCTGGAGAACTTCAGCGACTGGCTGGTCGGGCTCGGCTCGTGGGGTGCGGGCATCTTCGGCGTCGCGAACCGCGCGCTGCTGGTCATCGGCCTGCACCAGTTCCTGAACGTGCCCATCTGGTTCCAGTTCGGCACGTACGAGAAGCCGGACGGCACGGTGGTCCACGGCGACATCCCGATGTTCCTGGCGGGCGACCCGAACGCCGGCCAGTTCCTGACCGGCTTCTTCCCGATCATGATGTTCGCGCTGCCGGCGGCGGCCCTGGCGATCACACACTGCGCCAAGCCGCATCGCCGCAAGCAGGTCGGCGGCATGATGCTCTCGGTGGCGCTGACCTCGTTGGTCACCGGCATCACCGAGCCGATCGAGTACTCGTTCCTCTTCATCGCGCCGGTGCTGTACGCGATCCACGCGGTGCTCACCGGCGTCTCGATGGCGGTCACCTGGGCGCTGGGCGTCAAGGACGGCTTCAGCTTCTCGGCCGGCCTGATCGACTACGTGATCAACTGGAATCTCGCCACCAAACCGTGGCTGATCATTCCCATCGGCCTCGGCTTCGCGGCGGTCTACTACGTGATCTTCCGGATCGCGATCACCGCGTTCAATCTCCCCACTCCGGGCCGCGAGCCCGAAGAAGTGGAGGAGGAAATGGATCGGGACGCCACCAAGGCATGATCGGCAGGGGCTTCCGCCCCTCTTTCGAAGACGCGTAAAGGCCCTCGGACCGCACGGTCCGGGGGCCTTCGTGATGCCCGTCCGTCATCGGACGGGCACACAGAATTCGCAGGTTCCTTATCTAAGTCTCACGTGCTAAAACTGGTCTACACCTCTCAATGGTGTAGACCACGCGGTCCAGACCACCGCGTGCCACGAGACGCCGCCGTCACCCCCTTTCCCTGTCCTCTGGCGGCGCCTTGCCTACTGGAGGAACTTGATGAGTACGGCTACCGCCCAGGCCGCCGCTCCCGCGAAGAAGCGGGGCTCCGGTCTGTTCCAGGGCCTGCAGAAGGTCGGTCGCAGCCTGCAGCTGCCGATCGCCGTGCTGCCGGCCGCGGGTATTCTGCTCCGTCTCGGCCAGGCCGACGTGTTCGGCAAGGACGGCCTCGGATGGGACAAGGTCGCGTCCGTGTTCGCCACGGCCGGCGGCGCTGTCTTCGACAACCTGCCCCTGCTGTTCTGCATAGGCGTGGCCATCGGCTTCGCCAAGAAGGCGGACGGCTCCACGGCGCTCGCCGCGCTGGTCGGTTTCCTGGTCTACAGCAATGTGCTGAAGGCCTTCCCCGTCACCGACGCCGTGATCAACACGACCGCCAACAAGGGTGTCGACGTCGCCGCGACGTACAACAACCCGGGCGTCCTCGGCGGCATTCTGATGGGCCTGATCTCCGCCGTCATCTGGCAGAAGTACCACCGCACCAAGCTGGTCGACTGGCTGGGCTTCTTCAACGGCCGCCGGCTCGTCCCGATCATCATGGCCTTCGTCGGCACCCTGGTCGGCGTGCTGTTCGGCGTCCTGTGGGAGCCGATCGGCGAGGCCATCTCCAGCTTCGGCGAGTGGATGACGGGCCTCGGCGCCGTCGGCGCGGGCCTGTTCGGTCTGATCAACCGCGCGCTGATCCCGGTCGGCATGCACCAGTTCGTGAACACCGTCTCCTGGTTCCAGATCGGCGACTTCACCAACGCCGCCGGCGAGGTCGTGCACGGCGACCTGAACCGGTTCTTCGCCGGTGACGCGAGCGCCGGACTCTTCATGTCGGGCTTCTTCCCGATCATGATGTTCGGCCTCCCGGCCGCCGCGCTCGCCATCGCGCACGCCGCCCGCCCGGAACGCCGCAAGGCCGTGATGGGCATGATGCTCTCGCTCGCGCTGACCTCGTTCGTCACCGGCATCACCGAGCCGATCGAGTTCACCTTCATGTTCATCGCCCCGGTGCTGTACGTGATCCACGCCGTCCTCACCGCCGTCTCGATGGCCGTGACCTGGGCGTTCGGCGTCCACGCGGGCTTCACGTTCTCGGCCGGCGCGATCGACTACCTGCTGAACTGGAACCTCGCCACCAAGCCCTGGATGATCATCCCGATCGGTTTGGTCTTCGCGGCGATCTACTACGTGGTCTTCCGCTTCGCGATCGCCAAGTTCAACCTCCCCACCCCGGGCCGCGAGTCCGACGAGGAGATCGAGGACCTCACCAAGGCGTGAGCCTCCCCCGCACAGCGGAAGGCCCCGGAACCTGGACAGGTTCCGGGGCCTTCCCCGTACGCGTACGTCCTCAGATCTCGTACACCGCGCCCGCCCGGGCCAGTTCCACCGGGCCGTCGTACGCCGCACGCGCGTCGGCCAGGTTCTGCTCGCCGTCCGTCCACGGCGGGATGTGCGTCAGCACCATCCGTCCCGCGCCCGCGCCGGACGCCGCGACTCCGGCCTCCAGGCCGTTGAGGTGCAGGTCCGGGATGTCCTCCTTGCCGTGCGTGAACGACGCCTCGCACAGGAAGAGATCGGCCCCGGCGGCCAGTTCGTCCAGCGCCCCGCAGACGCCCGTGTCGCCGGAGTACGTCAGCGTCTTCCCGCCGTGCTCGATCCGGATGCCGTACGCCTCCACCGGGTGGCGCACCCGCTCGGTGCGCACCTGGAACGGGCCGATCTCGAAGGACGCGGACTTCAGCGTGCGGAAGTCGAAGACCTCGCTCATCGCGCCGGGGACCGGGATGTCCGCGTACGCGGTGGTCAGCCGCTGCTCCGCGCCCTCGGGGGCGTAGACCGGCAGCGCGTCGCAGCGGCCGCCCTCGTGGCGGTAGTAGCGCGCGACGAAGTACACGCACATGTCGATGCAGTGGTCGGCGTGCAGGTGGCTGAGGAAGACGGCGTCGAGGTCGTACAGACCGATGTGGCGCTGCAGCTCGCCCAGGGCGCCGTTGCCCATGTCGAGGAGCAGCCGGAAGCCGTCGGCCTCGACGAGGTAGCTCGAGCAGGCCGATTCCGCGGAGGGAAACGACCCTGAGCAGCCGACGACGGTGAGCTTCATGTAGCGGGAACCTCCGTGGACGGGCGTCCGGGGACGGGTGCGGGGATGTCGCTGAGGGGGAGGTCGTGCGGTCTGTCGAGCGTACGGCGATGCAGGGCTCGTCGCTCCTTCGCAGTGGCCCGTTGTGGGCGAACTCACGGGCTCTGTCACCGGTTCGGATGGACGGCGGGGCGGCACGGCGGAGGCGGCCGGGCGCCGGTACCGTCTTGAGGTATGGACACGTCGTGGTGGCCTGCGCTCGTCGCGGTCGTGGTGATCGCGCTGGTCGTCGCGCTCGCGGACGGGTGGGGGCGGTGGCGCCGCCGGCCGGGGGGACGGCCGGAGCGGGCGGGCCGGG
>NZ_DATCVQ010000377.1:0-12322 GCF_036566765.1 Streptomyces sp.
GACCTGCGGACCCTCCACCGGACTGTCCACCGGACCGTCGAGGTCGAACATCATCAGCCGTTCGGGACGCTTGCGGCGGCCGTTCAACGGCCTCAGAATCGCCCCCTGCCCGCCTGCGACGAGCACCGTGAACACGCCCGGGCTCAAGGTCTCCAGGACCTGTCCTGTGTCGACGGCCATGCGGGCCACCCGGGGAGCGGACGTCTCCCAGCGTCGTCCCTTGCGACGGCTTCGGCGTTCGGCGTTGGCCCAGACGGACGTTCCGTCGGAAGCCAGGAGCAGCTGGCGGCCGCCCTCCTCGTCCGCCACTGCCCATTGCCTGTCTCCTGACGGCAGCCACGACTCCGCCAAGACCCCGTCCAGGGCGGCCAGCACACTTCCGTCCTTCATGCCCTCGACAGCCCACACCCGTCGGCGCACAGACCACTGCCGACCGTCGGCAGCCGCGAGATTCGCCAGAAGCCGGCGGGCCTCCGCACCGCGATCCGGCCGGACGGCGGGCTCTGCAGGGGAGAGGAGTTCCTCGGGGCCGATCGCGCGCTCGCCGACTGCGCCCCAGTCAGCGCGTGTGACGACGCTGGCATGCCCCTGCTCATGTGCCTGCGGGTTGTCATGGTCGTCGTACGGTGCCAAGACCAGACGGATTGCTGTTTCGCTGAGCCATTCCACGCTGAGTACGTCCCGCTGGTGGGGCAGGGCGGACACGACGTCGCCGGTGTCCAGGTGGATCAGCAGCAGCTCGCCGTCGAAGGAGTAGCCGCCGTCGTAACGCCCCGTGCCGACGGCCAGCAGGGGAAGGGCGGGGTGGAAGGCGAGGGATCGTACGGGGTACCGGGAGCGCACCAGGTGTCGACACCGCAGGCCGTCCTGCTCGTAGACACCGATCCGCCACCCCGTCCACCCGCGGTCCGCAGTCGCGCCGCCGCTCCACTGAAGCCACCCGAGGTCCCCGGCCGCAGCGATCATCCGCGAGCGGTCGTCGACGACGGCCAGAGCCGGCTCTCCGATCTCGGCGAACGGCCCGTTGCCGAAAACGGCTTGGACGACGGGTACAAGGGTCATGCAGGGTCCCTCCCAGGACGGAATGCGAACGCTCGACGTCCCAGAGACGAGCCGCCGACAGCTCATGATCCCGACGGGTGGCAGGCCTGTACCAATGAGTTTTTCAGCATGGCCATCGATCGGATGACTACGTGAGTGTCCGCAACGCACGAGGCACAGCGGCCGCCAGTGAGCCGAGGGCATGGGGTTGGGGTCTGAGGCTGTTAGTCCCTTCAGTTTTTTGTTCGGGCCCTTCGGTGCCGCTGCCGCATGGAACACCTGGTGTCCTGTCACGCTCTGCCCATGGCAGGGCCATGCCGGATGGGGCAGCGCCGGTTGAACCTGCGGGATGAAGGTGCGCGGCGATGAAGGGCATGTACGGCATGGGCCGCCGGAAGATCGACAAGCCGCGCCGACCACGGAGCGCAGGGCCGAATTACTCACTCGACCAGTCGGGGCCGCCCAGTGAGCGGTGGCAAACACCGGAGGTGGCATGACCGATCCGCTGATGATCCTCAGGCAGGCGCGCGAAGGGAACGTACCGGTGGATTGGCGAGTCTTCACCAAGAAGCGGGGGAAAATTTCCGGCTTCTTGCGCGGGACAGCGGATGATCCGGACCCGCTGCTGGTCATCACCCCTGACGGCGCTATCGAATACGCGGACGAACGCAAGCCGCTGATGATCGTAAACTTCTGTGATCTAGCTGAAATGACGCTACGCGTGGTCGGAAGCAGCTTCTCCGATAGTTCCACTGTGAGTCTCGCCGTGTGGGTTGACCTCAACTACCGCGACGGCAGAAAGGACAAGTGGAAGTCCAAAGCCTTCGCGGACAACATGCAGACGATTCAGGGATTTATCGAAGCGTATGGCGCCCACAAGGCATTTCGAGGACGCTGATGACGATCAGGTGGTGCTTATGCCGACAGCTGCCGGGGCCGGCAGTGGAGCGGGTTGCGCTCGGTGTGCGGGTGGATATCGGTGTTGACGGGGCGACAGGCGCGGTAGTGTGTCGGAAGCGTCGCGTGCCGGTGGCAGACAGTGCCAGGCATGGAGGCGCCGGATCGAAGGAGGTCGACGATGCACTCGTCGTACCCTTCGCTCTCGCGTGACTGAGCGCGAGACGACCAGGCTCGTCGCCTGGAGCCAAGAACTCCGTCAGGTGCACCACCGACTGCGTGAAGCGCTGTCCGTGACCCGCGCCTCCCTTGCAGACGGAACGCCCGGTGAGGCGGCCACCCGTGACCTGCTGCTGTATTGCCACGGCTTCTGCGCCGCTCTCGACGGCCACCACCAGGGCGAAGACCGCACCCTGTTCCCGGCCATCGCCGCCGCGCACCCTGAGCTGCGGGGGGTACTGCGTTCGCTCGAGCAGGATCACTCGATGATCGCCCATCTGCTCGGTGGCCTGCGTGCCGCGGTCGACAGGGCCGCTCCGCCTGAGGATCTCGACCACCACCTCGAGGGCATCGCCGCGATCATGGAGAACCACTTCCGGTACGAGGAGCGGCAACTGCTCACCGTGCTCGAAACCCTCGAGTTGGCAGCCGAGCCTGGACAGGTGCTGGGCCCGATCTGATCCCGGACCGGACAGTGCCCATCGGGTGGTGCGTCGGTTGGTGGGGGAGCGCGGGGTGAAGCCTTCGGGTGGTCAGCGGCCTGGGCCTGGACCACTTCGAAGGCCGCACCTGGCCTGGCCGGTACCACTGCGCCACCCTCGTCACCGTCCTAGAGCTGCCCAGCCTCTCTTATCCGCCGGGACAGGCGCTTCGCGTACGCCAGATGGGCGATGGCCTCGGCGGCGAGCAGCAGGACCACGAGCCAGGGGGCGAGGACGTCGCCGCCCAGGACGATCAGCAGGGGGATTCCGATTCCGGGTGCGGCCCAGACCACGATCCGGCCCGGACGGCGACCGAGGCGGAGGGCGATGGCGGCGTGCGCGGCATGGTAGAGCGCGAGCCCGCCGCACAGGGCCCAGACGGCACCCGGAGGGAGGTGGTCGTGGCCGGCCTCCTCGACGGCGGTACCCAGGCCGGCGGCCAGGGCGATGACCGCGGCCGTGACGAAGAAGTGCAGGAACCCGCCGATGTCGCGGGCGAGGAGGTAGGCCTCGCGTTCCCCCGCCCTGCCCATGACCAGTTCGGCGCTGGTCGTGGCGAAGTCGAAGTACGACCACCACAGAGCGGCCAGCAACAGGAAGCCGAGGAAGGCCACCGTTCCGGCAGCCGCCGTCCACGTCTCGTCGGTGGAGATGACCAGGGCTGCCACGGACTCGCCGAGCACGATGATCACGAACAGGCCGACCCGTTCCACGAGGTGCCCGGTGTGGACCGGTCGGGGGATGCCCGCGCCGCGGGCGGTGAGCAGCAGCACCATCTCCGCGGCGAGCAGCACCGCCCAGACGACGTACCGCCAGGGTGCGGGGACGGCGGCGGAAGCCGCCCACAGAACAGCGGAAGCCAGGCAGTAGGTCAGCGGGCGCCAGCGCGGGACGCGGCGCTGCCCGGTGAAACGCGTCGCAGGCCACCACAGGGCGAGCAGCACCAGACGGGTGCCCGCATAGCCCAATGCGTACGCGGGCCCGCGGTCCCCGTCGGCCTCGGGCACGGCCGCCGCCATGACGGCCAGGCACAGCATGGCGAACAGCATGGCGATGCGGCGACGTGGGCTGTCGTCGACGAAGAGGTTGGCCGAGACCGTGAGGTTGGCCCACATCCACCAGGGCGGAAAGTACAGGGCCAGGAAGACGCCGAAGTCACGGGCGTCCGGGTCACCGTGCAGGGCGTGGGAGAGCTGGGCTACGAAGACGACGAAGACGAGGTCGAAGAAGAGCTCGAGCCAGCCGGCGTGCCGGGCCGCCGACACGGGCCCGGGTTCGCCCGGCGCGGCGACCGTAGGTGGGGGCGTACTCATCGGGCAGTCCCTGCAGGGTCGACACCACTGCCCGCATCAGACCATGCGACGGCCTCTCGCGCCCGGCGACGCTCTCGGGCGCGGTCGTGCATGCTCCCCGCTCCCGGCTTCCCGCTTCGACCGGCGCCGCAGCCAGCGCCGTCCTGCCGCAGCGAACTCCCGTACGGGTCAGACGGAGGTGAAGAGATCCTCGGGGGCGTCGTCCAGGACGAAACCGTTGTCGAGGCGGACGCGAACCGTCGCCCGGAGCCTCTGCTCCTGGTGGGCGGCCCATTCGGGTTCCAGGGACGCGATCTCCTCTTCGAGCTTCTTCTTGCTCCCCGGGGGCATCTGGTCGCCGAAGTCGTCGAGGAGCGCCTTCAGCCGTACGTACTCGCGGACCTCCTGGCTCTGTTCCGCAGGCCCGTGCTCGTCCACCCGCTCGACGGTCCCCTCGGCGCCCGCCGCCAAGGACAGGGTGGCGGCACCGGCATCCGTCGCCGAGGAGCCGTCGGCCGGAACGACCGATCCGGCCAGCCTGAGGTCCGTCGCCAGCTTCACCCGCCGGCCCACTTCGAGCGTCATCGATCCTTCATCCCTACTGTCGTGTCGCTGTCATTATCGGGGGCTTCACCCTGACGGCGGCACGGACGGCGCCGCCGCGGGGAATACCGAGCCTGGCGGTCCGGAATGAGTGGGGGGTAGGCAAAGGACTGTCGCTGTCGGTGACCACCCTCGAAAGGACCCCCTCATGAGGTACGCGATTCTCGGCACCGGCGCCGCCGGACGGACCCTGGCCGCCAAGCTGGCTTCCCTGGGGCACGAGGTCGCCGTCGGCACCCGGGACCCCCGAGCCACCTTGGCCCGCGCCGGCGACGACTCCCTCGGCAACCCGCCCTTCGGCCGATGGCTGGCCGAGCGTCCCCAGGTGAGCCTGCTGGCCTTCGCGGACGCCTCGGAGTTCGGCGATACGGTGGTGAACGCCACGGCGGGCAACGTTTCGCTGCATGCGCTCGAAGCCGCGGGTCGCGACCGTCTGGCCGGCAAGATCGTGATCGACGTCGCCAACCCGCTCGACTTCTCCCAGGGCATGCCGCCGGTCCTCAGCCCGGTCAACACCGACAGCCTCGGCGAGCGGATCCAGCGCGCTTTCCCGGAGTCGAAGGTCGTCAAGACCCTCAACACCATGAACGCCCGCATCATGGTGGAGCCGTCTCGCGTCCCCGGGGCGCACAACGTCTTCGTCTCCGGCGACGACGACGGCGCCAAGAAGGGGGTGACCCAGTTGCTGGTGTCCTTCGGCTGGCCCGAGGAGAGCGTGATCGATCTCGGCGACATCACCAGCGCGCGGGGCGCCGAGATGGTGCTCCCGATCTGGCTGCGCCTGTGGGGCGCTCTCGGCCACACCGACTTCAACTTCCACGTGCAGGGCTCCCGGACGCGCGCCTGACCCGGCCGCCGGCCTACACGGCACCCACCGAGCCCCCGGTCTGCCGTGGGCGGGGACGGAGGCAAGCGACGGCTCCCGCCAGAGCGGATCCCCGGCTCTCCCCGCCGGCTCTCGCCGCAGGCCTCACGCTTCCTCGGCGACCCATGTGGACCCTATGGCGGTGCGGGGACCGCCCGGACGCGCCACGATCGAGGTGATCCCAGGAACCGGGTGCATACGGAGGCTGCCGTGACGACAGGTTGGGAACCCCGCCCCTCGGATGGCGTCGACAGCGGCGAGTGGCGTCCCGCCCTGGACGTCCCCGCTCCGGGGCGGCAGCGCCGCTGGACGGTGCTACTGCGCTGGCTGTTGCTCCTGCCCCAGTTCATCGTCGTCGCCCTGCTGTCCCTGGCCGCCTTCTTCGTCACGATCGCGGGCTGGTTCAGCGCGTTGGTCCTGGGCCGCCTGCCCGACCCGATCGCCTCCTTCCTCGGCTCGGTCCTCGCCTACCAGACCCGGGTCTCGGCGAGTTCGACCCTGCTCGTCGACCGCTACCCGCCGTTCGCCTTCGACGCCCCCGAGTACCCGGTGCAGATCGAACTCCGCCGCACCCCGCTCAATCGGCTGGCGGTGTTCTTCCGGCTGATCCTGGTGATCCCGGCGGCGATCATCAGCAGCCTCGCGATGTCCGGCTGGTTCACGATCTGCTGGGTGTTCTGGCTGATCGGCATCATCCTGGGACGCCTGCCCGAACCGGTCTTCGGCGCAACGGCGGCCGTCGTCCGGTACCGGATGCGGCTGTCCGCCTACATGATGCTGCTGACGCCGGTGTACCCCAAGGGCATCCTCGGCGACGAACCGGCGTCCGCCGCCGAGCAGGCGTACTCCGCTACGCGTCCCCTCGTCCTGGACACGGCCGCGAAGGTGCTGGTCTGGGTCTTTCTGCTGCTCGGCCTCGCCGGCCATCTGACCTCCGGCACCGTCGACTACGACACGGACTACGACACGGACTACGCCCGCTCGAGCGCGGCCGTCGAACGGGCCGTGCGGTGACCGTGCGGGACCGTCAGACGGCGGGCGCCTCGACGGGCTCGACCACGAAGACCGGAATCTCCCGGTCGGTCCTGCGCTGGTAGTCGGCGTAGTCCGGGTACGCCGCGACGGCGCGTTCCCACCAGGCCTGCCGCTCCTCGCCGGTGACGAGCCGCGCCTTCATCTCCGCCACCTCTGGGCCGTCGCGCAGCTCGACGAGCGGCGAGGCGACGAGGTTGTGGTACCAGACAGGGTGCTTGACCGCGCCGCCGTTCGAGGCGACGAGCGCGTACGCGCCCTCGTGCTCCACCCGCATGAGCGGAGTCTTGCGGATCTTCCCGCTCCGCGCGCCGAGGTTCGTCACCAGCACGACCGGCAGTCCCCGGATCGTCGTGCCCTTCGTGCCGCCTGACGACTCGTACAAGGCGACCTGGTCCCGGACCCACTTCGTCGGACTCGCTTCGTACACGCCTTCAATGGCCATTGCCGACCTCCCGTCATTGCGGCGAACGCCGCCCGCCGTGGCTCTATTCCGCGGCGGTTGGGCCGGTCAGCGGTTTTATGGGGCGTCGGACTACCGTCGCAAGCCGGGCGGTGGACCGCCGCGGTTCGACTCCGCCCACATCCGGCCGGCTGCCGAGACGCTGGCGCGGACCACGGGCCCTGCGTCTTGGTTGCCCGGTGGCGCGGCACCCCGGATTCCGACTCGAGGTCGGGCAACTCCGCCGTCATCCCGGCTACCGCGGTCAGGAGTACGTCGACTTGGGTGCGCAGATCGCCGTCGGCGGCGTACTCGATCCGCGCATCGTCGGGAACGCTGCGTGTTCCGGCCGCTACGACCCCGAGGAACTGGCGTGCGCGGCGCTGCGCGACGCGGTCGACGCGCTGCTCGCCGCCGAGGCCGACGTCGTCGCCGCGGTCCACGCCCACCAAGACCCGTTCACCGACGCCCTCAAGCGACGCACTGGGATCGAGGTCGTCCACCTCACGCCGGCCAACCGGCCACCCCGCCTGAGGGGCTCGCCCCCCGACTGCGTGGCCGCCCCTCAGGCCTCGCGGCCGTGGTCGCAGAATGTGACGCGACAGGAGAACTGTTCTCAACCCGCCACGACGCGGGGAGCATCCACGGAGGTATCAGATGAACCTGCCCGCATCGGGCCGACGCGTCCTCGTCAGCGGGGCCTCACGGGGCCTCGGCCGCGCGGTCGCGCAGGCGTTCGCGGCCAATGGCGACCGGGTCGCCGTCCACTACGGCTCTCGCGCCGACGAGGCCGGCGCCACCCTCAACTCCCTCGCCGGCACCGGCCACGCCCTGATCGGCGGCGACCTCGCCGATCCCGCGGGAGCGGCAGCGGTGGCGGACGCGACGGCCGAGGCGCTCGGTGGCATCGACGTCCTGGTGAACAACGCGGCGGTCAACATCCGCCACCCTCTCGCGGAGACCCCGTACGAGGAGTGGGTGGCGGTGTGGCAGCGGCATGTGTCCGTGAACCTGCTGGCCACGGCGAACCTGAGCCATCTCGCGGCACGGCGGATGATCGACCAGGGTGGGGGCGGCCGCATCGTCAACATCGGCTCCCGGGGCGCCTTCCGCGGGGAACCGGACCACCCCGCCTACGGCGCGACGAAGGCGGCCGTCCACGCACTCGGCCAGTCGCTCGCGGTCTCGCTGGCCCCGCACGGGATCGCCGTCGCCTCGGTCGCGCCCGGCTTCTTCGCCACCGAACGCGTCGCACCCCGTCTGGAAGGCCCCGAAGGCGCCGCGATCCGCGCCCAGAGCCCCTTCGACCGGGTGGCCGCCCCGGAGGAGATCGCCGCGGCCGTCCTGTGGCTCGCCTCCCCCGCCGCCCAGTGGTCCTCGGGCACGATCCTCGACGTCAACGGCGCTTCCTACCTACGTAGTTGAGTCCCCCCGGCGGCGGGGCCGGTCACGCCGGGGGCTCCGAATTGCCGAGCAATGCGGAGCAGGGTTCTGCACGGCAGGTGCGCGCCGCTGCGGCGGCGGTTCCTCCGACGTCGTGGTGACTGAACACCGTCAGGGTGTGGACGGCGCTTGGAACGAAGGCTTGGATGTTTCTTGAATCGCCGTTCTCTCCTGCGAAGACTGGTGCGCCGAACACCATGAGGGGGCGCCATGGCAGAGGTGGAGTGCCGCGTACTCGGAGCGGTCGAAGTCCTCGTCGGGGGACGCGCGGTGGATCTGGGGCACGCGAGGCAGCGGCATGTGCTGGCCGTGCTGCTCGTCGAGGTCAATCAGCCCCTGCCGGTGGGAACGCTGGTCGAGCGGGTGTGGGGTGAACGGGCGCCGCGCGGCGTCGTGAACTCGCTCTACAGCTACGTCTCCCGGCTGCGCGGAACGCTGTCCGCGGCCGGGATACAGCTCGTGCGTCACGCCGGTGGGTACATGGCGCAGGCGCAGGCGGACGTCGTCGATCTGCACCGGTTCCGCTCCCTGGTTGCTCGGGCCCGTGGGACGCGGGACGAGGAGTCGGGCGAACTGTTGGGGGAGGCGCTCGCGCTGTTCCCCGAGGGGGACGCGTTCGCGGCGGCGGACACCCCGTGGTTCACGCACCTGCGGGAGGTGTTGGCCACCGAACGGCAGGCGGCCGAACTGGAGCTGGGCGACGTGCTCCTGCGCCAGGGCAGGGAGGCGGAGCTGCTGCCGCGACTGCTGGCCGCCGTCGCCGCGCAACCCTACGACGAACGGCTCGCCGGACAGCTGATGCTCGCGTTGCACCGGCAGGGACGCACCGTACAGGCCCTGGAGCACTACCGGACTCTACGGCGCAGCCTCGACGAGGAGCTCGGGCTCACCCCTGGCGCGGCCGTCCAGCGGCTCCACCAGGAACTGCTGGGGGCCGACGACTCCAAGGCGCCCGCCCCGCCCGTGTCGGACGGCGCGCGTGCCGCCGCGGCCGCTCCGGTCGCCGTCCCACGCCAGCTGCCCCTCGCACCCGCGGGCTTCGTCGGCCGGCGCCGGGAACGGGAGCGGCTCGCGAACGCGGTCGGCCGGATCGTCGTCGTCAGCGGCCCCGGAGGAGTCGGCAAGAGCTGGCTGGCGGCCCGCTGGGCGTACGAGGAGGCCCGCCGGTTCCCCGACGGACAGCTCTACGCCGACCTGCGCGGCTACGACGCGGGCGCCGAACCGTCACCCCCGTCCACCGTCCTGCGCGGCTTCCTCGAAGCGCTCGGCGTCCCGGCCGACGCCGTGCCGGAGGAGCAGGCCGCGCGGGAGGGCCTGTACCGGAGCCTTCTCACGGACCGGCGCGTCCTGGTCGTCCTCGACGACGCGCACGACACCGCGCAGGTGCTTCCCCTGCTGCCCGGCTCACCGGCTTGCACGGTCCTGATCACCAGCCGGAACCGGCTCTCGTCCCTGGTCGTCGCGCACGGCGCGGTCAGCGTCTCACCCGCCGTCTTCGACGACGGCCAGGCCCGCGAACTGCTCGCCGGCCGGCTGGGCGCCGAACGAACCGCGGCGGAGCCGGAGGCCGTCGCATCGCTCGTGGAGTACTGCGCCGGGCTGCCGCTGGCACTGGGCCTGGTGGCCGCCCGCGTCGCCGCCAACCCCGACTTCCCGCTCGCCGCGCTGGCCCACGAGCTCGCGGACGCCACGGGCCGGCTCGACGCCCTGGACACCGGCGACCCCGCGGTGAGCCTGAACCTGCGGGCGGTGTTCGCGATGTCGCGGCGGGCGCTCAGCCCGCCGGCCCGCCGCCTCTTCGACCTCCTCGGGCTGGTCCCCGGCCCGGACGTCGGCCTGGAGGCGGTCGCGAGCCTCGCCGGCGTCCCGCGCGGCCGGGCCCGGGCGCTCCTCTCCGAGCTGGAGTCCGCGCACCTCGTCCACCAGCACCTGCCGGGACGGTACGTGCTGCACGACCTCGTCCGGCTGTACGCACGCGAGTGCGCCGCCCGGGACGAGGCCGGGGAGCGGGCCGATGCGACGGTGAGGTTCGTCGACTTCCACCTGCACACGGCGTACGCGGCGAACGAGCTCCTGGACGGCGTCCACACGCCCTTCAAGCCGGAGCGGGTCGACCCGCCGGCCCCGGGATGCACGCCGTGGGCGCCGGCCGACTTCACCGACGCGCACTCATGGTTCGCGAAGGAGCACGCCTGCCTCGTCGCGGCGCAGGAGCTGGCGATGTCGACCGGGCTGCATGTCGAGGCCGTCCACCTTGCGTGGTCCCTGATCTCGTACCAGTTGGGGGCCCACCACCTGCCGGAGTACGCCCGGGTCTGGCAGACCGCCCTCACCGCGGCAGAGCGGCAGCCCGCCGCCGTTCCGCGCATCCTCGCCCACTGGCGGCTGGGCCACTTCCACGCGATGAGCGGCCGCCGGCCGGAGGGTCTGGATCATCTGCACGGAGCGCTCGACCTGGCGGAGCAGGCCGGGGACACGGCGGCGCGGGCGCACATCCACCGGACGCTCGCCCGGCTCTGGGAGCTGCACGGCGACGACCGGCAGGCCCTCCACCACGCCACCGGCGCCCTGCGGTTGTACGAGGAGCTGGCGAACCCCTTCTGGCTGGCCAACCAGCTCAACGCGGTCGGCTGGATGCACGCCCTGCTCGGCTCGTACGAACAAGCACAGGCGTACTGCGAGCAGGCGCACTCCCTGCACATCAAGCACGGCAGGCCGGGTGACGAGGCGTCGACCCTGGACAGCCTCGGCTACATCGCCCACAGGACCGGCGACCACGCCACCGCGCTGGCCCACTACCGGCAGGCGCTCGCCCAGTTCCGGGCGATCGGCGACGGCGCCAACGAGGCCGACACCCTCGCCCACATCGCTGAGACGCTCACCGCCCTCGACCGGCCGGACGAGGCCTGTGTCGCATGGACCCAGACCCTCGATCTGTACCGGTCCCAGGGGCGGGATTCCGACGGCGACCGCGCCGAGGCGGCGCTCGCCGCCCTGCCGCCCGGGTAGGCCCAGCCAGCCTGAGCCCTGAGCCGTGGACTGGGCGCTCGTCGGCCGCGACCCTGGGCCAGGGCCGCAGCCGACGAGCGGGCGGTCAGGACACTCGCGGGCGGTCAGGAGACGCGTGGGGCGTCAGGAGACGAGCGGGCCGTCAGGAGACGAGTGGGGCGGCGTCCTCTTCGGTCAGCTTGACCGTGCACAGGCCGCCGCGCTCGGTCACCACGTCCGTCACCTTGAGCTGGGTGCCCGGCGCGAGGATGTACTCCTCCTCCCCGGTGAAGGCGGAGAACTTCCGGATGCCCACCGCCCGCGCGGGGGTCACCTCGAAGAGCGTCCGCTTGCCGCGGCTGCCCAGGAAGGACCTCGCCACGCCCAGCTCCGAGGTGCACGAGGACACGCCCCACCAGGTCACCGTCCGCCCGACCGGGTACTGCTTCCGCAGGTCCAGGGCCACACCGCGCCACAGCGGCTCGGTTCGGGCCGGCAGCCCCGAGACCGCCGAGAACAGCAGCCGCAGGTACGGGAGGTAGGGCACGACCTTGCTCCGGTCCGGGGAGCGCAGGACGGCGTTGATCTCGCGGTAGAACCGCGACTCGCAGGTGTAGAGGTAGAGCGCGGCGACCGCGTCCGAGGACAGGCCGACGGCCGGCTCGTCCGCCCGCCGCTTGCCGAACTCACGGGACCGGTCGATGTGTCGGCCGATCCCGGTCAGCACCTCGGCGACCGGCGCGACGGCGTCCTGGAAGTCCATCAGCGGGGTGTCGAAGACACCGGTGATCGCCGGGAGGACGAGCCCCTCGTCCTTGACGCTGGTGAGCCGCTCCAGGTACAGCTGGTGCAACTCCATCGTCGACGCGATGAAGGCCCCCATGCGCGCCGCGACATCGCCGCCCGCCCCGTCGGCGCCGGCCGCCTCCTCGTTCCATCCCTTGCTCGGCAGCCAGTCGATCTCGTCGGCGCCCAGCGACGCGAGGGCCCCGTTCACTTCGGCGAAGTGGTCGCCCTC
>NZ_DATCVQ010000378.1:0-14434 GCF_036566765.1 Streptomyces sp.
CGCCTCGCGCTGGTTCGGCAACGTCGTCGCCGTCAACGACGTGACCATGACCATCGGCCCCGGCGTCACCGGCCTGCTCGGCCCCAACGGCGCGGGCAAGTCCACCCTGATCAACATGATGGGCGGCTTCCTCGACCCCTCGACCGGCAGCGTCACCCTCGACGGCCGGCCGATCTGGCGCAACGAGTCCGTCTACCGGGAGATCGGCGTCGTCCCCGAGCGGGAGGCGATGTACGACTTCCTCACCGGCCGCGAATTCGTCGTCGCCAACGCCGAGTTGCACGGTTTGGGCAAGGCGGAGGCGCAGAAGGCGCTGGCCACCGTCGAGATGGAGTACGCGCAGGACCGGAAGATCGCCACGTACAGCAAGGGCATGCGGCAGCGCGTGAAGATGGCCTCGGCCCTCGTCCACGACCCGTCCGTGCTGCTGCTCGACGAGCCGTTCAACGGCATGGACCCGCGCCAGCGCATGCAGCTGATGGAGCTGCTGCGGCGGATGGGCGCGGAGGGCCGCACGGTCCTGTTCTCCTCGCACATCCTGGAGGAGGTCGAGCAACTCGCCTCGCACATCGAGGTGATCGTGGCCGGCCGGCACGCCGCCTCCGGCGACTTCCGCCGGATCCGCCGCCTGATGACGGACCGACCGCACCGCTACCTCGTCCGCTCCTCCGACGACCGGGCGCTGGCCGCCGCGCTCATCGCCGACCCGTCCACCGCGGGCATCGAGGTCGACGTCGTCGAGGGCGCACTGCGCATCCAGGCCGTCGACTTCGGCCGGTTCACCGAACTGCTGCCGCAGGTCGCCCGCGCCCAGGGGATCCGGCTGCTGACGGTCTCGCCGTCCGACGAATCCCTCGAATCCGTCTTCTCGTACCTCGTCGCGGCCTGAAAGGAGCACTGAACCCCGCATGTACGACCCCACAGTCGCCCGGCTCACCTACCGGGCCCTCCTCGGCCGCCGGCGCGCCCTCGTCATGTTCGCGCTGCCCGCCCTGCTGATCGTGATCGCCGCAGCGGTACGCGCCTTCACCGGCGCCGACGACCAGGTCGCCGCCAACGTCCTCGGCGGCTTCGCGCTCGCCACGATGGTGCCGCTGATCGGCGTCATCGCCGGCACCGGCGCGATCGGCCCGGAGATCGACGACGGATCGATCGTCTACCTGCTCTCCAAGCCCGTGAAGCGGCCGACGATCATCCTCACCAAGCTGATCGTGGCCATCGCCGTCACCATGGCCTTCTCGGCCATCCCCACCTTCATCGCCGGAATGATCCTCAACGGCAACGGGCAGCAGGTCGCGGTCGCGTACACGGTCGCCACGCTCGTCGCCTCGATCGCGTACAGCGCACTGTTCCTGCTGCTGGGCACGGTCAGCCGGCACGCGGTCGTCATCGGCCTGGTCTACGCCCTGATCTGGGAGGCCCTGTTCGGCTCGCTGATCGCCGGGGCCAAGACCCTCAGCGTCCAGCAGTGGGCGCTCGCGCTCGCCGAGAAGGTCAGCGGCGAGGGCCTGATCACCTCCGACGTGAGCCTGCCGCTCGCGGCCGCCCTGCTGGCCGGCGTGACGGTCCTCGCCACCTGGTACGCGGGCCAGAAGCTGCGCACCCTCACTCTCGCCGGCGAGGAGTAGAGCCCGGACGCGCCGCCGCGGGGCCGGCCGGTCCTCACACCGGAGGAACGGCTGCCCGGCCGCCCCGCGGGGCGCGGGATTACTGTGGGCTCGTACGCGGACACGAACATCACCACTTCGGGAGTCAGCCATGTCAGACCGCTTCGACGTCGTCGTACTCGGAGCAGGCCCCGGCGGCTACGTGGCCGCCATCCGCGCCGCGCAGCTCGGAAAGCGGGTCGCGGTCGTGGAGGAGAAGTACTGGGGCGGTGTCTGCCTGAACGTCGGCTGCATCCCCACCAAGGCGCTGCTGCGCAACGCGGAGCTCGCCCACATCTTCAACCACGAGGCCAAGACCTTCGGCATCAAGGTCGACGGCACCGTCTCCTTCGACTACGGCGAGGCGTTCCGGCGCAGCCGCACGGTCGCGGACGGCCGGGTCAAGGGCGTCCACTTCCTGATGAAGAAGAACGGCATCACGGAGTTCGACGGCCGCGGCACCTTCGTCGACGCGAACACCCTGCAGGTCGCGCTCTCCGACGGCACCACGCAGACGATCTCCTTCGACAACTGCATCATCGCCACCGGCGCCACCCCGAAGCTGCTGCCCGGCACCGCCCGCAGCGAGCGCGTGGTCACCTTCGAGGAGCAGATCCTCGCCGAGGACGTGCCGCAGTCGATCGTCATCGCGGGCGCCGGCGCGATCGGCATCGAGTTCGCGTACGTGCTGCACAACTACGGCGTGAAGGTCACCGTCGTCGAGTTCCTCGACCGGATCGCGCCGCTGGAGGACGCCGACGTCTCCAAGGAGCTGGCGAAGCAGTACCGCAAGCTCGGCATCGACGTCCTCACCTCGACCCGCGTCGAGGCGATCGACGAGTCCGGCCCGCAGGTCCGCGTCACCGTCACCGGCAAGGACGGCGTGCAGAAGGTCCTGGAGGCCGACAAGGTCCTGCAGGCCATCGGCTTCGCGCCGAACGTCTCCGGCTACGGCCTGGAGAACACCGGCGTGGCGCTGACCGAGCGCGGCGCGATCGACGTGGACGGCCGCTGCCGCACCAGCGTCCCGCACATCTACGCGATCGGCGACGTGACCGCCAAGCTGATGCTCGCGCACACCGCCGAGTCCATGGGCGTCGTCGCCGCCGAGACGATCGGTGACGCCGAGACCATGGAGCTCGACTACCCGATGATCCCGCGGGCCACCTACTGCCAGCCGCAGATCGCCAGCTTCGGCTGGACCGAGGCGCAGGCGCGGGAGAAGGGCTACGACGTCAAGGTCGCCAAGTTCCCGTTCACCGCGAACGGCAAGGCGCACGGCCTCGGCGACTCCACCGGCTTCGTGAAGATCATCAGCGACGCGAAGTACGGCGAGATCATCGGCGCCCACCTGATCGGCCCGGACGTCACCGAGCTGCTGCCCGAGCTGACCCTGGCCCAGCAGTGGGACCTGACGGTCCACGAGGTGGCGCGCAATGTGCACGCCCACCCGACGCTGGGCGAGGCCGTGAAGGAAGCGATCCACGGCCTGGCCGGCCACATGATCAACTTCTGACGCGGGCACGTCGTACGACATGACCGGGTGGCGGGCTGCGGCCCGCCGCCCGGTTTATTCGTTGGCGGCCGAACACCCGCCGGGCGCACACTGGTTGCACGGGACGGGCCCGTGATCACCAGGCCGGGGAGGAGCGAGACGTTGACCGAGGAGAGTACGAGTCCGTCGAGCTCCCTGCAGAGCGGCGCTTCCTGAGCGCCGCCGGGGCGGTCGCTTCGAGCGCGCGGATCCCAGCCGCGCGGACCGCCCCTCCCGGAGGATTGGCCGAGTGGTAAGGCAGCGGCTTGCTAAGCCGTCGTCGGGGTCACCCCCCGCGCGCGTTCGATCCGCGCATCCTCCGCGCACACCGCATGCCCCCGCGCAGCCCCCGGCCAGGCCGGGAGCAACAACACGCGCTACGCGGGAAGCAGCGGCTCCAGGAAGGCCGCGATGCCGTCGTCCTCGTTCGAGGCCGTGACGTCGTCCGCGACCGCCTTCAGCTCCTCATGCGCGTTCGCCATCGCCACGCCGCGCGCCGCCCAGGCGAACATCGGGATGTCGTTCGGCATGTCGCCGAAGGCGATCGTGTCCGCCGCCTTCAGACCCAGCCGGCGCGCCGCGAGCGACAGTCCGGTCGCCTTGCTCAGGCCCAGCGGCAGGATCTCCACTATCCGCGGGCCCGCCACCACGACGTCGACCAGACTGCCCACGGTCCGGCGCGCGGCCGCGGCCAGCTCGTCGTCGGTGAGCGTGGCGTGCTGGATGTACATCTTGTTCAGGGGCGCCGCCCACAGGTCCGCCGGGTCCTCGAACGGAACCACCGGAAGCGGTCCCTCCTGCACCCGGTAGTCCGCGCTGACCAGCACCTCGCCGTCGAGCCCGTCCCGGCTGGCGGCCACCGCCAGCGGACCGACCTCCGCCTCCAGCTTCGACAGCGCGAGCCCGGCCAGCTGCCGGTCCAGCGTCAGCGACGTCAGCAGCCGGTGCTCGCCCGCGTGGTACACCTGCGCGCCCTGCCCGCACACCGCGAGCCCCTCGTAGCCGAGGTCGTCGAGGATGTGCCGGGTCCACGGCACCGAGCGGCCCGTCACGACGATGTGGGCCGCTCCGGCCGCCGTGGCGGCGGCCAGAGCGTCACGCGTACGGGCCGAGACCGACTCGTCGGCACGCAGCAGCGTGCCGTCGAGGTCCGTCGCGATCAGGCGGTACGGGAAGGCGCCGGCGCTCACTTGGAGATCGGCTCCAGCACCTCGCGGCCGCCCAGGTACGGCCGCAGCATCTCCGGCACGCGCACCGAGCCGTCCGCCAGCTGGTGGTTCTCCAGGATCGCCACGATCGTCCGCGGGACGGCGCACAGCGTGCCGTTCAGCGTCGCCAGTGGCTGCACCTTCTTGCCCTCGCGCATCCGCACGGACAGCCGGCGCGCCTGGAAGCCGTCGCAGTTCGACGCCGAGGTCAGCTCGCGGTACTTGCCCTGGGTCGGGATCCACGCCTCGCAGTCGAACTTGCGCGAGGCCGAGGAGCCCAGGTCGCCGGTGGCCACGTCGATGACCTGGAAGGGCAGCTCCAGGCCGGTGAGCCACTGCTTCTCCCAGTCCAGGAGTCGCTTGTGCTCGGCCTCGGCGTCCTCCGGAGCGACGTACGAGAACATCTCGACCTTGTCGAACTGGTGGACCCGGAAGATGCCCCGGGTGTCCTTGCCGTACGTGCCGGCCTCGCGGCGGAAGCAGGGCGAGAAGCCCGCGTACCGCAGCGGCAGCTTGTCCGCGTCGATGATCTCGTCCATGTGGTAGGCCGCGAGCGGGACCTCGGACGTGCCGACGAGGTAGTAGTCGTCCTTCTCCAGGTGGTACACGTTCTCCGCCGCCTGGCCGAGGAAGCCGGTGCCCTCCATGGCACGCGGGCGGACCAGCGCCGGCGTCAGCATCGGGATGAACCCGGCCTCCGTCGCCTGCGCGATCGCCGCGTTGACCAGGGCGAGCTCAAGGAGCGCGCCGACGCCCGTCAGGTAGTAGAAGCGCGAGCCGGAGACCTTCGCGCCGCGCTCGACGTCGATGGCGCCGAGCATCTCGCCGAGCTCCAGGTGGTCCTTGGGCTCGAAGCCCTCGGCGGCGAAGTCGCGGATGGTGCCGTGCGTCTCGAGGACGACGAAGTCCTCCTCGCCGCCGACCGGGACGTCCTGGTGGACGATGTTGCCGAGCTGGAGCAGCAGCCGGCGGGTCTCGTCGTCGGCCTCGTTCTGCTCGGCGTCGGCGGCCTTGACGTCGGTCTTGAGCTGCTCGGCCTTCTGCAGGAGCTCGGCGCGCTCCTCCGGGGTGGCCTTGGGGATCAGCTTGCCGAGCGCCTTCTGCTCGGAACGGAGCTCGTCGAAGCGGACGCCGGACGACCTGCGCCGTTCATCGGCGGAGAGCAGGGCGTCGACGAGCGCGACGTCCTCTCCACGGGCGCGCTGGGAGGCGCGAACACGGTCGGGGTCCTCACGAAGCAGGCGAAGGTCAATCACCCCACCAGGCTACCGGTGCGGACTCGGGCGACCCCACCCGATATGGCTTTGCGTGTCCCTTTGCCCGAATTGCCGCAATTGGGAAACTCTCTGTATTCGCTGATAAGGGTTCGCGCGGCCTGGGGTGGAGGGGTGATCAATTCACTTCTCCACAGGTGGAGGCCCCGCGACCTGTTTATCCACAGGCTGTGCGGAAGATCTGTGGATCGTGAAGGGGATCATGAGGATTCCTGGGTGGGGGCCTGGGAATTCCTAGATCAAACCCCTTTCAGACACTCCTTCGAGTGGGAATTACTCGCTCTAAAGAGTTGATCGACGGAATGAGGCTGACACGGGACGGAGTGCCGCACTGTGGGCGGGTGTGGAGTGACTGGGGTGATTTGTCGACTGTGTCGCCGGGTCGCCGTCGTGCCGTATCGACTTGTCCCCAGGCCGAGAGGGACGCCTGTGGATAACTTTCGGGGCGATGGAAAAGTATGCAGGTAGGACTAGTCCCCCCTGCCTGTGGACGAACGGAGGCGTCACCCCGGCCGGCGGGGCACGATCAGGTCAGGCCGACGCCCGTCGCGTCAGGCCCGCCCGTCCTGGGCCCGAGCCAGCCAGTCGGAGGCAGACATGAAGTCCTCGTCGGACGTACCGGTCCGCAGCGGTCGCACGTCCTCCACCGCCACGCCCGCCCTCGGGTACGAGCCGAGGAAGCGCACCTTGGGGCAGATCCGCTTCAGGCCCATGAGCGCCTCGCCCACGCGCCGGTCCGCGATATGCCCCTCGGCGTCCACCGCGAAGCAGTAGTTGCCGATGCCCGCGCCCGTCGGGCGGGACTGGATCAGCATCAGGTTCACACCCCGCACGGCGAACTCCTGCAGAAGTTCGAGCAGCGCGCCCGGGTGGTCGTCGCCCAGCCACAGCACCACCGAGGTCTTGTCCGCACCCGTCGGCGCCGCCGGCCGGGCGTGCCGGCCCACCAGGACGAACCGGGTCTCGGCGTTCTCCGCGTCATGGATCTCGGTGACCAGGGCCTCCAGGCCGTACGTCGCCGCCGCGAACTCGCCCGCGAAGGCGGCGTCGAACCGGCCCTCCTGGACCAGCCGCGCCCCGTCCGCGTTGGACGCCGCCGACTCCCAGACGGCGTCCGGCAGGTGCGCCCGCAGCCACTTGCGCACCTGCGGCTGCGCCACTGGGTGCCCGGTGACGGTCTTGACCTCGGACAGCTTGGTCCCGGGCCGGACCAGGAGCGCGAAGGCGATCGGCAGCACGACCTCGCGGTAGATCATCAGCGGCTTGCCGGACGCGAGCTCGTCGAGGGTTGCGGTGACCCCGCCCTCCACCGAGTTCTCGATCGGTACGAGAGCGGCGGCGGCCTCCCCGTTGCGCACGGCGTCCAGCGCGGCGGGCACGGAGACCATCGGGACGAGCTCCCGGGTCGCCGCCTCGGGCAGCGTCCGCAGCGCGGCCTCGGTGAAGGTGCCTTCGGGGCCGAGATACGTGTACCGGGTGGCTGACATACCGGTCACCCTAATAGGCCCGGGGAAGCTACGACTCCAGAAGCCGCTGGCCCACGTATTCGCCCCGGTCCGGGCCGCCGGGGACGGCGAACAGACCGCTCGATTCGTGACGGATGAAAGGAGACAGCGCGTCGCCCCGGTCGAGCTTGCGCTGGACCGGCACGAAGCCCTTCAGCGGGTCGGCCTGCCAGCAGACGAAGAGGAGTCCGGCGTCGGGGGCGCCGTCCGCGGCGATGCCGTCGTGGAAGGAGAAGGGGCGTCGCAGCATCGCCGCGCCGCCGTTCTGTTCGGGGGCGGAGATCCGGGCATGGGCGTTGTCGGGGATGACGAGCTTGCCGTCGGGGCCGAACTTGTTCAGGTCGAGCGGGGTGGTCTCGGTGCCGCCGGTGAGCGGGGCGCCGTCGGCCTTGCGGCGGCCGATGACCTGCTCTTGCTGCTTCAGCGGCAGTTTCTCCCAGTCGTCGAGCAGCATCCGGATCCGGCGGACGACCGCGTACGAGCCGCCGGCCATCCAGGGCTGCGGCCCGCCGGAGGGGACGAAGATCCGCTGATCGAAGTCGGGGTCGGCCGGCTTGGGGTTGTTGGTGCCGTCCACCTGGCCCATCAGGTTGCGGGCGGTCATGGGCCGGGCGGTGGCGCCGGGGGAGCGGTTGAAGCCGTTCATCTGCCAGCGGACCGTGGCCGCGGTGCCGGCGTCCTTCTGGATTGCGCGCAGGGCGTGGAAGGCGACGAGGGCGTCGTCCGCGCCGATCTGGACCCACAGGTCGCCCTCGGAGCGCTTGGGGTCGAGGGCGTCGGAGGAGAAGGGGGGCAGCGGGTCGAGTTCGGCGGGCCGGCGGGCGGTGAGGCCCGTGCGGTCGAAGAAGGTGCGGCCGAAGCCGAAGGTGACGGTCAGGGAGGAGGGTCCGGCGTCGCGGGCGATGCCGGTGTCGGAGGCGGGGGCGCGGCCCGCCATCAGGTCCGCGGCGGTCGCCGACCAGCGGCGCAGCAGGGCGGCGGCCTCCTTGCGGCCCGCGCCGGGGGCGAGGTCGAAGGCGATCAGGTGGCCGCGGGACTGGAGAGGAGTGGTGATGCCTGCCTGATGTTTCCCGTGAAACATCGCCTCGGTCGAGCCGACGGTGGTCAGCGCGGGTGAGGAGCCGGAGTCCGGGCCGGAGACGGCCGCGTACACCCCGATGCCGCCGGCCGCGCCGAGGGCGAGGCCGGACGCGCCGGCGGCGCCGACGGTGCCGAGGAGGCGGCGGCGGGAGATCTCGAGCGGGGCGTCGGGGGTGGGGCCGGGTTCTGCGGTCACGGGTCAGCCGATCTTCACGGTCTTGTCGATGGTGGTCTGGTCGATGTCGGAGGTGCGGATCGTCACTTGGATCAGCCACTCGCCGGGCATCGGGATCTGGACGCCGTTCGCGCTCCAATGACCGGTCTGGATCCGGTCGGGGGTGACGGGCAGCGGGCCGATCTGCTTGTCCGTCAGGGTGAAGGCGACCTTGATCTCGGGGACGTCGAGGGGACGGCCGTTGGGGCGGTCGACGAAGACATGGAGGGAGTTGGCGCCGGAGAGGCCGGGGTCGAGGCTGAGCCGGACGGTGCCCTTGCCGTCGACGCCGTTGGTGTCGAAGGGCAGCCGGATGTCGACGGGCCGGTCGGGCACGGCGGGGGACCCGGACGCGGACTGCGTGCGGGCGGCCTCCTCCTCGGTCCGGCCGGGCTCGGTGGAGGTGAGGACGGTGGTGACGGCGAGGAGGACGACGGCGACGGCGGCCTCGGTGAGGACGGAGCGGCGCAGCCCGGTCCGCTCGGGGTCGGCGTCCCGGAGCCGCTTCTTGCGGGCGGTGGCGACGGCGGCGCGCTGCCGGGCGAGCTGGGCGGCGCGCCGGGGGTCGGCGGGCACGGTGACGGGCTCGGCCGCGTCGGCGTCCTCTTCGACCTCGACCTCGACCTCTTCGACCTCGACCTCTTCGACCTCGACCTCTTCGGCCTCGACCTCTTCGGCCTCGACCTCTTCGGCCTCGGCGTCGCCCTCTTCGGCCTCGGCCTCGGTGTCCGCCGTGTGGGGTGCCCGCTCGGTCAGCTTGGCGGTCCACTTGCGGGAGATCCAGGCGATGGCGACGAGCACGGCCACCAGGCCGATCTTGAGCAGCAGCAGCCTGCCGTACGCGGTACCGGTCAGGGCGGACCAGGAGCCGACCTGTCGCCAGGACTGGTAGAGCCCGGTGGCGGCGAGGGCGAGGACGGAGCCGAAGGCGACGCGGGAGAACCGGCGGACGGCGGTCGGCCCGATGTCGGGGGAGCGGTACAGAGCGACGAGAAGGGTGGTGAGACCGCCGAGCCAGGCGGCGACGGCGAGCAGGTGCAGGATGTCGACGGGCATGGCGATGCCCGGCTGGAGTCCGGTGGAGGCGTGTTCGGCGAGGGCCCAGGTGCCCGCGATGCCGGCGGACACCACGGTGCCGCCGAGGGCGAGTCCGAAGGTGAGGTCCTTCCGCTCCTTCTCGTCGGTGCGCTTGGTGTACGCGCCGAACAGCACGGCGACGAAGAGCGCGGCGGCGCCGAGCAGCATCAGCCGGGAGATGAGGGCGGCGCCGGTCTTCGTCTCCAGGACGGCCTTGAGCCCGCCGAGGTCGAAGGCGTCGGCGAGTTCGCCGGAGCCGGTGTAGGGGTTGCGCAGCAGGAGCATCGCCAGGGTGGCGGCGGTGAGCGTGAGCCAGCCCTGGACGACGAGGCGCTGCACGGGCCGGACGGCCGCGCCGCGCGGCCAGCAGGCGAGCACGAAGGCCGCGCCGCCGACGAGGACGACGAAGCCGGCGTACGCGAGGTAGCGGGCGATGCCGTACAGGACGCCGACGGGGCCGCCGCCCGCCTCGCGGTCGGGGAGGGCGACTTGGGTCGTGGAGGGAGCGCCGATGGAGAAGGTGAAGGCGCCGGAGATGGGGTGGCTGTCGGCGGAGACGGTCTGCCAGGCCACGGTGTACGTGCCGTCGGGCAGGCCGGCGCGCAGGCCGACGCCGTACCGGACGAGGGAGCCGCTGCACAGGTCGCGGATCTCGCCGGTGTCGATGCGCTTGCCGGACGGGTCGAGGACCCGGATGGAGTCGCCGCTCATGGCGACCTGTTCGGAGAAGGTCAGGTTGACCTCCTTGGGGGCGGCGGCGACCACCGCCCCGTCCTTGGGGTCGCTGCCGGTCAGCGCCGCGTGCGCGGAGGCGGGCGCGGCGCCGGCGAGCAGGGCGCCCAGGAGCGTGGCGGCGACGAGGAGCAGCCGGGCGAGGGCGGTTCCGAGGCGCGGGGCGGTGGTCGTCATGGTGTGTGTCCCTCAGTCAGCTCAGTGCTTCTGCTCAGTGCTTCTGCGGGTTGTGGTTGGGCGCTTCGACGGGCAGTTCGACCGTGATGGGGTCGGACTTCTCGAAGTGGAGCTGGATGCTCACCTTGTCGCCCTGCTTGGGCTGCTGCTTGAGACTCATGAACATGATGTGGTTGCCGCCCCGTTCGAGGTTCAGCTCGCCGTTCGCAGGGATGTCGAAGGACTTCACCTCCTGCATCTTCTGGTTCTTGGTCTCGTGGATCGTGACGTCGTCGGAGAGCGGGCTGGTGACGGAGGTGAGCTTGTCGGCCGCGTCGCCGGCGTTCTTGATGGTGAGGAAGCCGCCGGCCATGTCCGTGACGGGCTGAGGCATGAACGCGCCGCTGACTTCGAGCTTCGGGTCGTCGCCGGAGGAGGAGCAGCCGGTCAGGGCCAGAGCGCCCGCGAGGGCTATGGCGGCGGACAGGGCGGTGGTGCGGCGGGTCACGGGTTCTCCCCCTGGATGAGCTTCGGCAGGTCCTTGGCGTACTGGTCCGCCGTGGTGTCCTCGCCGTACAGGACGTAGCCCTGGTCGGTCTTGGGCGAGAAGGCGATGACCTGCGCTCCGTGCATGGAGACGACCTTTCCGTCCTTCTCCTTCTTCGGCGGGTCGATGCCGATGCCGAGCTGGCGGGCGCCGGCCTGGATCTTCGCGAAGTCGCCGGTGAGTCCGGTGAAGGAGGCGTCGCCGGCCGCGGGCAGCCACTTGGCGAGCTCGGCGGAGGTGTCCCGCTCGGGGTCGGTGGTGACGAAGACGACCTGCAGCTTGTCCTGGTCGGCCTGGGGGAGCTTCTTCTTGGCGATGCCGATGTTGCTCATCGTCAGGGGGCAGACGTCCGGGCAGTGCGTATAGCCGAAGTAGATGAGCGTCGGCTTGCCCTTGGTCATGGCCTTGAGGTCGTACGGCTTGCCCTTGGTGTCGGTGAGGACGAGGTCGGGCTTGGCGAACGGCCGGTCGAGGACGGTCGCGGCCTTGCCGCTGTCGGTGGTGCCGGAGACCTCGGCGACGGAGCCGCCGGCCTGCTGGTCGTCCCCGCCGCCGCAGGCGGTGAGGGTGAGTGCGGCCGCGGCGGTGAGGGCGGCCGCGATCAGGGCGGCGCGGCCGCGCCGCGGGCGCGCGGCAGCGCCGGGGTGGTGCTGATTCATGTACGGGTTCTCTTTCGGATGGCTCGGCGAGGCGAGAGGACCGGTTGTCAGGCGGTCGGCCGGCGGCGGGCCAGCAGGCCGAACGCGACTCCGGCGACGCCGACGAGGATGCCGACGACGCCGAGGACGCGGGCGGTGTTGTCGGTGGTGGCGGCCTCGGCGTGGGCGGAGGCGCCGGCCTTGCCCTGGGAGCCCTCGTGCCCGGCGGTCTTGCCGTCGGTCTTGGTGGCGGTGGCCCCGCCGTGGTGGTCCTCGGTGGCGGCGGACAGCTTCAGCACCGGCGCGGGGTTCTGCGGCTCGGCCGCGCCCTCCTTGGGCTCCTCGATCCAGCGCACGACCTCGTTGTTGTCGTACGTCTGGATGGCCTTGAGGACGAGCGTGTCGGTGTCCTCCGGCAGCCGGCCGAGGGAGAGCGGGAACTGCTGGAACTGGCCGGGGCCGATCTTCGAGCCGGCGGCGGTCCAGGTGACCTTGGTGACCGCCTCGGTGATCTTCTTGCCGTGCAGCTCAAGGGGCTTGGCGAGCTTGGCCTTGGTGACGACCGGCGTCCAGCCCGGCACCGGCTGCGGCATGACGGACGCGAGCGGGTGGTCGGCGGGGAAGTTCACCTCGACCTTGACCGTGGAGGCGGCGTCGCGCTCGTTCGGGACCTTGACGTTGACGGTCGCGTACCCGCCCTTGGCGGCCTCGCCCTGCGGCTGCACGCTCACGTGCGCGAAGGCGGTGCCGGACAGCAGCACGGCGGAGGAGAGGGCGAGTCCGCCGGCGACGGCGGCGCGGGCGACGTTCACGGAGACGCGCGAGGAAAGCTTCATGGCAGTCATGGCAGAGACACTCCAGGGTTCGGCAGTGGGTGAGCGTCCGGCGCGCGGACAGTGCTTCGCGCGCGGACGCCGCGGCCCCCTCCCGTCGAGTGGACCGCGTCAGGCTGCGAGAACGCAGGAGCCGGCCGGCGGGCCGCGCCTGATCACCGTGTGCTGGAGCGCCTCGGCCGCCGACGGCGGCGAGGCGTCGTCGGCGGTGCGCGCGGGGTGCCGTGGACCGGCCGTGGGCAGCCCGGGCAGGCCGGCGAGGAGGGACCGTACGAGCGTGAGCGCGGCGCGCAGGGCGCGGACGAACGCGGCCTCGGCGAGCCCGGTCGCCCCGTCGGCGGAGAGTTCCATGAGCCGGCCGAGCGCGAGGTCCCCGCGGCGCAGCAGCCAGCCGGTGGCCAGTGCGGCCAGCAGATGGCCGAGAAGCATCGGCAGGCCGGGGACGAGTTCGGCGCCCGAGAGCGCACCGGCGACGCCCGCGACGCCGTCCACGCCGCTCGCAGTGCTCCCGGCCACGACGCCGTGATGCACGTGCCCCGCCGCTGCGCCCGCCGTCACGCGCGCCGGGTCGAGACCGGCGGCGGTGACGATGCGGGCCGCGTCGGCAGGGGTGAGAGCGGCGGCGGCCCCCGCGCCGCAGACGAGCCGGGCGGCCATGCGGATCAGGGCCGCGTCGGCCTCCGGGCCGACGGTGAGCCGTTGCTGCATGATCTGGCCGAGCCCGAACAGGGCGTGCAGGGCGAGCTGTCCGACGGCGAGTGCGCCCGCGACGGCGGGCAGCGAGCGCTCCCGGCCGGCGAACGGCAGGATGAGCACGAAGACGCCGACGAGTCCGACGGCGAAGGTCCACAGGGCGATGCCCGCGCAGGCCGCGAGCGCGTGCCCCAGCGCGGACAGCACGACGCAGACCGCGGTGAACACCGCGGCCCTCAGGAACCGCGGCGCGGCTCCGGCGTGTGCGGCCGGCGTGGAGGCAGACATGGCGGGGCTCATCATTCCACCCCCCTCCCCCGGTTCTCACGGCAGGTCCGGAAGATCACGCTTTGCGGCCCCGGGTCCGACATAGACCGCGCATGGGCCCGACATACACCGCGCATGGGGGCGTGTGTATCCGCCGAATGAGCTGTCTCACGTCCGCCGGGGGCTTACGAGGGTTGCTGAGGGGCAATACGTAGGGGTATGTCGAGCCGCAGCCGGTCGAGCCGCAGCCAGGAGGCTGGAGCATGAGCATCTGGTGGTCTCTCCATCTGCGGCGCGAGGCTGCGAGCGTGCCGCTCGCCCGGCGTCTTCTGGTCGGCACGATGGAGACGGCGGGCGTCGATCCCGACGTCTCGTACGAGCTGTCGGTGGCCCTGACCGAGGCCTGTGCCAACGCGGTCGAGCACGGCGGGGACGGGGCGGCCGAGGCCTCGGAGGCGTACCGGGTGACGGCGTACCTCGACGGCGAGACCTGTCGTATCGAGGTGGCCGACTCGGGTCCGGGCTTTCCTCGCGTCGCGCCCGAGCGCCCGGTCGCGCCGGCCGAGGTCGACGTCGACGCCGAGCACGGTCGCGGCCTGCGCCTGATCGAAGAACTCGCGGACCACGTCCAGTTCGGCAACAAATCGGTCCGGGGCGGCGCGGTGGTCAGCTTCGACAAGATCGTCAAATGGCGTGCGGACGCCCCCCTCGCGCTGACCTGACGCGAAAGGCCCCCGCCGACCGAAGTCGGCAGGGGCCCTCGACACAGCGCGGGGTGCGTCAGCCCTTCAGGGCGGCCATCCACGCCTCGACCTCGTCCGAGCGGCGCGGCAGCGCGGCGGACAGGTTCCGGTTGCCGTCGTCCGTCACGAGGATGTCGTCCTCGATCCGGACGCCGATGCCCCGGTACTCCTGCGGCACCGTCAGGTCGTCGGCCTGGAAGTACAGTCCGGGCTCGACGGTCAGGCACATGCCCGGCTCGAGGGTGGTGTCGACGTACGCCTCGGTGCGCGCGGCGGCGCAGTCGTGG
>NZ_DATCVQ010000379.1:0-5087 GCF_036566765.1 Streptomyces sp.
TCGATCGCCAGGACGGCCCGGTGGTCGCCCTCCTCGCCGAGCGGGGCGATCTCCGTGTCCAGGGCGCGGCCGAGGTCGCCGAGGGTGCGGGCCATGTGGAGCCCGGCCAGCGGGTCGAGCAGTACCGCGGCGGGCGCGATCTGGCGCCCGCCGCCGGGACCGGTCACCCGCAGTCCGCCGAACTCGGCCCACGCCTCGACCGCGGCCGGGAAGACCGCGTGCCGGTGACCGGCCGGGGAGACATGGGCGCGCAGGGCGTCGGCCCAGTGTTCGGCCTGCTTGATGTCCCATCGGCCGGGCTGCCAGCCCGCCTCGCGGAGGGCCGCGTCGACGGCGACGGGGAAGCGGGTGGTGTGGAGGTCGGGCATGTGGTGCAAGTCAGCCCTTCTGGGCGGCGGGGTCGACGGGGCGCACGCCGAAGTGGGCGAGCATCGCCGTGCAGGAGCGGCAGGGCGCCGCGTAACTGCCGTGCAGCGGGTCGCCGTCCTCCCGGATGCGGCGGGCGGTGAGTTTGGCGTGCTTGAGGGAGCGCCGGGCCTCGCCGGCGGTGAGCGGCTTCCGCTGGGCGCGCTTGGAGCGGCCGGTCTCGGCGGCGGTGAGGTGCCGGGAGAGCAGGATCGCCTCGGGGCAGCGGCCGGTGAAGCGTTCGCGCTGGCCGCTGGTGAGCGTGTCGAGGAAGTCCTGGACGAGAGGGTGCAGAACGGGCGCCTGGTCGCCGCGGCCGGCGGTGCAGGTGAGGGTCTCGCCGCGGACGGAGAGCGCGGCGCCGACGGTCGGCAGGATGCCGTCGCGGCGGTGTCGCAGTAAGGGGGCACGGCTCGGCTCGGTGCTGCTCCAGCTGAGGCGTGGGTCACCCTGCGTGGGCAGTGGTGCCGGTGGTCGTGCTGTGTACATGGTGGCTCGTCTTCCCCTCCTGCAATCCCCCGAGTTGCGTGAACAGCCTGCCAAATGGGGTGCCCGCTGTGGAAGCTGGGTGGTGAAACGGGGCCTTCGGTGTGTCGGAACCATCGCCGTTGCGTCATACGCCCGTGACAGTTGGTCACGGCCGGGGCCGGCGGCGGATCGGCCGGGGCGGCCCTGTTGTGGCACCGCATAGGCTGTGCGGAATCAGCCAGCAGCCAGCGCAGGGGGCAACCGCCATGACGACAGGTCGGCTCGGGCAGGATGCCGCGCCACCGAACGCGGCCTACGCCGGGCAGGTCGTGCATTTCCCGGACCCGGTCCGGGCTTCCCGTCATCCCCGAGGGGTGCGGGTGGACGCGCACGGATACCCGGACTTCTCGCCGTACGCCCGCGCGGCAGCGGAGATCGCGGAGCCGCCGCAGGGCTTCGGCGTGGACGAGCTGCGGCTGACGGACTACGTGTCCGCGAACGCGGCGCTGGCCGCGTCGGGGCACGAGCTGTGGGACACGATCCCGGCGGTGGCCACCCCGCACGGCTGGACCTGGCACCACGTGGCCGGCACCCGGCGCATGGAGCTGGTCCCGGTCGAGGTGAAGGCGCTGCTGCGGCACCACGGCGGTGTGACGACGGCGGCGGTGGACCACGCCAAGCGCGGGACGCGTCCGCTGCAGGAGACCCGGCCGGCGCACTTCGGACTGCCGAAGGCGCGGGTGTCGGTGTCGGAGCAGCAGTTGCAGGGCGTGGAGGAGGATCTGGGGTACCGCCTGCCGGGCGCGTACCGCTCCTTCCTTAAGGCTGCCGGCGGCTGCGCGCCGGTGGGCGCGGCGCTCGACGCGGAGCTGGGTCTCCTGGTGGACCAGCCGTTCTTCACGGTGCGTGAAGAGGCGGCGGTCAACGACCTGGTGTACGTGAACAAGTGTCTGCGGGACCATCTGACGAAGGACTATCTGGGCGTCGGGTTCGTGCAGGGCGGCATCCTCGCGGTCAAGGTGCGTGGTGAGGGCGTCGGTTCGGTGTGGTTCTGCGCCTACGACGACGCCCGGGACCGGGACGGTCTGAGCGTGCAGGAGCGGGCGGAGCGCCTGCTGCTGCCGTGCGGGTCGGACTTCGACGATTTCCTGCAGCGTCTTGCGGGCAATCCGCCGGAGCTGGACACGGTGGCGAACCTGATGGTCGACGGCGGCTTCGCGCAGGCCGTCGCGGTGGGGGAGTGAGCTCTCGATGGTGACGTTCGCGCAGGCGCAGGAGCGCGCCGAGGAGTGGGTCAACGGCGACGTGCCCGCGTATCAGCACCGTGAGGTGCGGGTGCGGGAGTTCGACCTCGGCTTCGTGGTGTGGGCGGAGGACCGCGAGGACGGTCCGACGTCCGACGGCGGCCGGCAGCGGCTGGTGATCGCCCGCGACAGCGGCGAGGCGACGCTGTGGCCGGGACTGCCGGTGGGCGAGGTGATCCGCCGGTACGAGGAGGAGTACGGCGGTCCGGACGGGGCGCCCGAGGAGACGCCGCCTGCCCCGCCGGAGCGGATCGATCTGAATCAGACGTCCTTCCTGCTGACTCCGCCGGAGTGGCTGCAGGACGCCGCGGACCGCATGGGGATTCCGGACGGGCGGCGGGGGGACGGGGGTTCTGCTTCGGCGTCTGCTTCCGCGGGTGCGTCGACGCCTGTGGGTTCCGCGTCGCCGACGCCTCCGCCTGCGCCGGTGCCTGCTCCTGCTCCCGCTTTCGCGCCGCCCGCTCCGGCTTCGGCCTCGGGCAGTGGCGCGTGGGCGGACGTGAGTTCGGGCGGCGGGGACGACGTGTCCGTACCGCTTCCGGCGACGGTGTTCGCGCCGCCGCTGTCGGGCGCGGACGACGAGGACACGCCGCCGCCGGCGATCGGCGCGGACGCGCCGACGGCCCTGATGTCGGGCGGCAGCCAGCTGCCGAGGACGGCGATCGCCACGCCGGCGCTGCAGCAGCAGGGGCCCCCGTCTGCCCAGCCCCCCGTACCGCCTGTGGCTCCGGGGGGTCCGGGTGACATCGCGGACGCCGCGACGAGCAAGGCCGGGCTGCCGCCGCGCGCCCAGCAGGGCGGCGGGGCGACCCCGCCGCCTCCGCCGGGCGCTCCGGGCGTCCCGGGGGCTCCGGGGGCTCCTGGCGCTCCTGGCGCTCCTGGCGGCGACGCGTACGTACCGACGCAGCTGGTGTCGCAGCTGGGTCCCGGCGGCCCGATGCCGCCCGGTCCGCCCTCGCCGCCGACCCCGCCGCAGCCGGTGCACCACGCCGCGACGATGCTGGCGCACCCCGGTCAGAACCCGAGCCTCGGCGGCCAGGGCGGGGCGACTCCTCCTCCGCCGCCCGGTCCTCCGGGTGCGCCGGGCGCGCCGGGTATGCCTCCGCCGCCCGCTCCGCCGGGTGTTCCCGCCGGTGCGACTCCGCCGCAGCCCGTGCATCACGCGGCGACGATGCTGGCCAGCCCGAGCCAGGGCGGTCCGGGGACCCCTCCGCCGCCCGGTCCTCCGGGAGCGCCGGGTACGCCTCCGCCGCCCGCTCCGCCGGGTGCTCCGGGTGGGGCGACTCCGCCGCAGCCGGTGCATCACGCGGCGACGATGCTGGCGAGCCCGAGCCAGGGCGGTCCGGGGACCCCTCCGCCGCCCGCGCCTCCCGGCATGCCCGGAGCCCCCGGCATGCCCGGGCCCGGCGGCCCGGCGCCGTTCCCGCCGCAGCCGAGCGGTCAGCCGACCGTCGGCCCCGGCTACCAGGCCGTGCTGCGCTACCGCGCGCCGGACGGCTCGGAGGCGCAGATCATCCGGCGTTCGGCCCCGGGCACCCCGCACCCGGAGTGGCAGATCCTGCACGAGCTGCGCGCGATGAACGTCCCGCCGCAGCAGGTGCTCGAACTGCACACCGAGCTGGCGTCCTGCGAGCTGCCCGGCGGTTACTGCGCCCGGATGATCCGGGAGACCTGGCCCCAGGCGCGGATCACCAACATCGCCCCGTACGGCCGGGATCACGCCGGCCGGCAGCAGGGCATGCAGCAACTCCTCACCCATCAGGGCGAGTTGCACCAGGTCGCGGACGGTCCGGCGCGCCCCGCTCCGGTGCGCGCGCCGCTGCCGCAGGTGCAGCCCGCGCCGCCGATCCCGCCGGAGGGCGTGGCGCAGGAGCTGGCGGGCGCGTTCGGCCCGGCGATCTGCCGGTTCGACCAGCGGGCGGTGTCCCGGCAGGGCGTGCCCGAGGCCGTCGCGGTGACGCTGGTGTGGGCGGGTCTGCCGGCGGACTTCGGTCCGTTCTTCTGGGCGCAGCCCGCGCAGCCGGTCGTCCCGACGCTGGCGGAGCTGGCGGCGCAGCGGCAGATCCAGCCGCCCTCGGACGCGGGCTCGTACCTGGTGATCGGCTCGGACTTCGGGCGGGCGATCTGCGTCCAGTACGGGACGGCGCACATCGTGGCCGTGCCGGTGGAGCCGGGGCCGGACGGCCGGTGCCTGCCGCCGCAGTTCGTGAACAGCGGGCTGCCGGAGTTCACCCGGTGCATGGCGCTGCTCGGCCGGATGTGGCGGCTGCGGTTCGGCCTGACGCCGGACCAGGCGGGCCGCTGGACCGTCGACTTCCAGGCGCAGCTGGCGATGCTGGACCCGGCGGCGCTGGCGTCGCCGGAGAACTGGTGGTCGGTGCTCCTCGAGCAGATGTGGGACGGACTCCTCTGAGTCCGCTCGACCGTCGGCTCCGAGAGTCCGCTCGACGGAGTACGTGAAGGGCCCGGTCCGGGTACGGACCGGGCCCTTCGGGTTTTTGACCGGGACGTTCACGGGGAGTGTCGCTTTGTGAACGGTTCCTTTCGATCCGTCAGGATTGCGCCGATATGGGAGCCGATACGGGAGTCGATACGGGAGAGGAGTTCCGCGGATGAAGAGGCCGCATGACTTCGCCGTCGTACGAGCAGTGCGCGGCTACCGACCGGACCAGGTGGACCGCTTCCTCTCCGGGCTCTCCGACGAACGCGACGCCGCCCGGGAGCGCGCTCGCCGTTTGACCGTGCTCGCCAAGGAGCGGGAGGCGGAGGCGGCGCGGCTGCGCGAGGCCGCGGCGGGCCTCACGCCGCAGCGGTACGCGACGCTGGGCGAGCGGGCGCGGCAGATCCTGGAGCTCGGCGAGGCGGAGGCGGAGCTGCTCGTCACGGCCGCGACCGAGGCGGCGCGGCTGC
>NZ_DATCVQ010000380.1:0-10672 GCF_036566765.1 Streptomyces sp.
CTTCGGTGCCCCCGCCGCCGGCCTATGCGCCGGCGGTCGCCGCACGGCCCGACCCGGTCGCCGCCATCCCGTGGGGGATGCGGGTCGCCGGCGAGGCAGGCTGGCGACTGCTCGTCCTCGCGGGCACCCTGTGGGTGCTGATGAAGGTGATCAGCGCCATCCAGCTCGTGGTGCTGGCCTTCGTCGCGGCGCTGCTCATCACCGCCCTGCTCCAGCCCACCGTGACCCGGCTGCGCCGCGTGGGGCTGCCGCACGGGTTGGCGACCGCCGTCACCGCCGTGGCCGGCTTCGTCCTCATGGGGCTCGTCGGCTGGTTCGTGGTCTGGCAGGTCATGGACAACATCGACAACCTGTCCGACCGGGTCAGGGACGGCATCGAGGAGCTCAAGCGCTGGCTCCTCGACAGCCCCTTCCATGTGACCGAGCAGCAGATCAACGACATCGCCAAGAACCTGAGCGACACCATCGGCGCCAACACCGAGCAGATCACCTCCGCCGGACTCCAGGGCGTCACCGTGGTCGTCGAGGCGCTGACCGGGATACTGCTCGCGATGTTCTCCACGCTCTTCCTGCTGTACGACGGCAAGAGGGTGTGGCAGTGGACGCTGAAGCTGGTGCCCGCCCAGGCCCGGCCCGGCGTCGCGGGCGCGGGTCCGCGGGCCTGGCGGACCCTCACCGCGTACGTGCGCGGCACGGTCCTGGTGGCGCTCATCGACGCGATCTTCATCGGCGTCGGCATCTACTTCCTCGGCGTGCCGATGGCGGTGCCGCTCGCCGTCTTCATCTTCCTCTTCGCGTTCATCCCGCTCGTCGGCGCGGTGGTCTCCGGGGCGCTGGCCGTCGTCGTCGCGCTGGTCACCAACGGCGTGTTCACCGCGCTGATGGTCCTGGTGGTGGTCCTGGCGGTGCAGCAGATCGAGGGCCATGTGCTGCAGCCGTTCATCCTCGGCCGCGCGGTCCGGGTCCACCCGCTGGCGGTGGTTCTCGCGGTCGCGGCCGGCGGCCTGACCGCCGGCATCGGCGGCGCGGTGGTCGCGGTGCCGCTGGTCGCGGTCACCAACACGGTGGTCGGCTACCTGCGCGCGTACAGCCACGAACAGGCCCTGCGCGCCTCGCCGGAGCCGCGCGGCGCGACCGCGTACGAGGTCGCCCCGATCGCCGCCCCGGGCTCGGTCGCCCGGACCGGCGACGGGAGCGGCGCGTGATATCCGAGCCGGAGCTGGTGGGCGGGGAGGACTTCCCCGTCGCGGAGCCGCTGCGCCCGCCCGAGGAGCCGCGCGCACCGCGGCAGCCCCGCCCATGGCTGTGGGCGCTCGGCGGCGTGGTGGTCGCCTCGGCGGTGTGGGGCGGCGGGCTCTACGCGTATGAGCGGTACCAGGACCGGGGTCCGGACCTGGGCGGGTACGGGCATGCCGGCGAACTGTGCCGGAAAGCCGAGCTGAAGGCGCTCGGCGTCGTCCTCGGGACGCGGTCCCAGGACGGTGCGCAGGAACCCGTGAAGCACCGTGCCGTGGACCAGGCGAGCTGCGCGCTGTCGTACGGGCCCCCGGAGAGCGGGTACAGCGTGTCGGTCACGTACACGCTGCACAAGGTGGTCGACCCGGGGCCCGAGTTCGCCGCCCGGACGCAGCTCCTGGAGGAGGCCGAGCCGGTGGACGGACTCGGCGAGGAGGCGTACTTCCGGCGGGAGGGCGACCAAGGGGCGACGCTCTCCGTCCTGGACGGTCAGGCCGAGCTCGACATCACGCTCTACTCCCAGTTCAGCTGGAACGAGACCACGGGCAAGACCATCGAGCAGACGAAGCCGATCGACCTCTCCGGGATCGAGGTCCCGCTGACCCAGGACATGCGGGCCCTGATGGCCGCGCTCAAGAAATGACGACAGGGCCCCGGGGCGAACCCCGGGGCCCTTCGCGTACGACCCTGCTACTGGGCGATGACCGCTTCCGCGTCGAGGACCGTGCCGACCGCCTGGATCACCGAGGCGATCTTGAAGGCCTCCTGGATCGTCTCGCGGTCCGCTCCGGCCTTGCGGAGCACCTGCTCGTGCGAGTCCAGGCACTGGCCGCAGCCGTTGATCGCGGAGACGGCCAGCGACCAGAGCTCGAAGTCGATCTTCTCGACGCCCGGGTTGCCGATGACGTTCATCCGCAGACCGGCGCGCAGCGTCCCGTACTCCGGGTCCGACAGCAGGTGCCGGGTCCGGTAGAAGACGTTGTTCATCGCCATGATCGCGGCGGCGGACTTGGCGGCCTGGTACGCCTCGGGCGTGAGGTTGGCCTTGGCCTCCGGCTCCAGCTCCGCGAGGACCTTCGGCGAGCGCGAGGCGATCGCGCAGGCCAGGACCGTGCCCCAGAGCTGCTGCGCAGGCAGGTCGCTGTTGCCGATGACCGAACCGAGGTTCAGCTTCAGGTCCTTGGCGTAGTCCGGTACGGCGGACTTCAGCTCATCGAGGGCCATGCTCACTCACCGGCCAGGAGCTGGCCGGCGTCGAGGGTGTCCTCGCCCTTGTTCCAGTTGCACGGGCAGAGCTCGTCGGTCTGCAGGGCGTCGAGGACCCGCAGGACCTCCTTGGGGTTACGGCCGACGGAGCCGGCGGTCACCATGGTGAACTGGATCTCGTTGTTCGGGTCCACGATGAAGACGGCGCGCTGGGCGAAGCCGTCCTCGCCCTGGACGCCGCAGTCGCGCATGAGCTCGTGCTTGGAGTCGGCGAGCATCGGGAAGGGCAGGTCACGCAGGTCGGCGTGGTCCTTGCGCCAGGCGTGGTGGACGAACTCGGAGTCGCCGGAGACGCCGAGGATCTGGGCGTCGCGGTCCGCGAACTCCTCGTTCAGCTTGCCGAAGGCGGCGATCTCGGTGGGGCAGACGAAGGTGAAGTCCTTCGGCCAGAAGAACACCACGCGCCACTGGCCCTCGTAGGACTTGTGGTCGATCTGCGCGAACTCCTTGCCGCTCTCCAGCGACACGCAGGCGGTCAGGTCGTAGGTGGGGAACTTGTCGCCGACAGTGAGCACGCGCTCTCCTTGCAAGGTGGAAGGTGCCCTTTTGGGGTCTTCCGTGAGGGGTTGGACGGCCCACAGCATGGCACGCGGTGCATTGATCAGTGAAATAGCTAGACTGGGTCGGGTTGATCGAAGGTGGTTATCAGTGGTTCCAGTCCGGCGGGTCAAGCAGCCCAGCCTCTCCCAGCTCAGAGCCTTCGCGGCAGTCGCGGAGCATCTCCACTTCCGGGACGCGGCGGCGGCCATCGGGATGAGCCAGCCCGCGCTCTCGGGCGCGGTCTCGGCTCTCGAGGAGGCACTCGGTGTCCAGCTCCTCGAGCGTACGACGCGCAAGGTGCTGCTCTCGCCCGCCGGCGAGCGGCTCGCGGTGCGGGCCGGCGCGGTGCTCGACGCGGTGGGGGAGCTGATGGAGGAGGCGGAGGCGGCGCAGGCCCCGTTCACCGGCGTGCTGCGGCTCGGCGTGATCCCGACGGTCGCCCCGTACCTGCTGCCGACCGTGCTGCGGCTCGTCCACACCCGCTACCCGGAGCTGGACCTCCAGGTCCACGAGGAGCAGACCGCGTCGCTGCTCGAAGGGCTGGCTGGCGGGCGGCTCGACCTGCTGCTGCTCGCGGTGCCGCTCGGCATGCCCGGGGTTACCGAACTGCCGCTGTTCGACGAGGACTTCGTCCTGGTCGCCCCCGACGCGCACCCGCTGGCCGGGCGCGCGGACATCCCGCGCGAGGCCCTGAAGGAGCTCGATCTGCTGCTGCTCGACGAGGGCCACTGCCTGCGTGACCAGGCCCTCGACATCTGCCGCGAGGCCGGCCGTACGGAGGGGACGCCGGTCACCACGACGGCGGCCGGGCTTTCGACGCTGGTCCAGCTGGTCGCTGGAGGGCTCGGCGTGACGCTGCTCCCGCGCACCGCGGTGAAGGTCGAGACGGCCCGCAACACGGCCCTGCTCACCGGGGACTTCGCGGTCCCGGCGCCGTCCCGCCGGATCGCCCTCGCGATGCGCACGGGAGCGGCCCGCCAGTCCGAGTTCGAGGAACTGGCGGGCGCGCTCCGCGAGGCGATGAAGCGCCTTCCGGTCCGGATCGCGGCCCCGGCGGCCACCCGTGGCGCAGACCCGGGGGCTACTCCGTCCTGAGACCGTCCGCGCGCATCAGGCGCCACAGCGGCGGCAGGCTGAGCAGCGTGACGCCCAGGATCAGGGCGACGCCGACCCCGGTGATCGGCAGGAAGATCAGCCAGTCCTCGACCTGCTTGCCGATCATGTGCAGCAGCACCGTGCCCAGGGCGAGACCGCCGACGACGGCGAGCGCCAGGCCGAGCAGGATCGGCACCGCCGTCTGCCACAGCACCGACCAGCACAGGGTCGTCCGCCGGGTGCCGAAGGCGACCAGCGCGGACAGCAGCCGCTTGCGGTCGCGCAGTTGCTCCAGCGTCGTGACCAGCAGGGCGGCCGCCACCAGCAGCATCGTCGCGGTCGCGCCGACCAGGATGCCGGTGCGGACGCTGCTGAACTGAGCGTCCCGTTCGAGGTTCTGCAGGGTCTGCACCCGCGCGAGCGGGTCGACCGACGCGGCCGTGTTCCGTACGTGCTCGGCGGCGTCCGGATCCGCCGGGTCGATCTGCAGCATCGCGTCGGCCTCCGGTGAGTTGAGGCGCGTCGCGTCGAGCGCGGCCGGGGTCGCGAGGATGCCGAACCCGATCTGGCCCATGGGGTCGAGGCGCGCGTCGACCGTGCGCGCCGTGGCCGGAATCCGCCACAGCGGAAGGGGGCCCTTCTTGTGGACATCGGGGTCGCGCAGGGAGACCTGCGCGCCGGGCTTCGCCGTCCGGGTGACCCACTCGTCGTCCGGGCCGCCCTGCCGGCTGTGCGCCAGGGAGACGAAGACGTCGCCGTCGGTGCACGACGGCAGCTTCGCGAGCTCCCGCAGCGAGCGGCAGTCGGCGACGGTGATCGAGGTGATCGGGGTGAACTCCTCGCCCTTCTTCAGCGGGCCGGGCCGCCACGCGTTGGAGTTGATCGTGCCGATGACCCCGGTGACGCCCTTCGTCGCCGAGAACTTCTCGATCATCTCGCGGGCCTCGTCGCCGTCCCGGGCGTCCAGATGGGTCTCCATCTGGGCCCGCGCGGTGTCCATGTTGGTGACCTGCATGAAGTCGTCCTGCATGGCCTGGAACAGCATCTGGAGCGCGATGGCCCCGGTCGCGGCGACGACGATGCCGCTGACCGCCCGGGCGGCCGTTCCGCTGCTCAACTGGAGCCTGCGGGTGGCCAGTTGCCAGGCCACCGGCCCGCCGCGCAGCCGCCCGACGGCGGCCTCCACCAGCCAGGGCAGCAGCGTGGTCAGCCCGATGAGCATCAGGGCCGCGCCGGCCGCGATGCCGACCGTGTCGATCCCGTTGTTCGCGATCGAGATCTCGCCCAGCTGGCGCGCGAGGAGCGCGACCCCGGCGGCCACGAGCAGCAGCCGCCACCAGACCCGGCGGGGCCGCGGCGCGTTGTCCCGGACGACGCCCAGCGGCTCGATCGCGACCCCGCGCAGCGCGAACAGGGCCACCACGACGGCCGAGACGGGCACCACCGTCAGCGTCAGCGCGGCCAGCCAGGGCACCGGGACCACGTCGGACGCGAAGGCGTTGACGTCCCAGACGGTGAACCGGCCCGCGAACTGCCGGGCCAGCAGGAAGATCCCGACGCCCGAGACGAGGCCGAGCAGCGCCCCGGCGAGCGCCTCGCCGGCCGCGATCCGGCGGGCCATGGCGTTGTCGGCGCCGACCAGGCGCAGCGCGGCGAGCCGCCGGTCGCGCTGCTCGCCGCCGAAGCGGACGGCGGTCGCGATGAAGACCAGTACCGGAAGCAGCAGCACCACGCAGGCGATGACGACGAGCAGCAGCAGGAAGGCGTTCAGCGGCTCCCCGGGCTCCGAGTAGCCGTACCTCTCGCCCCGCCCGTCGTAGTTCTCCATGGTGATGGTGTCGCTGCCGGAGAGGTAGCGCAGCTCGGCCGGGCCGATGAGCCCGGCGTCGCCGATCGTGCCGACGACCTTGTACGGCAGCCGCTCGCGCAGCAGCGCGCCCTCGGGGGAGTCGAGCAGCTCGCCGAGCGCGGGGGAGACCAGCATCTCGTCCGGCCGGGGCACGCGCGTGGTGCCCGGGGCCGGTGGGGCGTCCGGGCCCTCGGGTTGCAGCACCAGGCCGGTGACCGTCTTGTCGCGGTAGAGGGTCTGGTGATGGATGTACAGAAAGGTGTCCGGGCCCGGGCGGTCGATCGTGCGGCTCACGTCCGGCGACCGCAGGGCCTCGCGCACCTCGCGCTGGGACGTCATGTGCGGGACGGCCGAGGCGAGCAGCAGCAGGGCGACGCCGAGTCCGACGCCGATTGCGGTCAGGGCGGTGCGCATCCGGCCGCGCCGGCCGCCGGTCACGGCGAACCGCGCGCCGAGGCCCAGGTCGCGGGCCCAGGTGCGCACGCTCGTACGGGGGCTCACGCGAGGACCGCCGTGTCCCGCACCGAGCCGTCGCGCACGACGACCTCGCGGTCGGAGTAGGCCGCGACCCGTGCCTCGTGCGTGACGAGGACGACCGCGGCGCCGGTGTCCCGGGCGGCCTCGGTGAGCAGCCGCATGACCCGCTCGCCGTTGAGCGAGTCGAGCGCGCCGGTCGGCTCGTCGGCGAAGATCACGCGCGGGGCGGTGACGAGGGCCCGGGCGACCGCGACCCGCTGGCCCTGGCCGCCGGATATCTCGCCGGGGCGCTTCCCGGCGGTGTCCTCGACCTCCAGCCGGGCCAGCCACTCGGCGGCCCGGGCCTCGGCCTTCCTGCGCCGCTCGCCGTTCAGGCGCAGCGGCAGGGCCACGTTCTCGACGCAGGTCAGCTCGGGCACGAGCTGGCCGAACTGGAACACGAAGCCGAAGTCGGTACGGCGCAGCGCGCTGCGCGCGGTGTCGGACAGGGCGGTCAGCTCCCGGCCGTCGTACATGATCGTCCCGGCGTCGGGGCGCACGATGCCGGCCAGGCAGTGCAGCAGCGTGGACTTGCCGGAGCCGGAGGGGCCCATGACGGCGACGACCTCGCCGGCGCGGATCGACATCGCCGCGCCCGCGAGCGCGGGGGTGGGCCCGTACGCCTTGTCGAGGCCGGTGGCGGTGAGCAGGGCGGGTGTCATGCGCGGATCTCCTCGGCGAGTCGGTCGAGCCTGGCGGCGGTGAGCTCCAGCCACCGCAGATCGGCTTCGAGGTGGAACAGAGCGTGGTCGCAGATCAGCTGGTCGGCGAGGTCGCCGTCGAGCTTGCGCCGGGTGAGCTCGCGCATCAGCCGCAGGTGCTCGGCCCGCTGGAGGTCGAGCAGCTCCGCCGCGCCGCGGCCGGTGAGCAGCGCGAGCACGACCTTGGTGTAGAGCACGGACTGGAGGTACGGCTCGGGCTTCTCCGGCTGCGCGAGCCAGCGCTCGACATCGGTGATCCCGGCCTCGGTGATGGCGTACCGCTTGCGCTCGGGGCCTTCGCCGGACTCGATCGCGTCGACCTCGACGAGGCCGTTCTTCAGGAGCCGGGACATGGTCGAGTAGACCTGCCCGTAGTGCAGCGGCCGGTCGTGGCCGAATCTCTCGTCGAAGGCGCGCTTGAGGTCGTAGCCGTGCCGGGGGCCGGACTCGAGGAGCCCGAGGAGGGTGTGACCGATGGACATGCGCGTCACTCTACACGGTGTGTATACCCCCGATGTATAGCCATGGTGGGCGGCCCGTACGAGTGATCCGCCGGGGTTCGAGGGCAACCCTTCGGCCGTCCCGCGCGTCGGTTCCCACAGGAGTGGGTGCTGATTCTCACGTCCGGAAAAGGCCGGATCGGTTCCCCTTTGTCATAGGCAGCGGTGTTAGCTTCATCAGCTGATTCCGAAGCTGACTCACGACACACACGACGAGCGGAGCAACGAAGCGATGGGCCGAGCTGACACGCGACAGGCGCCGCGGGGCGGCGGCGGCATACGCCGTCTCTTCACCTGGCGCAAACTCCTTGGCACGTTCTTCGTGTGCTGCCTGCTCGCCATGGGCGCCCTGTACGCCGCCTACTTGATCGTCCCGATCCCGGCGAACGCCAACGCCGAGGCGACGATGCAGAGCAATGTGTACAAGTACAGCAACGGCAAGGTGCTCGCCCGGGACGGCAAGATCAACCGGGAGATCGTGGGTCTGGAGAAGATCCCGGAGAAGGTCCAGCAGACCTTCGTCGCGGCCGAGAACAAGTCCTTCTACAAGGACAACGGCGTCGACATCAAGGGCACCGCCCGCGCCGCGCTGAACACGCTCACCGGCAAGGGCAAGCAGGGCGGCTCGACCATCACCCAGCAGTACGTCAAGAACTTCTATCTGGACCAGAGCCAGACCGCCACCCGCAAGCTCAAGGAACTGGTCATCGCCCTCAAGGTCGACCAGCGCATGACCAAGAACGAGATCCTCGCCGGGTACATCAACACCAGCTACTACGGCCGCAACGCCTATGGCATCCAGGCCGCAGCCCAGGCGTACTACGGCGTGGACGCCTCGAAGCTGACCGTCGCCCAGGGCGCGTACCTCGCCTCGGTGCTCCAGGCCCCCAGTCAGTACGACTGGACCTCTGCCAACGAGACCGGCCGCCGTCTCGTGCAGGAGCGCTGGGCCTACACGCTGAACAACATGGTCGAGGAGGGCTGGCTCGACGCCCCGACGCGGGCCGGGATGACTTTCCCCGTCCCCAAGGCCCCCAAGGCCCCTCCCGGCATGGAGGGCCAGACCGGCTACATCGTCGAGGCCGCCAACGCCGAGCTGATCCGCCAGGGCGTCAACGAGAAGGATCTGAAGGCCGGCGGCTGGACGATCACCCTCAACATCGACGAGAAGAAGCAGAAGGCACTGGTCAAGGCCGTCGACCAGCAGCTCGAGGACAAGATCGACCGCAAGAAGGACAAGGACCAGGCGGTCGTCCAGGCCGGCGCGACCTCCGTCGACCCGAAGACCGGCGCGGTCGTCGCCCTGTACGGCGGCGTCGGCGCGACCGAGCACTGGATGTCGAACGCGACCCGCCGCGACTACCAGCCCGCCTCGACCTTCAAGCCGATCGTGCTCGCCTCCGCCCTGGAGAACGACTCCGACACCCAGGACGGCCGCAAGATCGGCCTGGGCACGGTCTACGACGGCACCAGCAAGCGTCCCGTCGAGGGCGGCGACGAGGAGTTCGCCCCGGAGAACGAGGACAACAAGAGCCACGGCCCGGTGACCGTCCAGACGGCCACCAACAAGTCGATCAACTCCGTCTACGCCCAGATGATCGTGGACGTCGGCGTCGGCAACGTGAAGAAGACCGCGCTCGACCTCGGCATGAAGGACGGCAAGGACTTCGGCGAGCACCCCGCGATGTCGCTCGGCACCATGGGCGCGTCCACCTGGGACATGGCCGGGGCCTACGCGACGCTCGACAACCACGGCAAGAAGGTCACCCCGACCATCGTGAAGTCGGCCGAGCACAAGGACCGCAAGGCGGAGCCGGTGAAGTCGATCGGCGGCCGGGCGATCAGCCGCGAGACGGCCGACACCGTCACCAAGGCGATGACCGGCGTGGTCGAGTCCGGCTCCGGCTTCCGCGCGGCCGGCGACTACGACGCGGCGGGCAAGACGGGCACCTCGGAGAACAACCGCTCCGCCTGGTTCGTCGGCTACACCCCCGAACTGGTCACCGCGGTGGGCCTGTTCGGCGAGAAGCCCGACGGCACCGGCCAGGTCACCCTCACGGACACGATCAACGAGGGCCGGGCCAACGGCGGCCGGACGCCCGCGATGATCTGGGGCGCGTACACCACGAAGGCGCTCGGCGGCGGCTCCGACGAGCGGTTCGACCTGGAGGTCGACGAGACCGAGGTCGTCGACCCGGTGCCGAGCCGGACCGAGTCCACCGAGAGCCCGGACCCGACGCCGACCGAGACCCAGAGCCCGGACCCGACGCCGACGCTGACTCAGAGCCCGGACCCGACGCCCACCGAGACGTCCCAGGACCCGGACCCGACGCCGACCCGGACCAGGCCCACGCGGCCGACGACGACGGTGTCCCCGCCGGACACGGGCGACGGCGTGGTCGACGGCGCGTTCCAGTGACGCGCGGCTGACGAAAGGGCCGCGGCCCGGACCCTCAGGGGGGTCCGGGCCGCGGCCCTTTGTGCGCGTACGGTCGGAGGGCCGGCTCTCACACCCGGGTCGCCAGCTCGAACCACACGACCTTGCCGCCCGAAAGCCGCGTCGCGCCCCACCGCCGGGCCAACCGGTTCACCAGGAACAGCCCGCGGCCGCCCTCGTCGGTGTCCCGCGCCCGGCGCTGCCGCGGCAGCTGCGGAGAGTCGTCGCCGACCTCGCAGCGCAGCACGTCGGTGCGCAGCAGCCGCAGCGTGACCGGCCGCGTGGCGTACCGCACGGCGTTCGGCACCACCTCGCTGACCAGCAGCTCCACCGAGTCGCTCAGCTCCTCCAGCCCCCAGCGGGCCAGTGCCCTGCGGGCCAGGCGGCGGGCCCGGCCGGGGGCCGCGTCCTCCGGCTCCAGGAACCAGTACGCGACATCGCTCGGCGCGATGCCGTCGAAGCGGGCCGCGAGCAGCGCAATGTCGTCGTCCCGGTCGCCCGGGCCGAGCATGTCCAGGACGTCGTCGCAGAG
>NZ_DATCVQ010000381.1:0-3362 GCF_036566765.1 Streptomyces sp.
AGCGCCGCCCCGCCGAAAACCTGGATCCGCTGAGTCACAGTCCGCAGCGCCCCCGTGCTCGCGCTCTCGCCGGACGTTTCATCATCCCTCGCCTCCGACCGGGCCCTGTCGGCCGCGCCGCGCTCGAAGGCGGCCCACCCACCTCGTCACGCGTCCTGGACCGGTCGGTTCCAGCCTAGGGAAGGCGCGCGACGTGTGCGGGGTTCCGCGAGTGTTCACCAGTTCCGAGCTTCCCGCCACCCCCCGGGGCACAACCCGCCCGGCCGGTCCCGCCGGACCGCTCCCGGCGGGGCGGCGGGACCGTCCGGTACCCGGTCCTTGACTCAGTCCTTGACGCTGTCCATGACATCGCCCAGATCCACGAACTTGAACCCGGTGGCCTCCCGCTCGCCCTGTGCCGGTGTGTCGTGGCCGTCCTGGACGACGAGCAGGCCGTGCGGGTACCTGGAACCCAGCGGCGCGTTCAGCGCGGCCGCGCCGTCGCACTCCTCCGAGCCGTCCAGCGCCGGACCGGCCGCGGCGACCCGGAAGCCGCCCTCGTACTCGTTGCGGTCCGCGATCTCGCGGTCGTACGCGACGAAGGTGTCGTCGCCCTGGCTGGAGGCGAGGAGGTACCCGTCGCCGTCGGGCTCGGTGACCAGGGTCAGGCCCTCGACGTCGGCGGTGAGCTTGGAGCCGCCGAAGCCGGGGTCGGCCCCGGGGGTGCACTCCTCGGTCTCCTCGTCGTAGACGCCGGGGACGCCGTACTCGCGGACCTTGTCGATCAGCTTCGGCGTGCCGGTCAGGTCGGCGCGCAGCCGCCAGATGCCGACGTCCTCCTGGCCCGCGTAGAGCGTGCCGTCGGCCGGGTCGACGACCATGCCCTCGACCTGCGGCAGCTCGTCGGGCTCGGCGCAGGGCGACCAGGACGTGCCGTCGGGCAGCCGGAAGGCGGAGGGCAGGTCCACGGTGCGGATCTTGCGGTACGTGACCTTGCCGCCCGGGGCCGGGCGCAGTTCGAGGAGCGCGATGCTGGTGCGCTCGCGGCGGGAGACCAGGGCGTACGAGCGTCCCGTCGCGCGGTCGGTCCAGGTGGCGAGGCCGTACGCGGTCCGCTGGTCGTTGACCTCGTCCTGGTCCTTGGAGAACACGGCCGGCGCGGCGGGGTCGGTGACGTCGGTGAGCGGGCCGCCCGGCCGGTCGCGGTCGATGCGGTAGAAGCGGAGCCGGTCGTGGCCGCGGTCGCTGGTGACGGCGAGGTCGGCGCGGCCGGAGGACAGCCGGAGCCCGTGGACGAGGTCCACGTTGTTGAACCGGCCGGGGGCGTCGTCCTCCCCCTCGGCCGGCGGCGGGGTGATCGACTGCACGGGGCGCGCGTCCAGGTCGTAGACCCGCAGCCCGCCCTCCTTGGCCGTGGCGACGACCAGGCTGCGCCCGGGGTCGGCGGCGTTGCGCCAGATCGCGGGGTCGTCGGCGTCGGCGTTGCCGCCCGCGTCGTCGTCGTGCAGCACGGGGGTCTCGGCGCGCGGGGTCACGGCGGGCGGCGCGTCGCCGGAGTGCCGGTCGTGGGCCTGGGCCGGTATGCCGAGGGCCGCGGCCGCGAGGGTCACGGCGACGGCGGGCACGATGAGGCGGGCAACTCTGGGAGTCGTCACGCTGGTTCTCCTCCGAAGGGGGGTGGATGGACCGTGCGTGAGCGTGCTGCCCCACCGTGTCGGCACGGCGGCGGGCGGGCGACCAGCATCCCCTGCTGGAGCTGTACAGCGGATGAACGGGCGGAGGATGCGGGCGAGTTGAGGGCTCGGTTCGCGCGTCGGGTCGACTGGACGACGAGAAGGGCCGGTTCGACGCCGAGGCGTCGAACCGGCCCTTCTGTCGGGCGTGGGAGATCAGTCGGTGCCGAACTCCATCGCGGCGCGGTCGAGGAGCTCGTCCTCGTCGGAGACCTCGCCACGGGAGGCGATGGCCTCGGCGCCGCCCTCCGGCATGGCGCCGATCAGCCCGGTGGCGGCCGCCTGCGCGGCGCCGATCGCGCCGACCGCGGGACCGCCGGCGCCGATCAGGCCGAGACCGGCGTACTGCTCCAGCTTGGCGCGCGAGTCGGCGATGTCGAGGTTGCGCATGGTGAGCTGGCCGATCCGGTCGGTCGGGCCGAACGCGGAGTCCTCGGTGCGCTCCATCGACAGCTTGTCCGGGTGGTAGCTGAACGCCGGGCCCTGCGTGTCGAGGATCGAGTAGTCCTCGCCGCGCCGCAGTCGCAGGGTGACCTCGCCGGTCACGGCCGCGCCGACCCAGCGCTGCAGCGACTCGCGGATCATCAGCGCCTGCGGGTCGAGCCAGCGGCCCTCGTACATGAGCCGGCCGAGCCGCCGCCCCTCGTTGTGGTACTGCGCGAGGGTGTCCTCGTTGTGGATCGCGTTGACGAGGCGCTCGTACGCCGCGTGCAGCAGCGCCATGCCGGGGGCCTCGTAGATCCCGCGGCTCTTGGCCTCGATGATCCGGTTCTCGATCTGGTCGGACATGCCCATGCCGTGGCGGCCGCCGATGGCGTTGGCCTCCATCACCAGGTCGACGGCGGAGGCGAACTCCTTGCCGTTGATGCTGACCGGGCGGCCCTGGTCGAAGCCGATCGTGACGTCCTCGGCCTCGATCTCGACCGACGGGTCCCAGAACCGGACGCCCATGATCGGCTCCACGGTCTCCACGCCGGTGTCCAGGTGCTCCAGGATCTTCGCCTCGTGGGTGGCGCCCCAGATGTTGGCGTCGGTGGAGTACGCCTTCTCCGTGCTGTCGCGGTAGGGGAGGTCGTGGGCGAGCAGCCACTCCGACATCTCCTTGCGGCCGCCGAGCTCGGTCACGAAGTCCGCGTCCAGCCAGGGCTTGTAGATCCGCAGGTGCGGGTTGGCCAGCAGGCCGTAGCGGTAGAACCGCTCGATGTCGTTGCCCTTGAAGGTCGAGCCGTCGCCCCAGATCTGGACGTCGTCCTCGAGCATGGCCCGGACCAGCAGGGTGCCGGTCACGGCGCGGCCGAGCGGGGTGGTGTTGAAGTAGGCGCGCCCGCCCGAGCGGATGTGGAACGCCCCGCAGGTGAGCGCGGCCAGGCCCTCCTCGACCAGCGCCGCGCGGCAGTCGACCAGGCGCGCGATCTCGGCGCCGTAGGTCTTGGCACGGCCGGGCACCGAAGCGATGTCGGGCTCGTCGTACTGGCCGATGTCGGCGGTGTAGGTGCACGGGACGGCGCCCTTGTCGCGCATCCACGCGACCGCGACCGAGGTGTCGAGGCCGCCCGAGAAGGCGATGCCGACGCGCTCGCCGACCGGAAGGGAGGTAAGGACCTTAGACATAGGAAGAGTATGCACCATGACGCATGACCATGCAAAGCC
>NZ_DATCVQ010000382.1:0-4291 GCF_036566765.1 Streptomyces sp.
GTCCGAGAGCGGCGCGCCCGAGGCCGCCAGGCCCTCCGGTCCCAGGACCGCGAGGACGGCCGCGGCGACCGCCGCGTACACCGCGAGCGCGATGCCGAGCGCCAGCGGAACCGCGCGCGGGATCGTGCGCGCCGGGTCCCGCACCTCCTCGCCGAGCGTGGCGATCCGCGCGTACCCGGCGAAGGCGAAGAAGAGCAGCCCGGCCGCCTGGAGCACCCCGCCGGCCGTGGCGTCCGCGCCGACGGCCAGTCGCCCGGCGTCCCCGGCCCCGAAGGACACCGCCGCCACCGCGGCCAGAACCGCCAGCACCAGCGCCACGATCACCCGTGTGACCAGCGCCGACTTCTGCACGCCGGTGTAGTTCAGGGCGGTCAGTGCGACCACCGCGGCGACCGCGACCGCGTGCGCCTGGTCCGGCCACGCGTACGCCCCGACCGTCAGCGCCATCGCCGCGCAGGAGGCCGTCTTGCCGACGACGAACGCCCAGCCCGCCAGGTACCCCCAGAACGGCCCGAGGCGTTCGCGGCCGTACACGTACGTGCCGCCCGAGGCGGGGTACAGCGCCGCGAGCCGGGCCGACGCCATCGCGTTGCAGTACGCGACGAGCCCGGCGACGCCCAGCGCGGGGAGCAGCGCGGAGCCCGACGCCCCGGCCGCCGGCCCGAGCGCCACGAAGATCCCCGCCCCGACCATGGAGCCGAGCCCGATCACGACCGCGTCGAAGACCCCGAGCGTGCGCCGCAGTTCCTGTGCCATGCGCCGCAGGTTACGGGGGGTGTCGGGGATCGCGGTACGGGCCCTCGGCGCAACCGCGACCGCCGCCCGGGCGTCTTTCCCGGCATGAGTATCGTCAGCTGGATCGTCCTGGGCCTGCTCGCCGGCGTCGTCGCCAAGATCCTGCTGCCCGGCCGGGACCCGGGCGGCCTCATCGGCACCACCGTCATCGGGATCGTCGGCGCGTTCATCGGCGGCTGGCTCTCCGCCCGCTTCCTGGACCGCCCGATCAGCGCGGACTTCTACGACGGCGCGACCTGGCTGTCCGCGATAGGCGGCTCGCTGGTGCTGCTGATCGCGTACCGCATCTTCTTCGGCCACTCACGCGAGCGTTAGGGCAGCCCCGTCTCGCGCAGCGTGATGTTCAGCCGCCCTGCGAGCCCCAGGTCCGGGGGAGCGGTCCCGGCCAGCACCTTGGGCACCCCGTGGTACGCGAACCGCGAGGCCCCGCCGAAGACGAACAGATCGCCGGAGGCCAACTCCACGTCGGTGTACGGCTTTCCCCGCGTCTCGGTGTTCCCGAACCGGAACACGCACCGGTCGCCCAGGCTCAGCGACACCACCGGCGCACCGGATCGCTCGTCCTTGTCCTGGTGCAGGCCCATCTTCGCGCCGGCGCCCGCGTCGTAGTAGTTCACGAACGCGGTGTCGGGCGCGTAGCCGCCGTCGTCGCCGTACGCCTCGGCGACCGCCGCCCGGCCCAAGTCGGCCAGCCAGGAGGGCAGTTCGACGGCGACGTCGTCGACGTACCGGTACGGCACCCAGCGCCGCCCGAGCCCGAGCGACTGTACGGACATCACGCCGCCGCCCGGCAGCACGATGTGCCGGTACGGCACGGGCCCGCGCCCCCACTCCCGGCAGGCGGCCACCAACTCCCGCTGCCGGGCGGCAGAGAGCCACCCGGGGACGTGCACGGCCCCCGGGGCGACGACGGCCCGCTGACGCGGAAACAGCGTGTCCACGGGCTCCTCCTCACCCCACCAGCGCGCCCTCGAGCCCGAGCAGCCGCTCCTTGCGCTCGAGCCCTGCCGCGTACCCGCGCAGGGCCCCGTCCGCCCCGATCACCCGGTGGCAGGGCCGCACCACGAGCAGCGGATTGCGCCCGATCGCGGTGCCCACGGCCCGTACGGCGGCCCCGGAGGAGCCGACCTGCCGGGCGATGTCGCCGTACGTGACGGTGGTCCCGAACGGAATCTCCTCCAGCGCCTTCCAGACGCGCCGCTGGAACTCCGTACCGCTCTCCTCGAACGGCACGTCGAACCGCTCCCGGCGCCCGGCGAAGTACTCGCCGAGCTGCCCGGCGATCTCCGCGAACGCCTCCGGCGCGAGCCGCCACCCGTCCCGGACGGCGACGGCCCCCTTCTGCTCCGGCAGCGACAGCGAGGCCAAGGCGGTCCGCCCGTCGTCAAGACCCCGCCCGACGAGCAGCATCCGCCCGAGCGCCCCGTCGACGTACGCATACAAGACGTCCATGGAAATCCTCTCCTCGCACCGGGCTCCGGTCCCCAGTGTGCGAGCGCGTCGGGCAGACGGCTGGCGGTTTTCAGACGCGGACCAGGTCGGCCTACCGGTAGTTCACGAACTGCAGGGCGAAGTCGAAGTCCTTGCCCTTGAGCAGCGCCTGTACGGCCTGCAGGTCGTCCCGGCTCTTGGAGCTGACCCGCAGCTCGTCGCCCTGCACCTGCGCCTTGACGCCCTTGGGGCCCTCGTCGCGGATGACCTTGGAGACCTTCTTGGCGTTCTCCTGGGAGATGCCCTCCTCGATGGAGGCGAAGAGCTTGTACTCCTTGCCGGACAGCTGCGGCTCGCCCTCGACGTCGAGCGACTTCAGGGAGATCCCCCGCTTGATCAGCTTGGTCTGGAAGATGTCGAGGATCGCGTTGACCCGCTCCTCGCCGTTCGCCTGCATGAGGATCTTCTCGCCCGACCAGGAGATCGAGGCGTTGGTGCCCTTGAAGTCGTAGCGCTGCGAGATCTCCTTCGCGGCCTGGTTGAGGGCGTTGTCGACCTCCTGCCGCTCGACCTTCGAGACGATGTCGAAACTGGAGTCGGCCATGACGTGTGGCTCCTTGCGTCGAATGCCTTCGCGCGTGCGCGGGGTACGTGTGGTTACCCCCAAAGCCTAGCCACCCACCCCCGCCCGATCCGCTGATCAATCCGGTGGCGAACCACCCCCGAGGATCGGGTATCGTTTACGTCGTTGCCGCAGAGCGCCGCTGAAAAGCGGAAAAACCGGCAGCTCCCATGGCGGTGTGCCCGAGTGGCCAATGGGAACGGACTGTAAATCCGTCGGCTCTGCCTACCCAGGTTCGAATCCTGGCGCCGCCACGTGGTGGAACGGCCCCTGATCAGCGGAAACGCGATCAGGGGCCGTTCTGCGTGGGTGGGGCAGGAGCAGCGACCGTCTCGTACGGTCCGTCAGTTCCCCGCCACGTCCCGCACCGCCACCCCCACCGGTACGGAGCCCGAGACGAGTTCGAGGGTCAGGCCGGCCGTGGCGGGGGTTTCCAGGAGTTCGGCGAGGACGGCGGCCACGTCGTCGCGGGGGATGGGGCCTCGGCCGGTGTGGGCGGCCAGGCGGACCTGGCCGGTGCCGGCGTCGTCGGTGAGGAGGCCGGGGCGGAGGATGGTCCAGTCGAGGTTGGGGCGGGAGCGGATGTAGGCGTCCGCGGCGCCCTTCGCGCGCTGGTAGACGTCGAAGACCTCGTTGCCCTTGCGGTCGGGGTCCGCGCCCATGGACGAGACGACGATGTACCGGCGCACGCCCGCGCGTTCCGCCGCGTCCGCGAACAGGACCGCCGCCGCCCGGTCCACCGAGTCCTTGCGGGCCGAGCCGCTGCCCGGGCCCGCGCCGGCCGCGAAGACCGCCGCGTCGGCGTTCTGCAGGGCCGCCGCGGCCATCTCCACCGACGCCGACTCCAGGTCCATGACGACCGGTTCGGCGCCCGCCGCGCGCAGCGCGTCCGCCTGTTCCGCCTTGCGGATGACGCCCGCGACCTCGTGTCCGCCCGCCGAGAGCAGTCGCTCCAGGCGCAGCGCGATCTGACCGTGTCCACCTGCGATGACAATGCGCATACTCACGACCGTACGTCGCCGCCGGCCGGAGGGCTTCCCGTGTCCGGCCGGCTCTGCCGCGGCAGGTCGAGCGCCGCCGCCGAGTCGCAGTACTCGCGCACCGCGCTGGTCCGGGCCACCACCCGCCCGCGGTGGATCACGATCCTGCTGTACGCGAGCGACAGCACGCCCGACAACCGGTCCCCGCGCACCGCGAGCAGCTCCGCCGGGAACCCGGCCTCGACCCGCACCGCCGGCAGCCCCATCGCCGCCCGGGCCGCCGAGCTCACCGCCCCGTACGCGTCCTGGGGCCGCAGTCCGCCCTGCGAGGCCAGCAGGAACGCCGGCTCCAGCGGGTCGCCGCGCCCGACCGGGTTCGACACGTCCCTCAGCGCCCCGCCGCCCGCCGCGAGCCGCACCCCGGCCGCGCGCAGCAGCCTGGCCGGCGCCGCGCCCCGGGACT
>NZ_DATCVQ010000383.1:0-3084 GCF_036566765.1 Streptomyces sp.
GTACAGGTAGTCCACCAGCCGCCGGAACAGCTTGGGCAGGATCACCACGTCATTTTGCAGCGAGAGCATGCTCGTGACGCTCGCGCCATCCAGGATGTCGTCGTCCGCCCACAAGCCCTTCTTGGGCACCGCCGCCTGCGCCTGGTGCACCGCGGCGGTCAACTCGTTGCACAGGTCCAGGAAGAGGTTGGTGTAGTACGTCGGGTACGCCAGGCCCACCGCCAGGACGTGATGGTTGAACGTGGTCCGCAACAGCGCCTCGTCGACATGGATCTCCGTGCCGCTGGCAGCCGGAGGCGTGCCCCGGCCGGCAAGGGCGATGCAGCGGTGATCGGAGGCCGCGCCGCGGGTGAGGATCCAGCCGGGCACGGACGTGGGTGAAGTGACCCCTCGAGTCTCGACCACAAGATGGTGGCCGACTTCCCGGGGGCGTACGTCACGCGGGTCGTCTGGCGAGGCGAGTGCTGAACGAGCGTTCTGCCCCGGCAGGGTTGTTTGGTAACTCGCGCGATGTCAGCGGCCCAGGGCGGGCCGTGCTGGCGCGTGAGGATCCGCCTGTGGAGTGTGATGTGTATGGACGGGCGATGTGACGGTGGCCGGTTGCGGTCGGGGATGGTCATGGCAGGATCGCGGTGATTGCTGCGGGGCGAGCCGCCGCGCCGGAGGCGGCCTCCTCGGGCCGTCGCCCAGCCATGCGGCATCCGAGGCAGTCAGGGTGCCCTCGCCGCGCCGCATGATCCCGTACCCGCCAGGGCCACTCGCTCGGCGGGCGCGGCCCCGTCCGCTTGCCCCAGCCTGCGAGATGCAGCGCCCAGGTCACTAGGCCGGCCAGCGCGCCGAGGCCGGTGCCCAAGACAGCGAGCGGCAGGGAGACGGCGACGACGGCGACACCCAGAACATTCAGGGCGACAAGCGAGATCGCCGTACCCGTCCAGCCGGCCACGGTGTGACCAAGATCCACATCCCCGTGCGCGCTCATGACTTCCTTCCTGAAAGGCAGAGATACGCTGACTCAAGAGAAGATTTATCTCACGAGCTAAGCTACTTAGACAGTAAGGGAAAATCGCGTTGGACGGCAAGGCGCGTCCCCGTGCCACCTCGGAGCAGGCACACGCCCAGATGGATCACCTCATCGCGCTGGGCATCGTGGCTCAGCACGACATGGCCCAGCGGCTGGGCCTGAACGTCACCGACCTCACCTGCCTCGGTTTCATCCTGGAGGCCGAGGGGTTGCAGGAGGCTCTCACCGCAGGGGATCTGGCGCAGCGGGCGAACGTGACCACAGGGGCGATCACGGGTGTCATCAATCGGCTCGAACGCGCGGGATACGCCCGGCGCCAAAGCGACCCCAACGACCGCAGACGCGTGCATGTCGTCGCCGACGTCACAGCGGCGGGGCGCGTGTTCGAGGTCTACGAAGGCAACTACCGCCGCATCGCGGAACTCTTCGCGGACTACTCCCCACAGGAGATCGCGGTGCTCTCGGACTGGTTCACACGCGCGACCGCCATCATGAGCGCGTCCCTGAACGAGGCGCGCACCGGCGGAGCCGGCTGACACCGCGCCTTCCGGCGGCGGACGCGGGCGGTGCGCGGTGTGCGGTGCGGTGTGCGGTGCGGTGATGTCAGGTTGACCGCGAAGGCCTGACACAGCGCCTGCTTCCACGCGCTCGCCGACGCCATCGCCGTCTCCGTCCCGAACACCGTCCAGCGACCGCAGCCCGTCACGGCGGTCCGGCGGGACGGTCAAGCCGCTGGGCCGCGGGCGAGCTGGCTGGGCTGGGCTGGGGCAGCACAGGGCACCACCAAGGACCGGCCGGCAGCAGCAGCCGGGAGTCGCCCTTTCGAGGCTCCCCATCACCGGCCGGCAGGTGTACGGGCGGCCGGTCGCCGAGTCGACTCCGTCGAACGCACGGGCCAGCCGCAGCGGCGGCGGTACTTCGAAGGCGTCCGCGAGCAACTCGTGGTGCCGCCAGGCCTGCCCGAGCATCCAGTCCGGCGTGGCCTCGGCGGTACGGGGCAGGAGGCGCAACTCGTCATGCCAGCACCTTGGTTCTGCGGACGGCACGTGGAACACCGGCCGGGTGAGGCAGTCGTACTCGATGACCGGTTCCTTGCCGGGAGCGGCGGTGCAGCTGACCGAGAGCCAGGCGCCGCGGCCCGGGCTGTAGGTGATCAACCTCAGCCGGTGCAGCCACTGGCTGATCTCGGCGGGCGGGGTCCAGGGAAGCCAGCCGTCATGGCCCTGCCAGGGCCGTACGGTGATTTCCAATAGCCCGGCCGCCGCGACGCAGTCCAGCCGCACCCCACCCTGGTGGTACGGCGCATGCCTGTCCAGGGCCTCGCTCAGGCCGGCCACGACAGCGGCCAAGGTCCGCCGGGACGGACACCTCGCGAGGCGGCACCGGCACCGGCACCGGGAAAGCGGCTGCGTCACAGGGGGATGCCGAGGTCGTCCCTGCGTACCTGGACGAGGGTGTGGACAGGCACGCCGGCCTTGACCGCCCGGTCCAGGCGCAGCCGTTCGGGGCCGGAGACGACCAGGTTCTCAAGCCGGAACACGGACTCCAGTCGCCCGGTGGCGTCCCGCCCGCCAGGCGCCGGCGGCAGCAGGTCGTACTCGGGATCGGGCACCTCGCCGGGGAGCGGTTCGAGAACCGCCTCCCCCACCCTTGGGTACACCTTCCAGCGCCACGCAGCGAACACACCTTCGCTCATCCGTCCGCGCAGGACTGTCACCGCACACCGCTCCGTCCCCGTCCCCGTCCGTCGTTGCTCGATTGTCGCGGACATGCGATGCAGGCAGTCACTTCCCGCCCCTGTCAGGCGGCTTCCAGCGGTGGACGGCCGCTTGGACACTCCAAGACGCCGGCGGTCCAGGCCACCGCAATCTCAGTGCCGACCGCCAGTTCCGGACCGCTCGTACCGGGAGGTCCGCGAGGCGCGACCGCCTATGATCGCTCGGACGAAGATTCGATCCTGTGGACGCTCCGGCACGAGTGAGGCGATGAGACATGTGGCCGCGGGTGAACGGCATGCGCGCGATGGAGCTCGGCACACCGGACGAGCTGCGGGTGACATTGAA
>NZ_DATCVQ010000384.1:0-19448 GCF_036566765.1 Streptomyces sp.
CGACGAGCGTGAGGACCTGGAGGCCGCCCGGGTAGCCGTTGACCGTGAGGTCGCCGGGGAACTCGGTGGTGTAGGTCCAGGCGAGGAACGTGCTCGCGGTGGTGGCGAGGCCGCCGGCCGCGACGATCCAGTGGAGGAGGCCGGGGCCCTTGGAGTCCGCCGGAGAGGGGGCGGCGGCGATGTCCGGGGTCTCGGGCGTCTCGGGGGTCTTGGTGTCGGTTGTCATCGCGATCACGCCCTGTCCGCGGTGCGCTGTCCGAGGAGACCTTGTGGTCGGAACAGCAGGACGAGGATGAGGAGGGAGAAGACCCAGATGTCCTTCCAGGCGCCGCCGCCGAACTGGTCCATCCCGGGGATGTGCTCGACGTAGGCGATGGAGAGGGTCTCGGCGACACCGAGGACGACGCCGCCGATCATGGCGCCGTAGATGTTGCCGATGCCGCCGAGGACGGCTGCCGTGAAGGCCTTGAGGCCGAGCAGGAAGCCCATCTCGAAGCGGATCTGGCCCTTGTCGAGGCCCTCGGCGACCGCTGCGACCGCGGCGAACGCGGCGCCGATGGCGAAGGCCATCACGATGATGCGGTCCGTGTTGATGCCCATCAGCTTCGCGGTGTCCGGGTCCTGTGCGGTGGCCTGCATGGCGCGGCCGCTGCGGCTCTTGGAGACGAAGAGGCCGAGGGCGAGCATGCACAGGGGGGCGGCGACGAGGACGAACGCGTCGGCGCGGGAGATCGCCAGGCCGTCGAAGAGCTGGAAGCTTCCGCCCTTGAACTCGGGGAAGGTGACCTTGCTCTTGGCTCCGGGGTAGAAGCCCCAGATGAGCTGCTGGAGCACGATCGACAGACCGATGGCCGTGATCAGCGGGGCGAGCCGTGGCGCGCCGCGCAGGGGACGGTAGGCGAAGCGTTCGGCGGCGGTGGCGACGGCCACGGAGACCACCGCGCCGCCTATGAGCATCACGGGGATGGCGATCGCGAGGGACGTGCCCGCAGGCAGGATCGTGTATGCCGTGAGGGCGCCGAAGCCCCCGATCATGAAGATCTCGCCGTGGGCGAAGTTGATGAGCTGGACGATGCCGTAGACCATCGTGTAACCGATGGCGATGAGCCCGTAGAGGGCTCCGAGGGCAAGGCCGTCGGCCAGCTGTTGCGGCAGTTCGTTCACCGCAGGGCCTCCGATGAGCGTGTCGGATATGAGTCCGCGCGAGGGCGCTGTTTGCGCCCTCGCGCGGCTTGGATCAAGTGGTGCGGGGCAGTGCTGTGGTGGGTCAGTCCTCGAAGGTCGCGGACTTCACGTCGGCCCAGGCGCCGTTCTTGACCTGGTAGACGGTGAGCTGCTTGTTCGTGGTGTCGCCGTACTCGTCGAAGGAGACCTTGCCGGTCACGCCCTCGAAGGAGACCTTGGCCATGGCCTCGGTGACCTTGGCGCGGGCGTCGGCGGGAACCTTGCCGTTGTTGGCGGCGACGACGGACTTGACGGCCTGGATGATGGACCAGGCGGCGTCGTAGGAGTAGCCGCCGTAGGCCGCGTACGGGTCCTTGAAGCCGGCCGCCTGGTAGTCGGCGATGAACTTCTTGGCGGTCGGGAGCTTCTCGACCGGGTAGCCGACGGAGGTCGCGAGGTCACCGTCGTTGGCCTCGCCGGAGGCCTTGATGAACTCGGGGTCGTAGATGCCGTCGCCGCCCATGGTGGGGATCTTGGCGCCGGCCTTCTTGACCTGGTCGGAGAGCAGGCCGCCCTCGGGGTACTGGCCGCCGAAGTAGACGGAGTCGGCGCCCGAGCCCTTGATCTTGTTGGCGGTGGAGGAGAAGTCGGTCTCCTTCACGGTCACGGAGTCGGTGTCGACGACCGTGCCGCCGAGGCGCTTGAACTCGTCGGAGAAGATCGCGGCGAGGCCGGCGCCGTAGGTCTGCTTGTCGTTGACGACGAAGACCTTGCGCTTCTTGGCGTCGTTGAACAGGTAGTTCGCGGCGAACTTGCCCTGGACGACGTCCGTGGTGGCGGTACGGAAGTACGTCTTGAACGGACGCTTGAACTCGCCCTTGCCCCAGTTGTCGCCCTGGGAGAGGGACGGGTTGGTGTTGGCCGGGGAGACCTGGGTCAGGTTGGCCTTGTCGAAGTCCGCCTGCATGGACTGCGAGACGCCCGAGTTCAGCGGGCCGACGACGCCGAGGACGTCCTTGATGCCGACCAGCTTGGTGGCGTTGGCCTTGCCCGTGGCGGGGGTGGCCTGGTCGTCGAGGGCCTCGATCTTGAACGTGACGCCCGGGACCTCGTTGTTCTTGTTGGCGGTCTGGACCGCCAGGTCCACGGAGTTCTTGATGCCCTGGCCCAGCGCCGAGAGGGAGCCGGTCAGCGGCGCGTCGACGCCGATGACGACGGTGGTGCCGCCCTTGGAGTTGTCGCTGCCACCCTTGTCGTCGCGCGAACCGCAGGCGGTGAGGGTGAGTGCTCCCGTGGTGATCACGGTGGTCAGTACGAGCAACGAACGGTTGCGCACGATGAGTCCTTTCCCTGGCGCGGCCCCCTCGAGCTGAGGCGGTGCCGTGTAGCTGGGTAGCTAGAGGTGCCGTATTTCAACGCCGGGCCGTACGGGGGTTTGGAACTGGGCCGTTGCGGTGATGCGCCCGGCGGCGCGGTGACTGGCCGTGACTCTAGGCGCAGGTGGCGAAGTCGGGGGAGCGCCCAGGTCAGGATGTGACTGTCTTGTTATGCCGACGGGGAGAGACGGTGCTCAGGGGGTGGGCAAACTGGGGTATAGCGGACGGTTGCCGGGTGTTCACATGCTGAGAACGCCCAGTTCCGTTAAGGGGCTTGAGCGGATCTTGCTCCTGACTAGGGCCCAGGGGGCGTGTCCGGATATCGGACACGCGCCCGAGTGTCACCGGACGGAGTGGTGAGCGGCACTATCCGATACGCGCGGCCGCCCGAATCCGCGAATGTCACTCAGTGTCACGAGGGGTGGGTCGGTGTCGGTGTGATCGGCGTCGGTGTCAGTGCGGTCGGAGAGGCCGTGCCGCTCGGGGGTCTCCAGTTGTCGGAGCTTCCGGTCGCGCCGTTCGCGGCCGCGCAGCGCCGGCGGGACTCCCGGTCGGCGAAGGTCAGCGCGGCCGGTCGCCCTTCGGTGCGCTCCTTCGCGCGGGCCGCCGCCAGAACCTCGTCGTGGACCGCCAACTGCTCGTTCGACAGCCCCTTCTGCTCCCAGTCGAGCCCGGCCCACTTGCTGCCGTTCAGGGCCTCTTTCACCCAGTACGCGACGAGGCCGGTGCAGATGTCCGCGGCGGTGGTGACGTGGGGCGTGGGCTGAGGGGAGGACTCTCCGCCGTCGCCGTTGCCGCCTTTGTCGGCGTCTGTGCAGGCGGGCAAGGCGCCCAGAACGCAGACGGCCAGGGCCGCGCGCAGGGCGGTCCTGGCCGAGGTGCGCGGCGGGAGCCCCATGAGGGGAACGCTAGGCGCTCCCCTCATGGATGCACAACCGGCCCGCCGGTTACGGAAGTTGTACGAACGGCTTGAGGAAGTCGCGGGCTCCCGGGGTGTCGAGCCGGTAGACGACATTGGTGGCGTAGCAGGGCGTATCGCCGGTGATCGTGGTCGCGACCAGGGTGAGCTTCCCGCCCAGCGTGGCGAAGTTCGGGCCGCCCGAATCGCCGTAGCAGGCACCGCCGTTGCCCTGCGGCGCGGTCATGGCCAGCCGTATCCAGGCGTCGTTCAGCGCGTCGAATCCGACCGGCGCCTTCATCCGGACGCCGCCGCCCGGGTGGGTGTGGCCGCCGGGGCCGCGGCGCGCCTCCTGGGTGCCGTAACCGGCGACGAGGAAGTCGGTGTCGTTCAGCCCCTGCGGGCCGAGCGCGCCGAGCGCCCCGGCCTTGGGCAGAGTGGCCGGGGTGAAGGACCAGCGGGCCTTCACCTTCGCGGCGGGCAGCTCGATCACCGAGATGTCGTGGGTGTCGGAGGCCGGGCCGGGGTAGGCCGGGTGGCTGTGCGCGGCGCCCTCGACGGCGACGGCGCGGGCCACGGCGGCGGGGTCGCCGGGGTGCGCGGCGGCCGCCCGGTCGAGGCCGCTCTGCACGTCCTGGTCGAGGGAGACGTAGAACTTCACGTTCGCCGGCCAGTCGGTGGTGCAGTGCGCGGCGGTCAGGAAGGTGTCCGCGTCGATCATGGTGCCGGAGCAGACCCAGTCGACCCGGTCGGGCGTTGCGGGGTCGTCGTCGTTGTCCCAGGTGGCGACGAGTGCGCCGACCTCGGTGCGCTCGGGCGCGGGTGTCGCGTTGTACGAGTTGATCGCTGCGGACGGGATCGCGGTGGCGAGGACGGCAGCGCAGGCCGCGGCGGTGACAGCGGTGGCTGCGGCGGTGGCACGTCGTACGGCGGTCAAAGGGGAACCCCTCGGTGTGTGGGTGGGTCGGGCGTTCTCCTGCGGGGGGAGGGCGCCAGTGAAGCCGCTGAGGGGCGGTGAGGGCAAGGGGGCGCGGGGGTACGGGAGTTGGGGTGGAGCGGGTTCCGCTTACGGTCCTGAGGCGGGTGAGGCCGACGTGCGCACCCGGCGTCGGCCGGACAGTACGACGCCCCCGGTCGTCACCGTGGGTGACGTCCCGGGGGCGGGTGCGACCGTGAAGCGGTCAGGCGGTCAGGTGGTCAGGCCGAGGCGCCGGGGATGTTCTCCGCGTCCTTGGCGGTCACCTCGCGCAGCATGCAGGTGAGCCGGGCCGTGCAGACCCGCTTGCCCGCCTCGTCCGTGATCACGATCTCGTACGTGGCGGTGGAGCGGCCGCGGTGCACGGGCGTGGCGACGCCGGTGACCAGGCCGCTGCGGGCCCCGCGGTGGTGGGTGCAGTTCAGGTCCACGCCCACGGCGATCTTGGAGACCCCGCCGTGCAGCATGGAGCCGACCGAGCCCAGGGTCTCGGCGAGCACGGCGGACGCGCCGCCGTGCAGCAGACCGTACGGCTGGGTGTTGCCCTCGACCGGCATCGTGCCGACGACCTTCTCCGCCGAGGCCTCGACGATCTGCACGCCCATCCGGTTGCCGAGGTGCCCGGCCGAGAAGAGGGCGGGGAGATCGACGCCGAGCGCGGCGTACTCGTCGATGACCTCTTGCGGGAACTTCACAGTCGTCTGCTCACCCATGGGCCCGGCTCCGTTCGTCTTCGTACGGCGTCGTACGTCGTGTCTGTGCGCGTCTCTGTCCGGCGCAACGCCTGAGCAAACGCTTAGGCGGACCGTGATTGTTCCAGACGGACGATGACGGACTTGCTGGCGGGGGTGTTGCTGACGTCCGCCGTGGAATCCAGCGGCACCAGTACGTTCGTCTCCGGGTAGTACGCGGCCGCGCAGCCCCGGGCCGTCGGGTAGTGCACGACCCGGAAACCGGGGGCCCGGCGCTCGACGCCGTCCGTCCACTCGCTCACCAGGTCCGTGTACGCCCCGTCCGCGAGGCCGAGCGCCGCCGCGTCCTCAGGGTTCACCAGGACCACCCGGCGGCCGCCCTTGATGCCGCGGTAGCGGTCGTCCAGACCGTAGATCGTGGTGTTGTACTGGTCGTGCGAGCGCAGGGTCTGGAGCAGCAGCCGGCCCTCCGGGAGCCGCGGGTACTCGACGGGCGCGGCGGTGAAGTTGGCTTTGCCGGTGGAGGTGGGGAAGCGGCGCTCGTCGCGCGGGGCGTGCGGGAGCGCGAAGCCGCCCGGGTCGGCCGCGAGCCGCGCGTTGAAGTCCTCGAAGCCCGGCACCACGCGGGCGATGCGGTCGCGGATCGTCGCGTAGTCCTTCTCGAACTCCTCCCACGGCGTCGCCGAGCCGTCCCCGAGGGTGGCCCGGGCCATCCGGGCCACGATCGCCGGCTCGGACAGCAGGTGCGGGCTTGCGGGCGGCAGATTGCCGCGCGAGGCGTGCACCAGGCTCATCGAGTCCTCGACCGTCACGAACTGCCGGCCGCTCTTCTGCACGTCCTTGTCGGTGCGGCCGAGCGTCGGCAGGATCAGCGCGCGGGCCCCGGTGACCGCGTGCGAGCGGTTCAGCTTCGTCGACACGTGGACGGTGAGCCGGGCGCGGCGCATCGCCGCCTCCGTGACCTCGGTGTCCGGCGTCGCGCCGACGAAATTGCCGCCCATCGCGAAGAACACCTTCGCCTCGCCGTCGCGCAGCGCCTGGATGGAGCGGACCACGTCGAAGCCGTGATGCCGGGGCGAGACGATGCCGAACTCCTTGTCCAGCGCGTCGAGGAACGCGGGCGCGGGCCGCTCGAAGATCCCCATCGTGCGGTCGCCCTGCACGTTGGAGTGGCCGCGCACCGGGCACACGCCCGCGCCCGGCCGGCCGATGTTGCCGCGCAGCAGCAGGAAGTTCACCACCTCGCGGATCGTCGGCACGGAGTGCTTGTGCTGGGTCAGGCCCATCGCCCAGCAGACGATCGTCCGCTCGGAGGCGAGCACCATCTCCAGGGCGCGCTCGATCTCGGCGCGCGTCAGCCCGGTCGCGGCCAGGGTCTCGTCCCAGTCGGCGGCCCGCGCGGCCGCGACGAACTCCTCGTACCCGTGGGTGTGCGCGCCGACGAACTCCTCGTCCACCGCGCCGTCCGTCTCGAGGATCAGCTTGTTGAGCAGCCGGAACAGGGCCTGGTCGCCGCCGATGCGGATCTGCAGGAAGAGATCGGTGAGCGTCGCGCCCTTGAGCATGCCCACCGGAGTCTGCGGGTTCTTGAACCGCTCCAGACCGGCCTCCGGCAGCGGGTTCACCGAGATGATCCGCGCGCCGGCGGCCTTCGCCTTCTCCAGCGCCGAGAGCATCCGCGGGTGGTTCGTGCCCGGGTTCTGCCCGGCCACGACGATCAGGTCCGCGCGGTGCAGGTCCTCCAGGGAGACGCTGCCCTTGCCGATGCCGATCGTCTGGGTCAGCGCCGAGCCCGACGACTCGTGGCACATGTTGGAGCAGTCCGGCAGGTTGTTGGTGCCGAACTCGCGGGCGAAGAGCTGGAGCAGGAACGCCGCCTCGTTGCTGGTGCGGCCCGAGGTGTAGAAGAGCGCCTCGTCGGGGGAGGTGAGGGCGCGCAGCTCCTCGGCGATGATCGAGAACGCCCGCTCCCAGGTCACCGCCTCGTACCGGTCCGCGCCCTCGGGCAGGTACATGGGCTGAGTGATCCGGCCCTGCTGGCCGAGCCAGTAGCCGCTGCGGGCGGCCAGGTCCGGGAGGGGGTGGGCGGCGAAGAAGTCGGGGGTGACCCGGCGCAGCGTCGCCTCCTCGGCGACGGCCTTCGCCCCGTTCTCGCAGAACTCCGCCACATGCCGCTTGTCCTCCTCCGGCCAGGCGCAGCCGGGGCAGTCGAAGCCGTCCTTCTGGTTGACCTTGAGCAGGGTCTGCGCGGTGCGGCGCACGCCCATCTGCTGCTGCGCGATCCGGAGCGTGTGCCCGATGGCGGGCAGGCCGGCGGCTGCGTGCTGGGGCGCGGCGACCTGCGGCGCGTCCTGGACGGGGTCGCCTGCGGGCGGCTTGCTGACCATCGCGCTCTCCCTTGAGCGGTCGACCTGTGGGTACGTCTCCGATCCTGTCACGCGCCGCCGACAACGAGGGCCCCGGTGGTCCGGCGATCGGGATTGTCAGTGGGCCGTGGGAGGATCCTTCCGTGGCCGAGACAGCATCGAAGAAGACCGAGAAGACCGAAGAGACCCGCCCGCGCCTGCTCCTCATGGACGGGCACTCCCTGGCGTACCGGGCGTTCTTCGCACTGCCCGCGGAGAACTTCACGACCGCGATGGGGCAGCCGACGAACGCCGTGTACGGGTTCGCCTCGATGCTGGCGAACACGCTGCGCGACGAGGCGCCCACCCACTTCGCGGTCGCGTTCGATGTGTCCCGCAAGACGTGGCGCTCGACGGAGTTCCCCGAGTACAAGGCGAACCGCTCGAAGACCCCCGACGAGTTCAAGGGGCAGGTCGAGCTGATCGGCGAGCTCCTCGACGCCATGCACGCGCCCCGCTTCGCCGTCGACGGCTTCGAGGCCGACGACGTCATTGCGACGCTCGCCACCCAGGCCGAGGCCGCGGGCTTCGAGGTCCTGATCGTCACCGGCGACCGCGACTCGTTCCAGCTGATCACGGACCACGTGACGGTGCTGTACCCGACCAAGGGCGTCTCCGAGCTGACCCGGTTCACCCCGGAGAAGGTCGAGGAGAAGTACGGGCTCACCCCGCAGCAGTACCCCGACTTCGCGGCGCTGCGCGGCGATCCGTCGGACAACCTGCCCGGCATCCCCGGCGTCGGCGAGAAGACCGCGGCGAAGTGGATCAACCAGTTCGGGTCGTTCGCGGAGCTGGTCGAGCGGGCCGAGGAGGTCAAGGGCAAGGCCGGGCAGAACCTCCGGGAGCACCTGGAGGCGGTCAAGCTCAACCGCGTCCTGACCGAGATGGTCCGGGACGTGGAGCTGGCCAAGACCGTGCAGGACCTGGAGCGCGCCCCGTACGACCGCACGGCCGTCGCGCTGGTCCTCGACACGCTGGAGATCCGCAACCCCTCGCTGCGCGAGCGGCTGCTCGCCGTCGACCCGGGCGCGGCCGAGGAGGCCGCCCCCGCGCCGGCCGCCGGCCTGGACCTCGACTTCACCGTCCTCGGCTCCGGCGAGCTGGCGCCCTGGCTGGCCGAGCACGGCACGCAGCCGCTCGGCGTGGCCACCGTGGACAGCTGGGCGCTGGGCACGGGCAGCGTGAGCGAGGTCGCCCTCGCCTCGGGCACGGGCGCGGCCGGGTGGTTCGACCCGAGCGAGCTCGACGAGGCCGACGAGCGGGCCTTCGCCGCGTGGATCTCCGACCCGGAGCGGCCCAAGGTCCTGCACAACGCCAAGGGCGCGATGCGGGTGTTCCCCGAGCACGGCTGGTCGGTCGCCGGCGTGAGCATGGACACCGCGCTCGCCGCGTACCTGGTCAAGCCCGGCCGCCGCTCCTTCGCGCTGGACGCGCTGTCCGTCGAGTACCTGGGCCGCGAGCTGGCCCCGGCGGCCGCGGCGGACGGGCAGCTCGCCTTCGGCGCGGACGACACCGCCGAGGCGGAGGCCCTGATGTCGCAGGCCAGGGCCATCCTGGACCTCGGCGCCGCGTTCGAGGAGAAGCTCGGCGAGGTCGGCGCGCGGGAGCTGCTGCACGAGGTCGAACTGCCGACCTCGGCGCTTCTCGCCCGCCTGGAGCGGCACGGCATCGCATCCGACCGGGACCACCTGGAGGCGATGGAGCAGCAGTTCGCGGGCGCGGTGCAGCAGGCGGTGAAGGAGGCCCACGCCTCGGTGGGGCACGAGTTCAACCTCGGTTCGCCGAAGCAGCTGCAGGAGGTGTTCTTCGGCGAGCTGAACCTGCCGAAGACGAAGAAGACCAAGACCGGCTACACGACGGACGCGGACGCGCTGGCGTGGCTGGCCGGGCAGACCGAGCACGAACTCCCGGTGATCATGCTCCGCCACCGCGAGCAGGCGCGCCTGCGCTCCACGGTCGAGGGCCTGATCAAGACGATCGCGGCGGACGGCCGGATCCACACGACCTTCAGCCAGACGGTCGCCGCGACCGGCCGGCTGTCGTCGACCGACCCGAACCTGCAGAACGTGCCGGTGCGGACGGACGAGGGCCGCGCGATCCGGCACGGCTTCGTGGTCGGCGAGGGCTTCGAGGCCCTGATGACGGCGGACTACAGCCAGATCGAACTGCGGGTCATGGCCCACCTGTCGGAGGACGAGGGCCTGATCGAGGCGTTCAGTTCCGGCGAGGACCTGCACACCACGGTCGCCTCGCAGGTCTTCGGCGTCGAGCGGTCGGCCGTCGACGCGGAGATGCGCCGCAAGATCAAGGCGATGTCGTACGGCCTGGCGTACGGCCTCTCGGCCTTCGGCCTCTCGCAGCAGCTGAACATCGAGGCGGGCGAGGCACGGGCCCTGATGGACACGTACTTCGAGCGGTTCGGCGGGGTACGGGAGTACCTGCGCCGGGTCGTCGACGAGGCGCGGGCGACGGGCTACACGGAGACGATGCTGGGCCGTCGCCGCTACCTCCCGGATCTCAACAGCGACAACCGCCAGCGCCGCGAGGCAGCGGAGCGGATGGCGCTGAACGCGCCGATCCAGGGTACGGCGGCGGACATCGTGAAGGTCGCGATGCTGAACGTGGACCGCGCGCTGACGGCGGCGGGTCTGTCGTCCCGGATGCTCCTCCAGGTCCACGACGAAATCGTCCTCGAACTCGCCCCCGGCGAGCGCGAGCAGGTCGAATCCCTTCTCCGGCAGGAGATGTCCAGCGCGGTGACCCTCCGCGCTCCCCTGGACGTCTCGGTGGGCGTGGGCCCGAACTGGGACTCGGCGGCCCACTGACAGGCACGGTCCGGCTGCCCGAGGAGGCAGCCGGACCGGTCACACGCCGGGGCCGACCTTCGTCGGCTCGGGGTGCGTCGACGGGGGCGCGTCGGGGGCCGGGCCGCCGGTGCGGTGCCAGTGGAGGCGGGCGGCCGCACCGTACAGAGCCAGGCCCGCCGCCAAGCCCGCGCCCGCGCCGAAGCACGCCGTCGGGATGATGTCGAGCGGGGTCTCGATCCGGCCCCAGTACGCGTACCAGCGCACGCAGCGGTGCACGACGCCCACCAGCACGCACCCGCCGAGCAGCCCCCACGCCGCCCACCGCCCCCGGCGGCTGAGCACCGGGACGTCCGAGACCGCGCGCGGCGTCCGGCGCAGGCCCGTGCCGACGAACCAGGCCAGGACCGTGAGCGCCACCGCCGAACCCCCGTACTGCAGGTACAAGTACACGGGGAACCCGGCCACCACGTCCCCCAGCACCGGGATCGCCCGCGTCCCCCACCGGTCCAGATGCGTGAACGAGTCCCACACCACGTGCGTCGTCGCGCCGATCACCGCCGAGACCACGAACCACCCCGCCGACCTGAGCAGTCCGGCGTCCGCGCGCTGCCCCCGTACGAAGCCGAGCACCCGCCCCCGCCACCGCTCCGGCAGCAGCGCTGCCAGCGGCTCTCGGATCATCAGCCACAGGCCCACGAGCGCCGCCGTGATCGCCACGTCGACCGTGACGACCCCCCACGCCGCGTGCGTGACGTCGCCGAAGGGCATCGCCTCCGGGAACACGCTCGCCGCGTAGTACGTCATGTCCGGTGCGAACGACCCGGCGACGAGCGCCGACGGCAGCAAGGGCCCGCGCCCCGATCCGTCCCTGCGGATCCCCGGCAGGACGGCCGCGGCATGGCTGAGCGTGAACGGCATAGGTGAGTCCCCCTTTTGTCCGGTCCGGGCGGTCCCCGGCGGCGACGCCCAGTATGCGCGACCACCGACTCCGGATAGCGGGCGTACGCAAGGTGACGAAACCATGAAAAGCGGTCAGGTCCCGGTGTTCCAGGATGCGTAGGTGCCGTAGGGTCGCCTGAGTCCACGCGCGGGGAGCGCGAGTCGACGGGGAGGGACCCATACGTATGGCAGCGCAATTCAGCCGCCGGCTCCGCAAGGGCGCGACGAACACGGCGATCGCCGCCGCCGCGGTGGCCGCACTCTCCGCCTCGCAGGGGCCCGGCGTGATCCCGCCGCCGGCCGACACCGCGAGCGGGGACACCTCCCTCGGCTCCGCCGACGACCCCACCCCGGACGGCTCCGCCACCGGCGACTCCCCGTACTACACCGATCTGCCGCCGCTCAACACGCCCAACAAGCCCGGCACTTCCATAGACCTGCCGATCGTGACCGGCCCCGCCGAGGCGGGCATACCCGCGACCGTGCTCGCCGCCTACAAGCGGGCCGAGGCCTCGCTGCGCGCGAGCGACCCGAGTTGCAACCTCCCCTGGCAGATCCTGGCCGGCATCGGCAAGGTCGAGTCCGGCCAGGCGCGCGGCGGCCGCGTGGACGCCAACGGCACGACCCTGTCGCCGATCCTGGGCCCCGTCCTCAACGGCGTCGGCTTCGCGAACATCTCGGACACCGACGACGGCGCGTACGACAGCGACGCGACGCACGACCGGGCCGTCGGCCCGATGCAGTTCATCCCCTCCACCTGGGCGACCTGGGGCCGCGACGCCAACGGCGACGGCCGCAAGGACCCGAACAACATCTACGACGCCGCCCAGGCCGCCGGTCTCTATCTCTGCGCCAACGACCGCGACCTCGCGGTCAAGGCGGACCTCGACCGCGCGATCCTCAGCTACAACCGCTCGACGGAGTACCTGCACACGGTGCTCTCCTGGTTCGAGTACTACAAGCGCGGCTCCCATCAGGTCCCGGACGGCATGGGCGTGCAGCCGGGCGACCGCAGCGACACCCCGGACCGGCCGCTCCCGACGCCGACGCCCACGCCGACCCCCACGCCCACCCCGACGCCGGGCGGGACGAAGCCGCCGGCCCCCAAGCCGACTCCGAAGCCCACCCCGCCGGCCACCCCGTCGCCCTCGCCGTCCGTGGTCCGCATCAAGGACAACGGCACCGGCAGGCTGGCCGCGACCGCCGGCACGCTGTTCGCCGACCGCGCCTCGGTCGTCGCGCTGGACTCCGCGGGCAAGCCGGTCGCCGGCGTCTCCCTGAAGTTCGAGCTCGTCGGCGACACCGACGCCCGCTTCACCGGCGGCGCGGCCTCCGCGACCCTGCGCACCGCGACGAACGGCGTCGCCGTCGCGCCGGGCATCCGGGCCGGCGAGAAGACCGGCGTGTTCACCGTCAAGGTCACGGTCGTCGGCCGCAGCCTCACCGCCGTCCAGTACGAGGCCACCGTCACCGCCCGCAGCGCCGACGCGCTCGCCCGCACCGGCGACAAGGAGCTCACTGCCGTCGCCGGCGCCGAGTTCGCCGAGCCGCTCCAGGTCAAGGCCACCCTCGACGGTGCCGTCGCCTCCGGCGTCGCCCTCACCGCCACCATGATCACCTCGGTGGAGGACCCCAAGGCCAACGACCGCGGCCCGTACTTCAAGGACGCCGAGGGCAAGCCGATCCGCACCCTCGCGGAGCTGAAGACCGACGCGAATGGCCTGCTCACGCTGCCGAAGATCTACGCCGACGGCGAGACCGGCACCTTCCTGCTGCGCCTGACCGCCACCGGCGGCGCGACCCTGACCATCGAGCTCAAGGTCACCGCCCCGGCCCCGGCGCCGACCGGGACCCCGTCTCCCACCCCGGAGCCGTAGACCACCCTCTGATCCGGGACTCCCACCACCTCCCTCCCGTTTCCCACGCGCCCCTTCGTCCGCACCGGACGGAGGGGCGCAACGTGTTCTCATCTCGCGGCCGCGTTGCTACGGTGCCCCAGCCCAGCTGACGCCGCATCAGATCGAGCACCGGGAGGCCGACTTGCGCGCCCTCGTAGCCGCCGCCATCGGACTGGCTCCTGTCCTCCTCTTCGTCCTGCTCGTCGCGGTGGTGGAGCTGCCGCCCGAGGGCCCGACCTCGCCCAGGCCCATGCTGACCGCCGACCCCGGCCCCAAGAAGTAGAGGGAGCCGCCATGCGCCGCCGCGCGAGCCTCGTCCTCCTCGCCTTCGCCGTCTTCTTCGCCGCGATGGCCCCCACCCTGCGCTGGTACGCCTTCCCGAACCTCGCCAAGATCCCCTCGAACCAGTACCAGGAGGCGGTCCTGGAGGCGAAGCCCGCCGTCCTGCTCAACTACTCGACGCTCACCGCCGAGAAGGTCGACAAGATCACGATCATCCAGACCCTCAAGGGCAACGTCGAGGAGTCCCGGCGGATCGAGCGTGACGCCGGCCGCGACGTCGTCGTCTGGGACGCCCTGTCCTACGTCACCGGCCCAGACGGCAAGATGGTCTCCCAGATCCCCGAGCGGTACATCTTCGACGCCCACACCCAGGACCCCGTCAACGCCACCGGCGAAATGGTCGACGGCGACGCGGTCCGCCGCGAGGGCATCGAGTTCAAGTGGCCCTTCCTCACCGAGAAGCGGGACTACCAGTACTTCGACGCCCAGACCCGCACCTCCGCCCCCATCCACTACAAGGGCACCCGCACCTTCCGCGGCCTGGAGGTCTACTACTTCGAGCAGACCATCCCGTGGACCAAGGTCCCCATGCCGAAGAAGATGCCGGTCGAGGGCGTCACCCCCGAGATCGTGAACAGCACCGGCATGACCCGCTGGTACTCCACCAAGCGCATGTTCTGGATCGAGCCGGTCACCGGCGCCCCCGTCAACGGAGAGGAGATCCACCAGGAGGAGATGCGCGACGCCAAGAAGATGCTGGGCAAGGACAAGGTGACCGCGTTCTCCGGCCACGTGAAGATGCGCGAGGACTACATCGTCTCCACCGTCGAGCTGGTCGAGTCCAACCGTCTGATCGTGCTCATGCTGGTCTCCTATCTGCCCTGGAGCTTCACCGTCCTGGCCGTGCTCCTGCTCGCCCTGGCCCTCTGGCTGGAAGCCAGGGCCCGCCGTCCCCGCGGCCTCACTCCCGTCTGAGTCGCGCGTTGGTGTGCCGGGTCGCAGGCGCCGCCGTCGGGTCCTCCGGCCACGGGTGTTTGGGATAGCGCCCGCGCAGCTCCGCCCGCACCGCGCGGTAGCCGTCCCGCCAGAACGACGCCAGGTCGGCGGTCACCGCCGCCGGCCGGCCGGCGGGGGAGAGCAGGTGCACCAGCACCGGCACCCCCGCTGCCTTCGGCGTCTCGGTCAGCCCGAACATCTCCTGCAGTTTCACCGCGAGGACCGGCCGCTCGCCCGCGTAGTCCACGCGTATCCGCGAGCCGCTCGGCACCTCGATCCGCTCCGGCGCCAGCTCGTCCAGCCGGGTCGCCTCGCCCGTCGCCCACGGCAGCAGCCGGCGCAGCGCCTCACCCGCCGCGATTCGCCCCAGATGCGCCCGCCGCCGCGCCCGGGACAGCTCCGGCTCCAGCCAGTCGTCGACCCGCGCGAGCAGCGCCGCGTCCGACACGTCCGGCCACGCGCCGCCCATCTGGCGGTGCAGGAACGCCAGCCGCTCCCGCAGTTCCGTCGCCTCCCGGCTCCACGCCAGCAGCCCCAGCCCCTCGCGCTCCAACCCCTCGAGGAGGGCCTGCCGTACGAGACCGGGGTCCGCGTCGTCCCGCAGCGGCCGCACCGCCAGCTCCACGGCCCCCAGCCGCTCCACGGACCGGGCGACCACGTCCCCGGCCTCCCAGTGCACCTCCTCGCCCGAGGCCAGCAGATGCCCCGCCGCCGCACGCGCCGCCGCCTCGTCGACCACCGCCGCCAGCCGCACCCGGGCCGTCGTGCTGCGGGCTGTCCGGTCCGCCACAGCGACGGCCAGCCAGGGAGCGTCGCGCAGCCGCGACGCATCGGCGAGCTCTGCCCCACCTCCCGACACCATCAGGAAGCCACCCTGCTCCCGAGCCCTGGCCACCCGCTCCGGAAACGCCAACGCCGTCACCAGCCCCACGGCCGCGTCGTCGCTACGGCCGGTACCTGGCGTCCTGGCGCCGCCCGTACCGCTTCCTCCGCCCGCCTCGCCCACCGACCGCTCCAGCCGCCGCGCCTCCGCCCTCCAACGGGCCCCGTACCCGTCGCCGCCGCGTCGGGCCTCTCGCCAGGCCGCGGCCAGGTCGTCCCCGTACTCCCTCGGCGGCTCCTCGCTCAGCAGCGCCACCACCTCGGCCGCGCGCCGCGCCCCGACCTCGGGGGCGCTGTCCAGCAGGGCTCGGGCCAGCCGGGGGTGGAGCCCGAGGCGGGACATCCGTACGCCGCGCTTCGTCGCCCGCCCCTCCGCGTCCACCGCGCCGATCGCCGTCAGCACGGAACGGGCCGCCGCCATCGCCCCGGCCGGCGGCGCGTCCAGGAGCGCGAGGCCGGTCGCCGTCGGATCGCCCCAGCAGGCGGCCCGCAACGCGAAGTCCGCCAGGTCCGCGAGCTTGATCTCGGGGGAGGGGAAGCGCGCCCGCGCCCCGTCCGTCATCTCCGACCAGCACCGGTACACGACGCCGGCCGCTTCGCGCCCCGACCGTCCCGCGCGCTGCGTCGCCGCCGCGATCGACACCGGCACCGTCGCCAGCGAGCCCAGGCCCCGCGCGTGGTCCATGCGCGGCTCCCGCGCGAGCCCCGAGTCCACCACGATCCGCACCCCGGGCACCGTCAGGCTGGACTCGGCCACCGACGTCGACAGGACGACCCGCCGACGGCCGCCCGGCCCCGCCCCGCTCAGCACCGCGTCCTGCACCGCCGCGGGCGCGCGGCCGTGCAGCTGGAGCACCTCGGCGTCGACGTCGGCGAGCAGCCCCGCCGTCCGCGCGATCTCGCCCGTGCCGGGCAGGAAGCAGAGCACGTCCCCCTCGGACCGCTGCATCGCCTCCCGGACCGTGGCGGCGACATGGCGCAGCAGCGCAGGATCCACCCAGGTGCCGTGCGCCGGCCTGATCCCCGCGGGCGGCGCGGCGAACCGGACCAGATAGCCGTGCCCCTCGCCCTTCCCCCACACGATCGGCGCGGGCCCGCTGCCGTCCAGCACCGTGAGCAGCTGCGCCCACGCCTCCGCGTCGCTCGTCGCCGACGCCGCGATCAGCTGCAGCTCCGGCCGCAGCGTCGCCCGCACGTCCACCAGGAAGGCCATCGCCGTGTCCGCGTCCAGATGCCGCTCGTGGCACTCGTCGAGCAGCACCACGTCCACGCCGGCCAGCTCCGGATCGCGCTGCAGCCGCTGCAGCAGGACGCCCGTGGTCACCACCTCGACCCGGGTCGCCGCACCCACCCGCCGCTCACCGCGCACCGAGAAGCCGACGGCCTCGCCGACCTCCTGGCCCAGCAGCCACGCCATCCGCCGTGCCGCTGCCCGCACCGCCATCCTGCGCGGCTCGGCCACCAGCACCCGCCGCCGCGGCCCGTCCCCTATGAGCCCCGCGAGCGCGAGCGGCACCAGCGTGGTCTTGCCGGTGCCGGGAGGCGCGTACAGCACCGCCGTGCCGCGCTCCTCGAGCGCGCTGAGCAGCTCGGGGACGGCATGGCGGACGGGAAGGAGTTCGAGTGCGTCGTTTCGGATCACGCACTCAGTCTCGTACGTCGCCGAGCCGGGCGGATCCGGCTGTCCACAGCCCCCACCCATTAATACGACTAGTCGTCGATGCCGATGCCGATGCCGATGTCGACGCCGATGTCGACGCGATGTCGATTAGTCGTCTAGTCGTCGATCAGTCGTCGATCCGCTCGCAGACGAAGATCGCCGTCCCCGGGATCAGGTTCCCCCGCAGCGGCGACCAGCCACCCCACTCCTGGCTGTTCCATTCCGGCCACTCCGGCTCCACCAGGTCCACAAGACGGAACCCGCCGGCCACCACGTCCCGCACCCGGTCCCCGATCGTCCGGTGGTGCTCGACGTAGACCGCGTGCCCCGTCTCGTCCTGCTCCACGTACGGCGTGCGGTCGAAGTACGACGCGGCGACGCTCAGCCCCTCCGGCCCCGGCTCGTCGGGGAAGGCCCAGCGGATCGGGTGGGTCACCGAGAACACCCAGCGGCCGCCCGGTCGCAGCACCCGGTGCACCTCGCGGAAGACGTTCACCGGCTCCGCGACGAACGGCACCGCGCCGTACGCCGAGCACGCCAGGTCGAAGGAGCCGTCCCGGAACGGCAGCGCCCCCGCGTCCGCCTCCACCAGCGGCACGTCGTCGCCGATCCGCAGCGCGTGCTGGAGCTGCCGGTGGGAGAGGTCGAGGGCCACCGGGCGCGCGCCCTGCGCCGCCAGCCAGCGCGAGCACTGCGCCGCGCCGGCCCCGATCTCCAGGACGTCCCGGCCCTTCAGCGAGTCGGCCGGGCCCAGCAGCGCCGCGTCCGCCTCGTCGAGTCCCTCCGGACCCCAGACGAACCGGTCGTCCCCCAGGAACGCTCCGTGCTCGCTCTGATACTCGTCGGCGTTGCGGTCCCACCAGCCGCGGCTCGCGCGGCTGCTCTCCGCATCCCCCGCGTCACGGCGGGTCGCCTCCGCATCCTCATCCGGTCCGTGGTCTTGGTTCATCTCGCCCGTCGTTGTAGTTTGCGCTCAGTGTCGGCCGTGCCGACTCCCCGGCCGGATGGCCTGGGGAGACACGATTTGTGCCGGGTATGGGGTGAACTGCCCCGGGTGTGCGCTTCGCGCATTGACCGTGTCCGGCTGCCCCCGTATGCTAAAGGTTGCGCTGCGGGCCTGCGCGCCTCAGACGGAGCAGGCCGCGCTCGCACCTGTTGCAGTCCCCTCGGTTCTCGAGGCGCCCCCCGGTTGCCGGGAAGGCGCTTCATTGGCTGTCCGGCTTCTTCAGTGCGATACGGGCTCTCGGCGTAGCAGTACCTACGACTTTCTGTCCGTAACCGGAGCCCTTTCCCACATGACGAGCAGCACCGAGACCACCGCCACCAGCACGACCCCGCAGGTTGCGGTCAACGACATCGGTAACGAGGAAGCCTTCCTCGCCGCGATCGACGAGACGATCAAGTACTTCAACGACGGCGACATCGTCGACGGCGTCATCGTGAAGGTCGACCGGGACGAGGTCCTGCTCGACATCGGTTACAAGACCGAAGGTGTCATCCCGAGCCGCGAGCTCTCGATCAAGCACGACGTCGACCCGAACGAGGTCGTCAAGGTCGGCGACGAGATCGAGGCCCTTGTTCTCCAGAAGGAGGACAAGGAAGGTCGCCTGATCCTCTCGAAGAAGCGCGCCCAGTACGAGCGTGCCTGGGGCACCATCGAGAAGATCAAGGAAGAAGACGGCATCGTCACCGGTACCGTCATCGAGGTCGTCAAGGGTGGTCTCATCCTCGACATCGGCCTCCGCGGCTTCCTCCCGGCCTCGCTGGTCGAGATGCGCCGTGTCCGCGACCTCCAGCCCTACGTGGGCAAGGAGCTCGAGGCGAAGATCATCGAGCTGGACAAGAACCGCAACAACGTGGTCCTGTCCCGCCGCGCCTGGCTCGAGCAGACCCAGTCCGAGGTCCGCCAGACCTTCCTCACGACCCTCCAGAAGGGTCAGGTCCGCTCCGGCGTCGTTTCCTCGATCGTCAACTTCGGTGCCTTCGTGGACCTGGGTGGCGTCGACGGTCTCGTCCACGTCTCCGAGCTGTCCTGGAAGCACATCGACCACCCGTCCGAGGTTGTCGAGGTCGGCCAGGAAGTCACCGTCGAGGTCCTCGACGTCGACATGGACCGCGAGCGTGTCTCCCTGTCGCTGAAGGCGACGCAGGAGGACCCGTGGCAGCAGTTCGCCCGGACCCACCAGATCGGTCAGGTCGTCCCGGGTAAGGTCACCAAGCTGGTTCCGTTCGGTGCGTTCGTCCGCGTGGACGAGGGCATCGAGGGTCTGGTCCACATCTCCGAGCTGGCCGAGCGCCACGTGGAGATCCCGGAGCAGGTCGTCCAGGTCAACGACGAGATCTTCGTCAAGGTCATCGACATCGACCTCGAGCGCCGTCGCATCAGCCTCTCGCTGAAGCAGGCCAACGAGGCCTTCGGTGCCGACCCGGCCTCGGTCGAGTTCGACCCGACCCTGTACGGCATGGCCGCGTC
>NZ_DATCVQ010000385.1:0-2829 GCF_036566765.1 Streptomyces sp.
CTGGAGAGTCATGACGTCAGTACGCCACGTGCTGCAAATTATTGCAAATTTGTTGACCCTGCGTGTTGGGGCGGAGCTGAATGTGTCTCAGGACACAGACGGCCCCGGCCGGTGGGTGAACACCGGGACCCGGGACCTAACCGGAAACGAGGTCCGGCTAGTGAGCAAGGTACCCAAGTCCAGGCCAGCGATAGACGACATCGAAGCACGGGTCGCCGCCCTGCGCAGCGAGTTCCCCGGCTGGACGGTCGAAGGCGACGCCACGGCGGACGTGCCGTACCTGGCGCGCCGCGACAACGGCGACGGACCGCACCTCGGCGCCGGCTCCTACGCCGGGCTCCGCGCGCTGCTGTTCCGGCAGGACGAGGCCGACAGCGAGCGCGCCCTCCTGGAACTGAGCAAGGCCCTCGCGGACCGCGGCGCCGTCGCGATCCGCCACAGCGTCAGCATCGTCACCAGGACCAGGACCGGCATCGCCCGGACGGTCAGCGCGTCCCGCGGGCAGTTCATCTGGGACTCCGGAAACTTCCTTGGCCCGCTCGACGCGGTCGACGACGTCGCGCTGAAGATCGCCCGGCTCCTCGGCCTGGAGTTGCATCCGCAGCTCGCCGCGCTCGCCAGCCACATGAAGGTCCGTGGCTACAAGGTCGGCGTCACCCCGCCTGAGGTCACCGTCACGGCGGTCACCGACGGGACGCCCCGCGCCGTCCGGGTCACGGTCGAGCCGCGGCCGACGGACGAGGACCGCGAATGGTTCTGGACGCACATGGGCGACGCGCTCGCCCAGGCCACCGACGTCACCGGCGCGGAGGTCGCCCTCGTCGGGCTGCTCGCGGGCGACTCATGAGCCGGGGCGGCGGGACGCCCGGTGACCCCCGTTATCCCACCGCCGCCCCCACCCTCGTCGCGGTCCCGGAGCCTGCGCGGAAGCCTCCGGGGCCGCGGCCTCCAGTACCGTGACCCCGACGTTGCGACGAGAGGAGCGGGATGAGACTGCCCAGGTGGATGCCCTGGATCGAGGAAGTACTGACCGGCAGCCCGGCCATCACCGGCGTGCGGACCTTCGAGGCGGAGGGCATCACCGACCCGAAGTACGGCCACGTCATCACCCTGCGCGGCGGCGCCCAGATCGCGCTGCAACACGGACGGACGTCCCCGCCGTCAGGCGACCTCGGTGAGGAGGCCATCGTCACCGGCGAGCCGCCCGCCGCGCAGACGCTGCCGGAGCTGCCGAGCACGGGCCGGACACCGACGCGCCTGATCGAGGAGCACCTCGCCGCGCTGATCGCCAACGGGGGGAACCGGGAGATCCGGGCGGTCGAGCGGAAGTCGGTCCGGCCGGACGCCGGGCCGCGGCCGTACTGCGTCGTCGTGCGATTCCACAACGGCGCGGACATCGTCGTCATGTTCCGGAGCCTGGCTCCCGCGGGCGCCAACCTGAGCTCGGGGGGTGACTTCCAGCAGAGAGAGGAGGTGTGAACGCATCATGGCGAATTGCCCTAGCTGCGGACAGTCCACGTCCGCCCCGGCGGGCCAGCCGACGCCGGCTCATCAGAAGCCGGACGGCAGCCGACAAGCCTGCCCCGGTGGCACGGCCTCGTGAAGTAGCGCCCCCGCCCACCCGAATTGGGCGGGGGCGTTCGCGCGAGGGTAGCGGGCATTCCGGACAAAACGAAACGCCCCCCGGTCCGAAGACCAGGGGGCGTCCGCGTGCCGATGAACCTTCCCCGCTCACCGGCGCAAGGCCCAGGTTACCCACCTACGTAACCTGATCGACCTGCGCAAATGCGAAACGCCCCGCCGCCCGGACGGATCCGGGGGCGGGGCGTTCGCGCGGAACGGCTCGGGGGGCCTACCGCTCCACGATCACAGGCGCGGCGCGGGCGGCACCGGCGCGGACGGGCGCGGCGTGTGCTTGGTCAGCCACCCCGTCACCGCACCGACCGCCGTCGCGATCCCGCCGATGATGAGCGCCTGGAGGACGTCGGCGAGCCCGGCGAACGCCGGGACCTTCACCACCACCCAGGCCGTGACGAACGCCGCGATCAGCGTCGAGAGGCTCTGCGTCCTGACCTTGGCTTCCACGGGTGCGGACATGCTCACTTCCCTCCCTGCTTGCGGGCGACCGCGACGAGGAGCTGCGAGTAGCCCCACCCGTCGACCTGGTCGCCGTAGCCCTTGGCGGCCTTGCTGCCGACCGACTTGCGGACGAGGCGGAAGTCCTCGGCCGTGGCGGCGCCGTACTCGCCGTCGGTACCGCCCGCCTTGTCGATGTTCGCGCTGAACCCGGCGGCGCGGCACAGCTCCTGCAGAGCCTTCACCGGCTGCCCGGAGTCGCCCCTCTTGAGTCCGATCAACGGGTCCTCCTCGCTCTCGGCGGCGGACTCCCCGCTGCCGCTGTAGTTGGGCCGTCCGTAGCCCGCGATGACGTTCGCGCTGCGCACCCGGCGCAGGCACGCGTCGCCGGTGTTGCCCTCGATGGTCTGCACGCGGCCGCCGCCGAGCACCCGCTCCACGATCCCGACGTGGTCGATGGCGCCGATGCTGTTCGTCGCGCCCCAGTCGAAGAACACGATGTCCCCGGGCTTTGCGGCGTCGACGTTCGCCGTGGTGCCCTCGTGCCAGCGGCCCGCGTTCTTGAAGTCCATGGCGTGGCTCACGGTGTAGGCCCTGTCCCCGCCCGGCAGAACGGCCGCCGTGTTCCCGGAGTGCCGCGCCCAGTAGGTGATCGACATGTCGCACCACGCAGCGTCGAGGTACTCGCCGCCGTGGCGCCCGGCGTACTCCCGGGTGACGTAGTTCGGCCGGCCGCGCAGACCGAGGCTCTTG
>NZ_DATCVQ010000386.1:0-1773 GCF_036566765.1 Streptomyces sp.
GCGCTCGAACTGCTCTGGCTGCTCACCACCGATCCGGAGCTGCGGCAGCGCATCCTCGTACGGCTCGATCCGGCCGAGCTGCCCGCCCGTGTTGCCGCGGACCTCGGCGGGCCGGACGAGCGTGAACTGGCCGTACTTGCCTCCCACTTGGATCCGGATCGGCCCGTCGCCGCGCTGTGCCGGCTGGCCGAGCACGGCGGCCCGGGCACGTTGCCCCTCCTCGCCGACCTGCTGCTGCGGATCGTCAGCGAGCTCGCCGCGGCGTGGGAGCCCGGCGGTGCGACGGGCGGCCGCCCCGTGCCCGACAGCGAGCCCGCGGTGCCGCAGGAGGCCGTGGACGCGTTGTGCGGCCTCGGGCGGCGGCTCCACGCGCGGGGCAGGATCCGCCCGGTGTGCCTGCTCGACGCGGCCGACGCGAAGGCGGCCGGCCACGGGCTCGTCGCGGACATGGCCCTCGGGCTGCTGGACCGGCCCGGCCTTGCCGCAGGTGAACAGGCGGTCCTGCTCAAGCTCGTGCGCGACCTGCCGCACGCGCCGGCCGAGCACGTCCGGTCCCGGGTGCACCCGCTCCTGCGCCACCCCGACCGGCACGTGCGCAAGCACGTCGTCGCGCTTCTGGCGCGGGATGGGACCGGGGACGGCGTCCAGGCCCTCTCGGCGGGCCTGATCGCGTTGACCGGCCCGACGGGGGACCCCCAGACCGTACGGCAGACCCTGACCGCCCTCGGAGAGGCGGGCGCGCGCTGGGCGTCCGATGCGATCGCCGGCTGCCTGGACCACCCGAACATGAACGTCCGCAAGACGGCGGCCCGAGCCCTCGCGACCGCCGGAACCCCCCAGTCCGTCCCGCCCCTCCTCCACCGCCTCGGCCGCGACGACAACCCGGGCCTCCGCACCCTCGTCGCCGACGCCCTGGGCGCCCTGTTGGGCGAGGCGTACGAGGCGACGGTCACGGCCGCGGCAGCCCGCGAGCCTGACGCTCGCATCCGAACCCGCCTGCAGGCCGGCCTCGCCACCCGGCCCACGCCGGACCGGAACGACGAGGACCTGCGGCGGCTGACGGAGGGGGGTTGGGACCCGATCGTCGCGATGCGCATCGCCGAAAGCAGCGACCGCGCCGCGCCGCTGAGGGTGTTGCGGCCGTATCTCGTCGACTGGCTCGAGCTCGCCGCCACGTCGGCGGACGCGCGCCGGGCCGTGCTGCGGCTGCTGCCCGACGTCTGCCCCGCACCGTGGGAGGAGCATGAGCGCGCCGCGTTCGCTCGTGGTGCGGCGGTGCTGCTCGATGGCCTTGCGGAGGCCGAGGGCGACGCGCGGGACCGGCTGATAGAGCTGCTCGAAGCGGTCGCACCGCGCCTGCGACCGACGGTCGCGGCAGGTGTCGTCGCCGCCGTCCGGGCCCTGCCTGCGCGGGCGGCGGGCAGCCGCTCCACGCTGCCGTTGCTGCACCTCTGCGGCGCGGTCGTCGTCCGCGCGGACCTCGACCGAGAACTGACCGCCACCGACCTCGCCCCCGCCCCGGAGGCGGCGCGGACGCGGCTGCTGCGCGAGACGTTCGGGGTCGGGGAGGAGGGGGCGTACGGGGACGGCCGGTGGCGGGCGGAACTCGCCGACGCCATAAGGAGCGTGGAAGCACTGGCCGCGTTCCGGGACCGGGCCGAGGGGCCCGGATCTCGCGCCGTGCTCGGCGCGCTGATCGACGTACAGGGCGACGCGGCACCGGCCGTGCGGGCGGCGGTCGTCGACTGGATGACGGAGCTTCAGCCGCTGGGC
>NZ_DATCVQ010000387.1:0-35035 GCF_036566765.1 Streptomyces sp.
CCGTTCGCCCCGGTGACGAGGAGCCGCTCGCCGGGTTCCAGGTGCAGTGCGTCCAGGCGCAGCCTGCCCTCGACCCGTACGCCGGTCAGCGCGACCGGCGCTCCCGTCCCGTCGACGCGGGCGGTGAACCGCAGCAGCTCGGGCGGCGCGGCGACCGGCCGCTCGGTGAGCCGGCGCAGCTGCTCGCGGGCCGCGCGGATCCTGCTCATCGCACCGTGCGCCCGTGACCGGGCCCGGAACGCGCCCGCCCCGCTGAAGGCCGCCGGGGCCTTGCGCGGGATGTGGGAGAAGCGGTCGACAGTGCTGTCCGCGAGGGCCGAGTGCCGGGCGAGCTCCGCCCGCCACTCCTCGTACTCCCGCTCCCACCGGGCCCGTTCGGCGGCCCGGCCGGTCAGATAGCCCGCGTACCCGTTGCCGTACCGGCGCACGGTGCGGCGCTCGTGGTCCACCTCCAGGACGGTCGTGGTGACCCGGTCCAGGAAGACCCGGTCGTGGGTGACGGCGACGACGGTGCCCCGGTGGCTGCGCAGCCGCTCCTCCAGCCAGGCCACCGCCTCGTCGTCGAGGTCGTTGGTCGGCTCGTCGAGCAGCAGCAGTTCGGGGTCGGCGGCCAGCGTCGCGGCGAGCGCGAGGCGGGAGCGCTGCCCGCCGGAGAGCGTGCCCAGCGGGCGGCTCCGGTCGAGCGGGGCGCGCTCGCCGAGCTGTCGCAGGGTCGTCTCGACGCGCCGGTCGGCGTCCGGCCCGCCGCGCGCCTCGTGGGCGGCGAGCAGGGCGGCGTACCCGGCGAGATCGCCGGTCGCGTCGAGCGCGGCCTCGGCCTCCCGGATGCGCCGCTCCAGCTCCCGTACGTCGGCGAGCGCGAGGTCGATCGCGTCGCCGACGGAGGCGGCGCCGGGCAGGTCGAGGGTCTGGGCGAGGTGGCCGAGGCCGCCGGGGGATTCGACGGCGACGGCGCCGTTGTCCGGCTGCTCCAGACCGGCGAGCAGCCGAAGCAGCGTGGACTTCCCGGAGCCGTTGTCGCCGACGACGCCGACGCGCTCGCCGGAGCGGACGGTCAGGGAGACCCGGTCGAGGACCAGCCGGTCGTCGTAGCGCTTGGTGACGTCGGTGAGTTGGACGCGGAACATGGGCGGCCTCCTACGGGTCGGTCGACGGTGACACGAGACGAGACGTCTCGTGTCACCGAAGGTACGACAGTTCAGAGGCCCCCGCAAGACGTTTCGTCTCGTTGGGCCGTTCGGGTCTCAGGCGGAGAGGAGGCGCAGCGCGAGGGCGGCCATCGCGAGCAAGGTCAGCACCACCACCGGGGCGATCTCGTAGTCCTTCTTGCGCAGGTGCGTGATCAGCGCGCCGATGAAGTAGAGAACGACGCCGATCGCCGCCGCGCCGCCGAGCAGCGGTATCGCGAGCCCCGCGAGCAGGCCGAGGGCACCGGCGATCTTGGCGGTGGCGAGCCAGGGCATCCAGGAATCCGGCACGTCGAGCTTGGTCATATTGCCCACGACCTGCGGGTTCTTCGTGAGGGTCAGAAAGGCGGAGGCGGACAGCGCGAAGGCGAGCAGGGCGGCGACGACGGCATAGCCGATGAACATGGAGGTACTCCAACAGTATGGGGACGAGAATCATTGAACGCTACCAATGATTTATCCAGCTCCACAATGGAGCCGCTGTTACGGTGGGTGGCATGGCAGCAACTGACTCGTCCGATCGCCTCGGTTTTCTCCTCTCGTTCCGGGGGGAGCTCACCGGCGCGCGCATCCGCGCCGCGCTCGGCGTCGCGGGGCTGCACCCGAGGAATGCGATGACGCTGATGCAGCTCGCCCCCGGGGCCATGAGTCAGCGCGACCTGGCGGCGGCGCTCGAGATCGACCCGAGCCAACTGGTGGCGGTCCTCAATGACTTGGAGAGCGCGGGCCTCGCGGAGCGCCGTCGCGACCCGGCCGACCGGCGGCGTCACATCGTGGAGATGACCCAGGCGGGCGCGGCGGCCCTCGAACGCGTCGACGCGGCGGTGGGCGAGGCGGAGCGCGAGCTCTTCGCGAACCTCACCGCCGAGGAACAGGACGTCCTGCGCCGCCTGTTGGACCGCGTCGTGGTCGACCGCGGCGACCACGACTGCGGCTGATCCATCGGGATTCGCTCCAACTCTCCAGTGGGGGCGCCCTCGCCAGCATTGTTCTAGTAGAGTGCGAACAACTGGAATTGAGGGGGCTCTCGATGAACCGTGGCTCTACCCGACTCCGAGGGCTGGCGGCGCTGCCGTTCCTGCTCGCGCTCGGGGCGTACGCGCTGGCGCTCGCCGTCTGGTGGGACCGGCTCCCCGATCCGGTCGCCACGCACTTCTCGGCCGTCGAGGGCCGCGCGGACGGCTGGACCGGCCGCACGACCGTCGTCGGCATCGGCGCGGCCCTGCTGCTCGCCGCCGGTGTCGGCTGGACGGCGACGGCCACGCGAAAGGCGCTGTGGGGCGCGTGGGCGACCGCCGGATTCACCGGCGCGCTGCTGGTGTTCATGCTGCGGGACAACCTCGACGCGGCCGACGCGCGGGGTGTCGTCTCGCCGCTCGCGAACCTCGCGCTCGCGGTCGGCGCGGCCGGCCTCGCGGCGCTCGCCGGAGCGGCGCTGAGCCGGCTCGTATCGGCGCAGGAGCGGCCCGCGGCGCAGGCGGAGGAGGCGTACGCCCGGCTGCCGCTCGGCCCGAGCGAGGTGGCGGGCTGGTCCCGCCACACCGGCTCGCAGGTGTTGACCCTGCTCGGGGCGGGGTTGCTTCTGGGCGGCCTGGTGGCCCTGGTCCTCGGGCCCTGGTCCCTGGCGCTCCTGTTCCTGGCGGTCGGAGTGCCGGGCCTCGCCCTGGCCCGGGTTCGGGTGACGGTCGACCGACGTGGGCTGACCGTCGCGCCCGCGCTGGCGGCCCGACCCCGGATCCGGGTGCCGCTCGACGACGTCGAGGCCGCGAGCGTCCGCGAGATCGACCCCGTGTCGGACTTCGGGGGCTGGGGCTACCGCGTGCGCGCCCACCGCACCGGCCTGGTGCTGCGCTCCGGCGAGGCCCTGGTCGTACGGCGGGAGGGCGGCCGGGAGTTCGCGGTCACCGTGCCCGACGCGGGGACCGCGGCGGCCCTGCTGAACACGCTCGTCGCGCGCCGCGACGTCGCGCCCCGCGAAAGGGACTGACCATGCTGTTCCGGGTGGATCCCGCCTCCGCCGTCCCGCTCGGCGACCAGATCGCCGCCTGCGTCCGCGGCGCCCTCGCCGACGGCGCCGCCGAACCGGGCGAACGTCTTCCGGCGGCCCGCCAGTTGGCCGACTCGCTCGGCGTCAACGTGCACACCGTGCTGCGTGGCTATCAGCGCCTGCGCGAAGAGGGCCTGATCGAACTCCGCCGCGGACGCGGCGCCGTCATCGTCCCCGGCGCCACGGCCCCGGCCCGCGCGAGACTCGTCGAGCGCGTCCGCGAAGCGGTCGCGGAGGCGAGGCAGTCAGGCGTCACGGAGGAGGAGCTGATGACGTTGGTACGGAGGGAACTGGCGGCGACCTGAGGGAACTGGCGGCGATCTGAGGGGGCGGGCGCGGCAGTCGATCAGCCCCGCTGCTCGGCGCGGCAGTCGATCAGCCCCGTTCCTCGGCGCCGCAGTCGACCAGCGCGCCGTCGGCCTTGTCAGCGCCGTGCGTCCTCGGCGCGCCCCGGCGTCAGGGGCTCGCCCAGGCGGAGGTTCCAGCGGGCGGCGCGGCCCGTCAGATGGGTGGCGGACAAGGGGCGGGGATCGAGCCGCCAGAGAGCGGCGTCGTCGAGGGCGAGCGCGTGGACGACCGCGGCGCGCAGCACGTCCGGTTCGACGACCGCGATCACCCACCCCGGCTCCAGGCCCTCCAGCCATGCCCCGACCCGCTCGCGCAGCGCGCGCAGGGACTCGCCGCCGTGCGGGGCCGTCGCCGGGTCGGCGAGCCAGGCAGCGAGGTCCGGGCCCTCCGCCGCCGCCACCTCGTCGAGCCGCAGCCCGCGCCAACGCCCCATCGCGCAACCGGCGAGCGCGGCGCGCGGCTCCGCCGCCCCGTCCAGACCCAGCGCCTGAGCCGTCTCGCGACAGCGCACCGAAGGAGAGACCAACACCCGCGCGCCCTCCGGCCGCAGCGCCCCGGCCGCCGCCTCCGCAGCGGCCCGGCCGGCCGGCTCCAGCGGGCCGTCGTCGAAACGGGCCTCGCGCAGCGCGGTGTTCATGGCCGGCGCGATCAGGGTGAGCCGTACCGTCATGGCGGCGGTGCCTGCGGTCATGGGTGATACATCCCTCACGGCCTTGGCGGTGACCGTCACACGCGGTACGGTCACGGCGACAATTCGACAAAACTCGACGACGGCAAGACGGAAGTCCGGTGAAACTCCGGCACGGTCGCGCCACTGTGAGCCGCGTCCTCCCCGCTCCGGCGGGTGCGTACGCGGTGAGTCAGACCCGACGACCGTCGTCGCGCACCACCGTATGGGACGCGAGTTCCCGAGGAGGTACCACCATGGCCGAGGCCGTCCTTCCCGCCGTCTCTTCCGCCACCCCTTCCGTCGCCGTACCGGCCCCGCTGCCGGTCCGCGCCGTCCTTCCCTGGGCGGTCTTCGGCGGCATCCTGATGCTCGTCGCGCTCTACTTCGTCGGCGCCGAGCAGGGCGCCACCTCCGTCTTCGCCGGCGCCGAGGTGCACGAATGGGTGCACGACGGCCGCCACCTGCTCGGCTTCCCCTGCCACTGAGGGGCGGCACGAACATGCACGGCTCCACCGTCAGAACCCTGCTGGTCCGCGGCATGCTCGCGGGCCTGATCGCCGGACTGTTCGCCTTCGGCGTCGCGTACGTCGCGGGCGAGCCGTCCGTCGACGCCTCGATCGCGGTCGAGGAGGCCGCGGCCGCCAAGGAGGCCGCAGCCCATCCCGGTCACCACGAGGAGGAGGCCGAACTGGTCAGCCGGGACGTCCAGTCCACGGCCGGCCTGGCCACCGGCGTCCTCGTCTACGGCGTCGCGCTGGGCGGCATCGCCTCCCTCGCGTTCTGCTTCCTGCTCGGCCGCACCGGCCGCTTCACCCCGCGCGCGACCGCGGCGCTCACCGCCGGGGCCGCGTTCGTCACCGTCTACCTGGTGCCGTTCCTGAAGTACCCGGCGACCCCGCCGGCCGTCGGGAACCCGGACACCATCGGGAAGCGCACCACGCTCTTCTTCCTGATGATCCTGCTGAGCGTGCTGCTCGGCGTCGCCGCGACCATCGCGGGCCGCCGCCTCGCACCGCGCCTCGGCAACTGGAACGCGACCCTCGTCGCGGGCGCGGGCTTCGTCGCCGCGGTCGTGCTCGCGTGCGCGTTCCTGCCCGGCAACGACGACGCCGTCCAGGCGGGCTTCCCGGCCGCGGTGCTGTGGGAGTTCCGGATGGCGGCGCTGGCCGTCCAGGCTGTGCTCTGGGCGGTGTTCGGCATCGCGTTCGGCTTCCTGGCCGAGCGTGCGCTCGCGATGCGGGGCACGGAGGCCGCTCCTAGACTGACGGAGGCCGTGCAGTCATGACAAAGGGAGACGAACCCCATGTCCAAGCGAGGCAATAAGCGACGCGCACGCAAGAAGAAGAAGGCGAACCACGGCAAGCGCCCCAACACCTGACAGGCGCTTGACGTAGGTGCTTGATACGCGCGATGCCCCGGGCCGAGGTCCGGGGCATCGCGCGTTTTCTTCCTCGGCATCGGCAAGTCCCGCCTCGACGACCACACCCTCGCCGTCTACGAGAAGGCCGGCTTCAAGGGCCCCGAGGCGGACCGCGCCGCGGCGAGCGTCTTCACGTACGTCCTGGGCAACGCGCTGGGCGCGGCGGCCACGGCCTCCCTCACCCGCAAGGCCGAACGCGGCGGCGGCGACGCGGAGGAGTCCTTCGCGAAGACGATGAAGGAGGCTGCGGAGACGGCCTCCCAGTTCCCCCGCCTGGCGGCCCGCATCGGCTCGACGGACTACGCGGAGGGCGCGGAGGAGTCGTTCGCGTTCGGGCTCAGGGCGGTCCTCGACGGGTTGGAGGCGAGGTTGCGGGGCTGAAGGCGGGGCCCGACGCGGCGGGGACTCCCCGGCCCGGCCGCCTCGAACAGCTCCAGCACTTCCTCGGCCGCCCAGACCCCGGCGGCGCCCGGCAGCCCGGCGAGATAACCGGCGATCTCGGGCGGCTCCCAGGCCCCGGCCTCGTACAGCCCGGCGGCGAGATGCCCCACGTACGGGCCGGACGGCGCGCGCAGTGGCACATCGGCCATCCGCCACGGCGCGGTGAAGGTGAGCACGGGAACGCCGTCGAGCGCGCCGGCGCAGACCAGCGTCTCGTACCGCCCCGGCCCGAGCGCGACCTGCCCGCGCGTGACGACCTCGCCGAGGTCGAGGTCCGTCCCGGGCGCCGTCCCCGGCTCCCGGCCCATCTCCTGGGCGACGACGTCGCAGAACTGCCCGGCGCGGAGCAGATGCGCGCGCCCGTACGCGACCCCCGGCGCGCCCGGGTCGTAGAAGCCGCGCCCGCCCCGCCACACGGGTGACTCGGTGGCGAAGTACACCGCTCCCGGCAGCACCACGGCCGCCGACCGCACGGGATCGGAGCCGTCGCGGGCCCCGGGGTACACCCGCCCGGTACCGGGCAGGGCCCCGCCGGCGAGGTAGCAGCGCAGCCGCGCCGCGTGCATGTTGGACCCGTAGGCCGCGTACCAGACGAGCGGCTGGCCCATGCCCACGCCTCCGATCGCACGACGGGTGGGAACGAGGTCCCGGGAACCGGACGTCCCGGCGTCCCGACGTCCCGGCGTCCCGACGTCCCGGCGTCCCGGCGTCCCGCCATCCCCGACGTCCCGATTGTCCCTCTCTCCGCCCCTTCCTACGCTGGGAGGGAGAGGTGAGGAGGGCCGCGATGTCCGCCGTCGCCGTGCACAGCGCCGTCCTGGGGGACGGGCGGCCGACGCTTCCGTACGCGGAGGCGGGCAGGTCAGGGGGCATGCCGGTCGTGCTGGTGCACGGCTACGTGGAGTCCTGGTGGACGTTCGAGCCGATGCTGCGCCGCATGCCTTCGGCGCTGCACGCGTACGCCCCCACCCAGCGCGGCCACGGGGACGCCGACAAGCCGCCGGACGGCTACCTCCCGGAGGACTTCGCGACGGACCTGGTCGCGTTCATGGACGGCGTGGGCATCGACCGCGCGGTGCTGGTCGGCGGATCGAGCGGAGGGGTGCAGGCCCGCTTGGTCGCGGGCCGGCGCCCGGACCGGGTGGCGGGGCTCGTCCTGCTCGGCGTCCCGGCCGTGCTCGACGGCAAGCCGGGGGTCGCCGAAGTCTGGGAGACCGTACGGGAGATGGAGGACCCCGTGGACCGCGCGTTCGCGGAGGACTTCGCCCGCGGCCTGACGGCGGACTCCGTGGCGCGCGGCTTCCTGGAGACCATGGTCGACGAGAGCCTGAAGGCCCCGGCCCGCGTCTGGCGCGAGACCCTGCGCGGCCTGCTGGAGACCGACCTCCGGGCCACCCTGACGGGGATCCTCGTCCCCACCCTGGTCGTCTGGGGCGACCAGGACCCGGTCCTGCCCCGCGAGGACCAGCAGACGATCCTCGACACCGTCCCCGACTCCCGCCTCGTCGTCCACGAGGGCGCCGGTCACCTCCCCCACTGGGAATCCCCGGAGCGCGTGCTCCACGACCTGTCGGCCTTCGCGGCGGCCCGCGCATGAGGGGCCGCGGGCACACCGATCAGGAATCGAGAAGCGCCCCTCGCCGGGCCCAACTAGCGTGATGGCCATGGACATCACCATTCACACCACAGCGCTTCCGCACGACGACCCGGACGCCTCGCTCGCCTTCTACCGCGACAGCCTCGGCTTCGAAGTCCGCAGCGACGTCGGCCAGGGCAAGATGCGGTGGATCACGGTCGGTCCCGTCGGACAGCCCGGCACCTCCATCCTCCTCGCGCCGCCGGCCGCCGACCCCGGCATCACCGAGGACGAGCGCCGCACCATCGTCGAGATGATGGCCAAGGGCACGTACGGCTGGATCCTGCTGGCCACCCGGGACCTCGACGGCACCTTCGAGAAGGTGCAGGCCGGCGACGCCGAGGTCGTCCAGGAGCCGACCGAGCAGCCGTACGGCGTCCGCGACTGCGCCTTCCGCGACCCCGCGGGCAACCTGATCCGCATCCAGGAACTTCGCTGACCCGACAGGAGTCCCCATGTGCCATCCCGCATGGGCGCGCGCACGCATCGCGGCGCAGCGCCTGAGCGACTTCGCGCGACTGCGCCGCGTCCGCGACCGGATCGACCGGGAGTACGCGCAGCCGCTGGACGTCGAGGCCCTCGCCCGCGACGCCGACATGGCGGCGGGGCAGCTCAGCCGCCAGTTCCGGCTCGCGTACGGGGCGTCGCCGTACGCCTATCTGAAGGCGCGTCGCATCGAGCGAGCGCGCTTCACCGAGATGGCGGCCGGACGGGCGCCCCAACCGCAGCCGGCGTGACCTGCCCTGACATTCCGAGCCCGGAGGAAAGATGACCACCGCCCCGCCGCCGCGCGGCCTGGACGACAGACTGCGGGACACCCGCGCGAGACTGGAGAACGACGTCGATCTCTGGGTCTCGACCTCGGGCTCCCCGGGCGTCCACCTCATCCCGCTCTCGTACTTCTGGGACGGGTCCGCGTTCCTGATCTCGACGCCGCGCGCCTCGGTCACCGGGCGCAATCTGCTCGCGGACGGACAGGTACGACTCGGCCTCGGGCCGACGCGTGACGTCGTCGTGGTCGACGGCGCCGCCGAGCCGGTGGAACTGGCCGGACTCGCCCCGGGGACGGGGGACGCGTTCGCGGCCAAGACCGGGTTCGACCCGCGCGAACTCGACGAGCCCTACCAGTACTTCCTGATCCGGCCCCGGCGCATCCAGGCCTGGCGGGAGGCGAACGAACTGCAGGGCCGCACGTTGATGCGCGACGGTCGCTGGCTCGGCTGAGCAGCAGCGGACCCGATCAGTTTCGGAGAAGCCGCGGACCGGGCCTGATGCCTACGCTGAAGAAGAAGCGATCACGAGGGGAAACGCCATGAGCGAGAACGGCACGGCCGACGAGAAGAAGTACGAGGGATTCACCGCCGAGGAGCGCGAGGCGATGAAGGACCGCGCCAAGGAGCTGAAGGCGCCCACGCGCCGCGGTTCGCGCGGGGCCAAGGCGGACACGGAGCCCGAGGTGCTCGCGAAGATCGCCGAGATGGACGAGGCGGACCGCGTCCTCGCCGAGCGGATCCACGCCCTGGTCAAGGCCTGCGCCCCGTCCCTCACGCCGAAGCTCTGGTACGGGATGCCGGCGTACGCCAGGGACGGCAAGATCGTCTGCTTCTTCCAGAGCGCGGCGAAGTTCAAGGCGCGGTACGCCACCCTCGGCTTCAACGACGCGGCGACCCTCGACGAGGGCACCATGTGGCCCACCGCCTTCGCCCTCACCCGGCTGACCCCCGCCGACGAGGACCTGATCACCGCCCTCCTGAAGCGGGCGGTGGCCTGACCGAGCCGGCCGGGCGGTCACCGGGCCCAGGGCAGTTCGCGGGTGCCCTCGGTGCCGGGGACGGAGGCGACGCCGTCGGAGCGCATCGAGACATGGGCCTCGACCCGCTCCGGGGCGTGGATCCGGCGGACGAGATCCGGCGGCAGGACCAGGGTCTGGCCGGCCACGACCTTCTCGGTCCGGCCGTCGCAGGTCACCTCCAGGACGCCCGCGGTGACCGTCCAGACCTGCTCACGGCTGATGGAGTGCTCGGGTCCGGACGCGCCGGCGTCCATCGCGACGGTCCAGGTGCTGAGTTCGGCGCTGCCACGGCTGGGGGACGCCAGGCCGGACATGGTGGCGTTCGGCGAGACGGTGACGGCGTCGTCCGACGGGGTGATGATGTGCACGGCGGGAGCCTCCTTGTTCGAGTCTTTCGCGTCCTTCGAGAACGTGGTGATGGTGAGGCCGGAGTCGAAGGACCGCGTGGCGACCGGCACGAAGCGCGACGGGACGAAGGGGCCGTCGAACAGCGGGATGCCGGATCCGATGACGATCGGCTCGCGCTTGATGATCAGTTCGTCGATCTCGTCGCGCAGCGCGGACGCCAGCTTGCCGCCTCCGCACAGCCAGACGTCCATGCCGTCCTGCTTCTTGAGCTCGCGGACGAGCGCGACGGGGTCGTCGACGACGGTCACCGCCGGATCTGGGCTGACGAGCGTGCGGGACACGACGTACTGCGTGAGGTGGGCGTAGGGGCTGGTCATCCCCACCTTCAGGCCCGGGTCGTAGGTCGCGCGGCCCATGATGACCGTGTCGAACCGCTGAGCGGCCCGATCGGCGATGCCCAGCGGCGCACGGGCGGGCGTGGGCATGGTCTCGGGGAAGTCCGCCAGGATCGCGTCGGCTTCCTCGCCCTCGAAGGGGAAGAAGTCGTACTGGCCCTCGGGACCGGCGATGTAGCCGTCGAGGGTGGCGTGGATGAAGTAGGTCAGCTTGCGCAAGGGCTTCTCGCTTCTTGGGGTTGCGTACGGATCTACGGGTCTACCGGGCTACCGGGCTACGGGGCTACGGAAGTACGGGCGTAGGGACGTACGGGCGTAGGGACGTACGGATCAGGTCGCGGGCACGTCGAGCTGGAACTCGCGCGTCCGCCGGTAGGAGCGGAACCCCAGCGCCCGGTTGACCGCGAGCATGTGGACGTTCTCCTCGGCGTTGTCGGTCTCGATCTCGACGACGTCGGGGTGCTCGGCCCGCAGCCGGCGCACCATGGCGGCCTTGACCCAGAGCCCGAGCCCGTGGCCGCGGTGCGCGGGCACGACGGCCGTGTCGTACTGCTGGGCACGCGGTCCGGAGCCCTGGGGGAGCACGATCTCGGTGTAGCCGGCCATGGTGCCGTCGTCGTGGACTGCCGCGGTGGTCAGCAGCGTGTCGCCGCGGTCGGCGACCACCTTGGCCATGGCGCGGACGCGGTCGGCGTCCCAGGCCACGATGCCGAAGTCCAGGTCCCCGACGGGCATGTCGTTCATCGCGTTCTTGGCGCCGGCGAAGGCGTCGGCGAGGTCGTCGGGAACGGTTCCGGTCCAGCCGGTCAGCCGATATCCGGGGCGCTCGACGACGTCGATCTTGAGCAGGACGGCCTCGTCCACCTCGTCGAAGGGCAGGATCAGGTGATCCAGGGCCAGCGCGAGGCGGAAGCCCCACCGCTCGCAGAAGGCTTCGCCCGGGCTGTCGGCCGCAGCCGCGACGATCAGGCTGCGCCGGCTCTCGGTGCGGCAGGCCGCCACGACCGCCGACAGCAGAACGGAGCCCGTTCCCAGGCGGCGGTGCGCGGGGTCGACGTGCAGTTCCAGTTCGGCCAGATGATCCCTCCCCGGGGAGGTGAACAGCCGTAGGGCCGCGACGCCGACCGGCACGCCGTCCGCCCCGATGGCCAGCCAAGTCAGCCGACGGCTGCCCAGAGCAGGCTGGGTGAGCTGGGCGTGAATCTGTCCGGGGTCGGGGGGCGGTACGCCGGGCAGGTCGTGGGCCATCGAGGCCGCGACCACCTGATGCCAGGCGTCGGAGTCGGCGTCGGTGATGGAGGCGCGATCGAGCGGAGTGAGATGGACGTCTGCAGACAAGGCGATGACTCCCGAAGTCAAAGTGACCGAACTGTCGTGTGAAGGTATGGAGACTGATGGCTCGTCACATCGATCGGCCAACCCGGCGGGTGAGGTGCCGTCCCTGTCGGCGAAGCATCGAGGGGCAGCGGATTCCGGCATCGTCGCCGCGAAGGCAGCGGCTTCGTCGCGGCTGATCCCGATCGGTCGGTTCGTGATGAGGGGCCAGCCTGCCCCAAACGCCGAACGCGCCGGCGCTCCAGAGCCCCGGGCCGCTGCAACGTGCGGTTCTGCATCGACAGATGCCGTCGAACGACCGGAATCTCTAGCCGGCTCGCAGTTGTGCGCCGGATCGCTCACGACAGGAAATGGGCCCGGACGATCACCCAGGCCGGCCGAACAGGTGACGAACCGGCGACGAACCGCGTCAGACGCCCTGTGCAGAACGATGCAGAACGAGACGGCACAGCGTCGCGGTCATAAGACACCACGCACATGGTGCGCCACTGTTCCCCCCAGGGCTGATCCAGCTTGAACGACGTCGCCCTGGCAGGCGCTGACGCCCCAGGCCGAGATGGCTGGAGCGGCACCACTCACTCCGAGGGGTTGCCTCCAGCGATCTTCAACCTATGGCCACAGTGACGCGCGGGGATGTGCAGAACGTGCAGGCACGTTCGACGATTCGTGCACCTACGTGTGCAGGGCATTCGTGCGGTATTCGGTGGGGGTGACGCCGTGCGCCTCGCGGAAGGCGCGACCGAAGGCCGCGACGCTGGAGAACCCCCACCGTGTCGCAATGGCCTGGACAGGCTGGTCGATCAGGTCTCCGCGCGCGAGATCGGCCCGGCAGCGTTCGATCCGCTCTCTGCGGATGCCTGCCGCGACGCTGAACGGCTCCTCGCGGAACAGGTTGTACAGAGTGCGCAGGGAGATGTTGTGCCGGTCGGCGATCCACTGGGGCGTCAGGTCCGGGTCGCCGAGGTTGTTCTCGATGAATGCGTTGATGCGCTGCCGCATCAACTGGGCGCGGGCCTCGGCCGGTGCCTCGTCCAGCGCTCCCAATTGCTGGGCCAGGCCGGCGGTGGCCAGGTCGAGCGTGATGGATCCGAGGCGGTTGGTCTCCTCGCTGCCGCAGTGCGGGCCGAGTCTGACCAGCGTGCCGAGAAACTCGGCGAGGATCGCCGTTGTTCCCCCGCTCACCGGGATGCGCTGCCCGAGAAGGCGGTCCACTCTGTCCGACCGTAGAGGCAGGACGGCCCGGGGTATCTGCAACAGGACCATCTCCACCAGCCCGTCGGCGCCGACCCCTTCGCTCTCCACCGGATGCGAGGTGTCTGTCAACACCAGATCCCCGGCGATCACCGACTGGTGGCCTTGCTGGGAAATCCTGAAGGCCCCTCGTGTGACGAGCGCGAGCTGGTAGTGCTCGGGGTCGCCCTGGCGGACGTGAGCCGAGGTACGGCACCCCAGCACGGGCGAGCAAGCGAACGTGGACACTCGCACGGCGCCGAGGTCCAGATCCGTGATCTTTGCAACGAAGTCGGTGGTGTGCCGGGTACTGAGACTGACGGGCATCACCTCACTGGTCACCGTCTCGTAGAACCACTCGAACCTGTCGCCACAGGACACAGCTGCAGCCGATGTATCCAACGTTCCCACTCAGTCCCCCACACCCTGCACACGTTCCGCGTGGGTTCGATTATCAGCCACCTGGTGGCGCGGGTGCGCTGGCGGTGACCTGGTGAAGCTTCAGTGATCATCTCGGATGATCTGTGGACCAATTCCTGCTGGGCCCTGAGGTCTTGGAGTTGCCCAGTTCATTCGTACTACTGTCTGATGATCAACAACGCGGCACGTTGGCTCGATGGCGTCCACACCCCACGAGGCGGTGACCTGGACTGCGGTCCGGGCCGCGGCGTGCCGTGAGAGAACCAGATAGGGGGAGCCGTTGACAACGGCTGTAAGCAAAACCCGCCGGGTGATCCTGCTCGCGTCATCCGTCATGCTGTTGGCGGCCGCGGTGGCCTGCGGGCCCGAGGGAAGCTCGGACAGCAAGGGATCAACGCCGGCGGCAGCGGACAAGGGAGCGGCACAGACCGTCGAGCCCGCTGGGCGGGCGCCTCAGGTCAAGTTGGCCGGCGCGGTCAGCCTCAAGAGCGTGCAGAGCTGCGAGGACGTCAAGGCGGCTCTGGTCACGTATGCCAGCAAGGGCTTCAAACACCTGACGTGTCTCCAGAAGCCGGCCAAGGCGCCTTCGACCGCTCCGTCCGTTGCGGCGAAGGCGGCAGCGTCCGCGCAGCCCATGAGCGCCGGCGCTCAGTGCAAGGTCACCATGGGGCTGTGGTACTTCACCCGCTTCGAGGCCTGCGGGTCGGCCAGTCTCCGATACGACGTGTTCGACACGAGGACCAGGAAGACGATCGGCGGCGCGACGTTCACCGCCAGACAGGAAATCATCCTCCAGCCGAAGAGCGGCAGTTGGAAGACCGATGTCTCCCTGAAGCTGGACTCGGCCTGGGGAGCGGCCAAGGGGCTGCGCGCTTCATGGCAGACCGCCTGCAGCCCTGCCGCGGCGTGCGGGGCGGGGACAGCCTGGTCGGGTGCTCGAGCCATCGGGGTGGGCAGGACTCTTTACGGCGGCACCAGCCACGCGTGGCGCGCGAGCCAGAACGTTCAAGGATTCAAGGCCCAGACCAAGGTGACCATCACCGGGGTCGGCCAGATCCTGTTGTATCCGGCCTCGTTCGAGCCGCCGGGCAAGATGACCATCCGTTGCGACAAGATCGCCAGCGGCACGAGCGTGGGTTGCGTCTTTCCCTCGTTCGCCCCCACGATGACGCTGCCGCTGAAGAACCGCGGTCAGGCCAACGTCGCGTGGTCGATGAACTACCTCACCGATCACTGGGGTTGGGAGGGAAAGGGACGCCCGCTGACCCGCGAGGCCGATGAATCGGTCGTCAAGTCGAACCGCGGGAAGGTCTGCGACTCCACGTTCAAGAAGGACCCGACGGTGCCCGAGGACAGCTGCGACGAGTTCCCGTTCGCCGCGACCAATCAGAGCGGTGCGCAGCTCGGCCTCACCGGCAGGAACTGCGCGGAGATCCGGCCCGACATGCCGTCGGGCGGCCGGTACACCGTCACGTACGTGAACAACACGTCCGGACGCCGCTGCACCATCGGTCACGTCCCCAACAAGGAGAACGGATCCGTGGGCGGCTCTCTGTCCACCTTCTACCAGAACAGCCGGGTTCTCAACGACGAGAAGTTCTGGCTCGCCGTACGATGACCGCCTGATGCGTCTCGCTTTGTCGGGCCCTGGGCGCTCCGGGGCCCGACAAGGCGTTTCTTCAGCTCCCGGCTCCGCCGGATGTGCCGGCGCCAGGCGTCGTCCTTGCCTTCCCGGCCGCTCGTCGCACGACCGGGGGTCCGCCCACGGGTCCACCCACGGCGCCGCCCACGAAGTCGAACGAGCCGGTCGACGGCGGCTCACCGCTGCCGCTGCCCGAGAGCTTGGACGCGTCGTCATCGGCCGGAAGCTTCCCGGTCAGCGCGAGCAGCGTCTCCTCCCCCGACAGGGCGACACCGGTCACCTCATGCGCGAGCGCCAGCCCGGGATGGCTCAGATGTACGGCCGCGGCTTCGGCCAGGCCGACGCGCCGCATCGCCTCGGCCAGACGGTCCGGGTCCGCTCCGGAACGCTGCTGCGGGGTCAGCGTTTCAAACCGGGTGACCAACGAGCCATCCTGCCAGTAAGCGACATCCTCGCTCCCGTCCGCATACCAGCAGCCGAACACCCTCGTCCCATCGGAGGCGCGCTCCAGCCGCTGAGGACTGGCTGCCCAGAGGCTGGCCGGTTCCAGAGCGTAGGCCCATCCGTTCGCTTCTCCGGCACGGGCGGCGCCCCAGCTCCAGTAGTCCTCCATCCCGGCCCACAGGAACTCGTCAGCCTCGTCCTCGTCCTCCGGTGTGAACAGGTCCGCTGGATCGACCCCCAAGCGCAGTAGCAGCTCACGGCCGGTCAGGCCCTCGGCCAGCACCAGGCAATGCGCATCGAACGCGTCACCGATCCACGCCAGCGGATTCATCCTCGCCCCCTCATAGACGTCTGCGGTCGCCGGCAATCGTACGGACCGCCCCTCGGCTCGAACCGTCGTCGGCGCGTCAGCCGCTGTCGGGGCCGAAGGACAGGCCGCGGGCCCCACCGGCCCCGCGGTGCCGGGTCGTGCCTTCTCGGCGTCAGGGCTGCGCTTCCGCTGCCGCGCGCCATACCTCCGCGGTAAGGTCGAGCATCCCGCGTGCCTGGGCTTCCGCCGCGAGGGCGCCCAGGCGTGCCCGGGCCGACGGGTCGGACTGTTTGGCGAGGATCTGCTCGTGCAGCATCTCCAGGCGGATCCGGTCGCGGAAGTTCAGCCGGTCCTTGTCGACCGAGGCCCGCTCGCACAGGCGGGCCGCCAGTTCGTACTCGCCCTGGGCATAGGCGAGTTGGGCGTGCAGGAACGCGCTCTCCTGCTGGTGCTGCGAGGTGCCGACCAGGTCCAGTGCCGGGCCTGCCTCGTCCAGGTACCGCCGGGCCTGCTCCAGGTCCGGGGGCAGGGCCTGGAGGGCGAGAGCGGCGGCGGCGTGGCGCAGCCGCATCCACAGGACGACGTCCTCGCGGCTGGGAAGTGCGGCCATGGCGCGGTCCAGGTACTCGGCGGACAGCGCGTGATGGCCCTGACGGGTCGCCACGGTGGCCGCGGTCCACAGCGCTTGGGCCGCCAGGACGCCCTGCTTGGAACCCACTTCCTCGCAGGCCTCCTCGCTGAGCCGGGACGCCTCGGCGAGGTCGCCGAGCTCGGCGGTCACGGACGCGAGCAGAAGCCGGCACCGGATCATGTCCCGGTTCTCCAGGGAGGCCTCGCGTCCGATCCGCAGCGCTTCGAGCGCGGTGGTCCGGGCGGGGTCGACCTCGCCGAGGTCGCGCTGGCACCGGGCGAGGTGCAGCCGCGAATAGGTCTGGAGCATGGCGTAGTCCATCTGGTCCGAGAGCTCGACCAGCGTCGCGAGGGTGGTGCGTGCCGCGGCCCGTTCGCCGTCGGCCGTGAGGATCCTGGCGAGTTGGGCGTGGGCCTGCCACTGCAGGCCCACGCCCACGTGCTCCGCACGGTCGAGTGCCGCTTCCAGCATCAGCCGGGCGTGCCCGGACTCGTCCCCGGCGACCAGCACCGTGGCGAGCACGTCGACGAGGTCGGCCGGGGCCGTGGCCTCGAAGGCGGACGCGGACACGTTGAGGCGTTCCGCCAGGATGGCGACGGCGCGGTCGGTCGGCGGGCGGGCCCCCGATTCGAGACGGGACAGATAGGCGGAGGACATGCCCGGGCCGGTGAGGTCCGACTGGGTCTTTCCCTGCTGCTGCCTGAGTTGCTTCAGGCGCCGGCCGAAGGCTGGCTGCGTCAGCATGGTTCCTCCCACGCTCGTTCCGATGGCTGGCGTGACCGTTCGCGCTGCTCCTCGCCTGACGGATCGCGAAAACGACTCACATGCGATCGCGTGTCGGCTCGCGATCCAGTGAGCAATGGTGGTAATCAGCCACCCGCCAAGTCAAACAGCAGGCAAACTCACGGCCACTCGATGGAGTGCTGCCCCGCCGTTCCGCCGGCGGTCGCGTGGTCCGCGGCGACGGCCGCGCCGCCGGCCAGGGTGAGAGCGGCGCAGGTCGCGAGGGCTGCCATAACGATGCGGCTGACGAACTTCATGAGGTTCCTCTTCCTTCTCGCCGCGCCACGACATCGGTGGCGTTGCGGCACGGCCGGGCTGGTTCCTGGGGCCGCGCCCTGGGGTTGACCTGGGGCGGCATCCCGAAAGGTAGACGTTTGTCAGCGGTTGGGCAAGGTGTTGCCAAAGCTTGGCAACACTTGACAAAGATTGGCAAGCGCTTCTACGTTTCGGCCATCCGTACGGATCTGCCGACCGCGTTTTCCGGTCGTGCGCGGACGTACGTCACACCCATCTCGGAATAGGGGGATTCCGGCATGCCCAAGAACACTGCCAACCGTCCGGCCGAAGCGACTCTGGTGAGCGCCTTCCTGGACTCCGTCGAGCGCCACCCGCAGCGCGTGGCCGTCAAGTGCGGTGCGGACGTGCTGACGTACGCCCAGCTCGACGCCGCCTCGACCGCTCTCGCGGCACGGATCCAGCAGCGGACCGGCGAGCCGGCCCGTCCGCTCGCCATCCTGCTGGAACGTTCCTGCGACATGGTCGTGGCCGCCCTGGCGGTCCTGCGGACCGGCTCGTCCTACGTGCCTCTGGACCCGGCCGCCCCGGCCGCCCGACTGGCCACGATCCTGGACGACGCGGCCCCCGCGCTCGTCCTGACCACCGCGGCGCTGGCCCCCGGCCTGCCCGCCGGCCAGAACGTCCTCGTCCTCGACGAGCCGGCCGGGGCGGCGACGAGCCCGGCGCCGACGCTCTCGCCCGTCGAGATCACGCCCGACACCCGTGCGTACATCATCTTCACCTCAGGAACGACCGGCCGCCCCAAGGGCGTCGAGGTCACCCACGGCAACGTCGTGCGCCTGTTCACCGAGACCGAGTCGCTCTTCGGCTTCGGGCCCGACGACGTCTGGTCGATGTTCCACTCCTTCGCCTTCGACTTCTCCGTCTGGGAGATCTGGGGCGCCGTCCTGTACGGCGGCGCCGTCGTGATCGTCCCCGGTGACGTCGCGAAGGACCCCGCCCGCTTCCGCGCCCTGCTGCGCGACGAGCGCGTCACCATGCTGAGCCAGACACCCACCGCCTTCGGCCAGTTGACCGAGGAGGAGCGCGCGCACGAGGACCGGCTGCCGGTGCGCTGTGTGGTGTTCGGTGGCGAGGCCCTCAAGTTCGCCGACCTCGCGCCCTGGATCGACAAGTACGGCGACGCGTCGCCCGAGCTCGTCAACATGTACGGCATCACCGAGATCACCGTGCACGCCACCTATCGCCGGGTGACCTCGGCCGACCTGGATCAGGACCGCAGCCTCATCGGCCGTCCCCTGCCGGACCTCGGCATCGAACTGCTCGACGAGAACCTCGCCCCCGTGGCCGACGGAGAGACCGGCGAGATCGTCGTCACCGGCCCCGGCGTCGCCCGCGGCTACCTCGGCCGCCCCGAGCTCACCGCCGAGCGCTTCGTCGAGCTCACCGGCGCGGACGGCGCCCCGGTGCGCGGCTACCGTTCCGGCGACCTGGCCCGGCGCCTGCCCGACGGGGACCTGGAGTACCGCGGTCGCCGCGACTCTCAGGTCAAGATCCGCGGATTCCGCATCGAGCTCGGCGACATCGAGTCCGCCCTGGCCGCCTGCCCGGGCGTCCGTCAGGCAGCCGCCGCCGTCAAGGAGTTCGACGGGGAACGGGAGCTCGCCGCGTACGTCGTGCTCGCCGACGGAGCCGCGCTCGACGAGACCGCGCTGCGCGCCCACCTCGCCGCGCTGCTGCCCGCCTACATGGTCCCGGTCGCCTTCCAGGCCCTGCCCGAGTTCCCGATGACGGTCAACGGCAAGCTGGACCGGGACGCGCTGCCCGAACCTCGGGCCGCCGTGGCCGTCGCCGACGCGGCCACCGGCCCGGCGCCGTCCCGCTCGCTCCGCGAAGAGCTCCTGTGCGAGCTGTTCGCCCAGGTCCTGGGTCGCACCGCGGTCGGCCCCGACGACGACTTCTTCGCCCTCGGCGGCCACTCCCTGATGGCCATCCGCCTGGTCAACCGCATCCGCGCCGTCCTCGGCCTCGAAGTCGCCGTCAAGGACCTCTTCGACGCGCCCACGCCGGCCGCCCTCGCGGCCCGGGCCCACGCCGACCGAACCCGTCCAGCCGTCGAGGCCCGCTCTCGCGACGGCGAGGCCCCGCTCTCGTACGCCCAGCAGCGACTGTGGTTCCTCCAGCAGGTGCACGAGGGCAACGCGGCCTACCACATCCCGCACGCCCTGCACCTGACCGGCCGGATCGACGTCCCCGCACTCGAAGCGGCCCTGCGGGACGTCGTCCTGCGCCACGAGGTGCTGCGCACCGTCTACCCGCAGCGCGACGGCGTCGCCCGCCAGCGCATCCTCGCCCCGGCCGAGGTGAGCCTGGCACTGCACGTCACCGAGACGAGCCCGGCGCGCGTCGACGCCGAGGTGACCGCCCTCGCCCGCGCCCCGTTCGACCTGACCGCCGACCTCCCGCTGCGGGCCGAGCTGTTCCGCACCGGGGACGACCAGTGGGTGCTGCTCCTCGTGCTGCACCACATCGCCGGCGACGGCTGGTCCCTCGAACCCCTCGTCCGCGACCTGGCGCAGGCCTACACCGCGCGCCTTGCCGGGACGGAACCCGCCTGGGCGCCGCTGCCGGTCCAGTACGCCGACTACGCCGTCTGGCAGCAGGACCTGCTCACCGGGGACGACGACCCGAACAGCCTCGTCTCGCGCCAGCTCGACTTCTGGACCTCGGCCCTCGCCGACCTGCCGGACGAGCTCGACCTGCCCACCGACCGGCCCCGCCCCGCCGGCGGCGACTTCGCGGGCGCCATGGTGGTCGCCGACCTGGACGAGGAGCTGCACGCCGCCGTCGCGACCCTGGCCCGCACCACCGGCACCACCGTCAACATGGTGCTCCAGGCCGCCGTCGCCGCCCTGCTCACCCGCCTGGGCGCCGGCACCGACATCCCCCTGGGCAACGCCGTGGCGGGCCGCACCGACGACGCGCTCACGAACCTCGTCGGCTTCTTCGTCAACAGCCTCGTGCTGCGGGCGGACACCTCCGGCGACCCCAGCTTCGTCGAGCTCCTCGGCCGCATGCGGGCCGTCAACCTGGCCGCCTTCGACAACGAGGACCTGCCCTTCGAGCGGCTCGTGGAAGCCCTCAACCCGCCGCGCTCCGCAGCTCGGCACCCGCTGTTCCAGGTGATGGTCGCCTCGCAGAACAGCATGCCCGACGACTTCGGGCTGCCCGGCCTGACCGGCGCCGCCCACCCCGTCCTCAGCGGCACCGCCAAGTTCGACCTGTCCTTCAAGTTCGAGGAGCGCCGCGGCGCCGACGGAGAGGCCCGGGGCATCAGGACCGCCCTGGAGTACAGCACCGCGCTCTTCGACCGCGAGACCGCCGAGAGCATCGCCGCCCGCCTCGCCCTGCTGCTGCGCACCGTCGCCGCCGCTCCCGCCGCCCGGCTCAGCCAGGTCGACATCCTCGACCCCGACGAGCGTCGGCAGCTGGCCGAGTGGAACGACACCTCCGACCGGCCTGCCACCACCGCCCTGACCGCCGAGCTGATCGAGCGGCAGACGGACGGCACGCCCGACGCTGTCGCCCTGAGCCAGGGCGAGGACACCTGGACTTACCGCCGCCTCGACGAGCGCGCCAACCAGTACGCCCACCGTCTCGACGCCCTCGGCATCGTCCCCGACAGCCGGGTGGCCCTGTGCCTGCGGCGCGGCCCCGAGGCCGTCGCGGCGATCCTCGGCATCTGGAAGGCGGGCGGGGCCTACGTGCCCCTGGATGCCGAACACCCTGCGGAGCGGCGGGAGTTCATGCTCGCCGACAGCGGGGCGAGCGTCCTGCTCACCGAGGCCGGCCTGAGCGACGACCTCACTCTGCCGCCGACGGCGACGCTCCTGCGTGCGGACCTCGACGAGGAGCTGGCCGCGGCCCCGGTCCACCGGCCCGCGGCCACGGCGGGCCCCGGCGACCTGGCGTACATCATCTACACGTCGGGCTCCACCGGCCGCCCCAAGAGCGTCCTGGTCGAACACCGAGGTGTGGCCACCCGCCTCACCGACGTGATCGAGCGCTTCCGCCTCACCGCCGAGGACACCAGCCTCCAGATCACCGCACTCGGCTTCGACCCGTCCGTCCGGGAGCTGTTCGCGCCGCTCGCGGTCGGGGCCCGGGTGGCGCTGCTGCCGGCCGACGGCGCCCGCGACCCGCGGACGGTCGTGGACGAACTGCGCACCGTGCGCCCCTCGGTGATCCTCTTCATCGTCCCCTCCCTGCTCGAAGCCGTGCTCACGTACGACATCGAGCCGGCCGACGTCGCCGGACTGCGCCTGGTCGGCACGGGCGGCGAGGCCCTGCGCGCCCCCGAGGCCGGCGCGCTCCTGCACACCTGGGGCTGCGAGGTGATCAACCAGTACGGCCCCACCGAGAACACGATGATGTCGTGCGTCCACCCGGTGGTCCCCGGCGACCTGACCGGGCGCATCCCCGTCGGCCGCCCGCTGTCCCACACCCGGGTCCACGTCCTGGACGCGCACCTGAACCCGGTGCCCGTCGGCGTCACCGGAGAGGTGTACCTGGCCGGCATCGGCGTCGGCCGCGGCTACCTGGGCCGCGCCGGTCTCACCGCGAGCCGCTTCGTCGCCGACCCCTTCGGCGGGCCCGGCGAACGCATGTACCGCAGCGGCGACCTCGCCCGGTGGCGCAAGGACGGCACGCTGGACTTCGTCAGCCGGGTCGACGGCCAGGTCAAGCTGCGCGGCTTCCGCATCGAGCTCGGCGAGATCGAGGAGGTCCTGGTCGAGCACCCCGGCATCGCACGCGCCGCGGTGATCGTGCGCGAGGACCAGCCGGGCGACAAGCGGCTCGCCGCCTACGTCGTGCCTGCCGACGCCGGGCGGGCCGCGACGCCAGACCAGGACGGGCAGACCCCGACGCCGGACCAGGACAGGCGGGCCCCCACGCCGGACGAGTTGCGCGGCCACGTGTCCGCCAAGCTGCCGGACTACATGGTCCCGGCCGCCTACGTCACCCTCGACGCGCTCCCGCTGCGCGGCAACGGCAAACTCAACCGGGATCTGCTGCCGCGCCCCGAGGTCAGCGCCTCCGTCGGCGGCCGCACCCCGCGCAGCCCGCGCGAGGAGGTGATGTGCGAGCTGTTCGCCGAGGTGCTCGGCGTGCCGCACGTCGGCATCGACGACGACTTCTTCCAGCTCGGCGGCCACTCGCTGCTCGCCGCCCGGCTCATCTCCCGGGTCCGCTCGGCCCTGGGCCTGGAACTGTCCATGGTGTCCTTCTTCGAGGCGCCGACCGTCGCCGGACTCGCCGAGCGCGCGGGCCTGGACAACGGCGCAGCCGCCCTGGAGACGGTCCTGCCGCTGCGCACCGCGGGCGAGCTGCCCCCGCTGTTCTGCATCCACCCCGGCGGCGGCCTCGCCTGGAGCTACTCCAGCTTCCTCAAGTACGTCCCGGACGACATGCCCGTCTACGGCATCCAGGCACGTGGCCTGCTGCACCCCGACGACATGCCCGCGACGGTACGGGAGATGGCGACCGCCTACGTCGAGGAGATCCGGCGCATCCAGCCCGAGGGGCCCTACCACTTCCTCGGCTGGTCGTTCGGCGGCATGGTCGCCTTCGAGATGGCGACCCAGCTCCAGGCGCAGGGCGCCGAGACGGCGCTGCTCGCCCTGCTCGACTGCTATCCGGGCGTGCCCGACCACTACCGCGTCAACGAGCAGAACATGGTCGCCGCCCTCCTCGACCCCGAGCGCCCCGGCGTGGTGCCGCAGGCCGGGTCCAAGGAGATCACCGACGTCCTCGAGGTGCTCAAGCAGGACACGGGCGCCCTCGCGAGCCTCACCGAGGACCAGCTGGTCGCTCTGCTCACCGCGATGTCCCACAACCGGCACATCGTCAAGGACCACGAGCCGGAGAAGTTCCTCGGCGACATGCTCTTCTTCCTGGCCACCGAAGGACGCAACGACGGCGCCCCGATGCCCGACGTCTGGGAGCAGTACGTCACCGGGCGCGTCGAGTGGCACTCCGTCAAGACCACCCACACCGCCATGAACCAGCCGGAGTCGCTCGCCCAGATGGGGCCGATCCTCGGCGCGGCACTGGCTCACACCACCGCTGCCGCGCGCAGCCGCAACCAGGGGGAATGACCGATGACGACCAATCCTTTCGACGACCCGGCCGGCCGCTTCCAGGTCCTCGTCAACGACCTCGGACAGCACTCGCTGTGGCCCGAGACGGCCGAGGCGCCCGCCGGCTGGTCGGTCGCCCTGCCCGGTGACAGCCGCGAGGCGTGCCTGGCGTACGTGGAGGCCAACTGGACCGACCTGCGTCCCGCCGTCGCGGGGGGTACGGCGGTATGAGCCGTGACCTCGCGGTCCTCAAGGACCGTTCCGTACTGGCCCTGTTCGCCGCCCGGTCGGTGTCCCTGCTCGGCAACGCGATCACTCCGATCGCGCTCGCGTTCACCGTGCTGCACCTGCCCGGCGGCTCGCCCTCGATGCTCGGCGTCGTCCTCGCCGCCCGGCTGCTCAGTCAGGTGACCTTCGTCCTGCTGGGCGGGGCGATCGCCGACCGGCTGCCGAAACTGCGCGTGATGGTCGGGGCCGACCTGGCCGCGGGCGTCACCCAGGGCCTGGCCGCCACCCTGGTCATCACCGGGCACGCCACGCCCTGGATGCTGGCCGGGTTCGCTGCCCTGGCCGGCGCGGCCACCGCCATCTTCGAACCGGCCTCGCGCTCGGCCATGCCGCTGCTGGTGTCCGGCGACGCCCTCCAGTCCGCCAACTCCCTGCTGAAGCTCTCGATGCGCGGCGGCGGCATCCTCGGCGCCGCCCTGGCCGGCGTCCTGGTCTCCACCATCGGGGCGGGCAGGACCATGGTCGTGCCCGCGGCCACGTTTCTGCTGTCGGCGGTGCTGCTGCTCGGCGTCAAGGTCGCCCACCAGGCCCCGACGGAGAGCGGCCCCTCGCTGCTCCGTCAGATCCGCGACGGCTGGCGGGAGTTCACGGCCAAGCAGTGGGTGTGGGTCATGGTCTCCCAACTCGCCTACGTCAACGTGCTGCTGGCCGGCAGCTTCTACGTCCTCGGACCGGTCATGGCCGACCGGTCCCTCGGCGGGGCCGGCGCCTGGAGCACGGTCCTCATCGCCCAGGCCGTCGGCTTCATCGTGGGCAGCGTCGTCGCCGTCAAGTTCCGGCCGCGCCGCCCGGTGCGCGCCGCCGCCCTGCTGACCATGGGCTTCCCGCTGTCGGTGCTGCTGATGGCCACCGGGGCGCCGCTCGCCGCGATCGCCGCCGCCACCTTCCTGGCCGCCATCTGCATCGACGTGTACGAGGTGCTCCTCGACACGGCGCTGCAGAAGAACGTGCCGCCGGAGGCGCTCTCACGCGTCATGTCGTACGAGTCCCTCGGCTCCTTCGCCCTGGTGCCGCTGGGCATGGCGGGCGCGGGCCCGGTGGCCGACGCCGTGGGCGTGTCGAACGCGCTGTACGGAGCCGCCGCGCTGATCGTGCTCGCGGGACCGGCCGTCCTGCTGCTGCGCTCGGTGCGCACCGTGACCGAGGTACCCGACGATTCCCAGGAAGCGACCCCGGCCGTGAACGAGGCCGAGGTCGCGGAGACGAGCAAGGCATGACCGCATCAGCCGCCGAACCGGCGTCCGCACCCGCCAAGTTCCCCCGCTCCCTGCTGCGCAAGCCGTCCGAGGACGCCGTCGCCCGCGTCTTCTGCTTCCCCTACTCCGGGGTCGGCGCGTCCATGTTCAACCAGTGGCCGCGCTGGATCGGCGAGGTCGAGGTCTGCCCCGTCCAGCTGCCGGGCCGCGAGAACCGCTTCCGCGAGGGCCACTACGGCACGTACCAGGAGCTCGCCGAGAACCTCGCCGACGAGCTGCTTCCGTACCTCGACCGGCCCGCCGTGTTCTTCGGCCACTGCGCGGGCTCCCTGCCGGCCTTCGAGACCGCGCTGCGCCTGGCCGAGCTCGGCGGGCCGACGCCCCGCGAGGTCGTCGTCTCCGCCCAGGTCGCTCCGCACCACTGCCCCAACGACCGGTTCCTGCACATGACCGACGAGGCGCTGTCGGCAGAGCTGTCGGAGCTGATCGTGGCGCGCGGTGGCGAGGCCCATCCCATGCTCCTCGAACTCACCCTGATGGTGCTCCACAAGGACCTCGACGCCAACCGCGTCTACCACCGCGCCGATCCGGTCCGGCTGCCCTCCGGCATCACGGCCCTGAACTGGAGCCAGGACCCGGAGATCGAGCCGACCGAGCTGAAGGGCTGGCAGGAGTACGCCGACCGGGTCGCCTTCACCGAACTGCCCGGCGCCCACTACGCGTTCCTGAACGCCCCCGCCGAACTGCTCGCGCTGCTGCACTCGCTGGCGCTCCCCGGCGCCCCTCTGCCCGCCCCGGAGCTCGCCCCGCCCGCCGAAGGACACCTGTCATGACCGACACCATCGACACCCTGTTCGCCCGGCTGGCGGCCGAACACCCCCACCGCACCGCGGTCACGGGCGACGACGCGTCGCTGACGTACGGCGAACTCGACGCCCGCGCCGAGCTCATGGCCCGCCGGCTGCACGCCGAGGGCGTGCGCCCGGGCGACGTCGTCGCGCTCGCGACCCGCCGCACCGCGACGACCGCCGTGCTGCTGCTCGCCGTGCTCAAGGCGGGCGCGGCCTACCTCGGCCTCGACAGCCGCCAGCCCCCGGCGCGCCGCGACCTGATCCTGCGCGACGCCGCGGTGCGCGTCGTCCTGGCCGACAAGGGCATGGCCGACGACCTCGGCGACGCGTTCACGGTGATCGTGCCCGGGGACGAAGTCCTGGAACAGGAGGCGGGCCTGGGGCAGGAGGGGGCCGCCGCCCCGCTCGCCCCCGTGCCGGGCGGCGACCGCGTCGCCTACGTCGCGTACACCTCCGGCTCGACCGGCGCCCCCAAGGGCGTGTGCGTCCCACACCGCGCGGTGCTGCGCCTGGTGGTCGGCGCACGGTTCCTGCCCGTCACCGCGGACGACGTGTTCCTGCACTTCGCGCCGCTCGCGTTCGACGCCTCCACGCTGGAGGTCTGGGGCGCGCTGCTGAACGGCGCGCGCCTGGCCGTCGCGCCGGACGGCGACCTCTCCCTGGGCGGGCTGCTGTCCTTCGTACGGGACGAGGAGGTCAGCGTCATGTGGCTGACCGCGGGCCTGTTCCACCAGGCCGTGGACCTCGGCCTCGACGAGCTGCGCGCGCTGCGGATGCTGCTGGCCGGCGGGGACACCCTCTCGGCCTCGCACGTCGACCGGGCCCTGGCCGCGCTGCCGCACGCGGTGGTGGCCAACGGCTACGGCCCCACCGAGAACACCACGTTCACCACGGTCCACGCCATGACCGGACCCTCCGGCGCCGCCACCGTCCCCATCGGACGCCCCGTGTGCGGCACCGGCGTGCTGCTCCTGGACGAGCGGCTGCGCCCGGTCGCCGACGGCGAGGTGGGCGAGATCTACGCCACCGGCACCGGGCTGGCCCACGGGTACCTCAACAACCCGGGGCTCACCGCCGCCCGGTTCGTCGCCCACCCGGACCCGACCGTCCCCGGCGAGCGCATGTACCGCACCGGCGACCTCGCGCGCCGCGCCGCGGACGGCACGCTGGAGTTCCTGGGCCGGGCCGACGGCCAGGTCAAGGTGCGTGGCTTCCGCATCGAGACCGGCGAGGTCGTGGCCGCGCTCACCGCCCTGCCCGGCGTCGCCCGCGCCGAGGTCGTCGCCCCGCGCGACGGCTCCGGCGCCCGTCAGCTCATCGCGTACGTCGTGGCCGCCGACGACACCCGTCCCTCGGCCCTGGAGATGCGCGCCCGCCTCGCCGACGCCCTGCCCGCGTACGCCGTGCCCGCCCTGATCCGGGTCCTGGACGAGCTCCCGCTCACCCCGAACGGCAAGGTCGACCGGGCCGCCCTGGAGCAGCGCACCGTGCGCGAGCGCCCCGAGGTCAACGCCCCCTACCGGGAGCCCGAGGGCGCCCTGGAGCGGGCCGTCACCGGGATGTGGGCCGACCACCTGGGTCTGGAGGGCATCGGCTCCGACGACGACTTCTTCGAGCTCGGCGGCCACTCGCTGCTCGCGGTGGCCCTCATCGGCGAACTGCACCGGGAGTACGGGGTGGAGGTCTCCCCGATCGCGTTCTACCTGGACCCGACCCCGGCGGGCCTGGCCCGGGCGCTGGCTCAGGCGGGTGTCCAGCGGTGAGGCTGACCCGAGTGACGGCCGCCGACATGGCCGCCGTCGACCTGTCCCAGGTGGACCTGTTCGACGCCGCCTACCATGCCGAGGGCGACCCGCACGCGGCCTGGGCGGTCATGCGCGAGCGGGCCCCGCTGCACCTGAGCCGGCTGCCCGACGGCCGCTCGTTCTTCAACGTGACCCGCTACCACGACGCCTGCCGCGTCCTGGGCAACCACCGCGAGTTCACTTCCGAGCGGGGCAGCCTGCTCGGCCAGCTCGGGCACGACGACGCGGCGGCGGGCCAGATGCTCGTCGCCACCGACCCGCCGCGCCACGGCGAGCTGCGCCGCCCGCTGAACAAGATGTTCACCGGGCGCGGCCTGGCCCGCAGCGAGGACCGCATCCGCGCGGCCGTGCGCTCGCTGCTGGCCCCCGCGCTCGACGGGGACGCCTGGGACATCGCCCAGCGGGCCACCATGCTGCCGATGGCCATCGCGGGCGCCCTGATGGACCTGCCCGAGCCGCACTGGGCCGATCTGGTGCAGTGGACGGGCATGGCCGCCGCGCCACAGGACCCGGTCTTCATGATCCGCAACCCGCACGCGACCCTCGCCATCGCCCACCACCAGCTCTTCGAGTACTTCGCCACGCAGTACGAGGCGCGCAGGGACACCGAGGGCGACGACGCCTTCCGGCTGCTGATGACCATGCGGGACGGCGAGCTGACCCGCGAGGAGGTCGTCGTCAACTGCTACAGCCTGCTCCTCGGCGCCAACGCGACCACCCCGCACACCGTGGCCGGCACCGTGCTCGCGCTGATGGAGAACCCCGAGCAGTTCCGCGCGGTGCGCGAGAACCCCGAGCTCGTGCCCGCCCTGGTCGAGGAGGGGCTGCGCTGGACGTCCCCGGCGAGCAGCTTCCTGCGCTATGCCGTGGAGGACGTCGAGATCGCCGGGGGAACGGTGCCCAAGGGCGAGGCCGTCGCCGTCTGGGTCGGCTCCGCCAACCGCGACGCCGAGGTGTTCGCCGACCCGTACCGCTTCGACGTGCGGCGCGAGGACAACCGGCACATCGCCTTCGGCTACGGCGCCCACTACTGCCTGGGGGCCACCGTGGCACGGCTGACCCTGCGCATGCTCTTCGAGGAAGTCCTCGACCGGTTCGAGGAGTTCCTCCCGGCCGGCGAGCCCAGCCACCTCACATCCAACTTCGTCGCGGGCTTCACCAGCCTTCCGGTCCGCGCCGTACCGCGCCGCGCGAAGGCGGTGGCGGGCATATGAACGAGAGGAACACCAGCCCCATGGAGCAGACCGGCGCCAGGGACCTGACCACGCTGCTGACCGGCATCTGGAGCGAGCGGCTCGGCGGTCAGGAAGTCACGCCCGAGGACGACTTCTACGCCCTGGGCGGCGACTCGCTGATCGCCCTGCGCGTGGTGACGGACGTGCAGGAGCAGGGCATCCCGATGACCCTGAAGGACCTGCTGTTCCACCCGACCGTGGCCGAACTGGCCGAATTCCTGGCCGCCTCCGCGCCCGCGCAGCCCACGGCCGCCGCGGCGGGGCCGGCCGAGGGCCGGGGCGCGCTCCTCGACGCCGGCGACCGCGTGCTGGTACCGGCCGGCGTCGCCGAGGCCCTGCCCGCCTCCGCCCTCCAGGTCGGCATCATCTACCTGTGCGAGACCAGCGGCGACCCGGAGCTGTACCACTCCATCATCGGCTGGGAGACGGTCGCCGACTTCGACGAGAACCTGTTCCGCGAAGCCCTGACCGAGCTGTGCGACCGCCACGCCGCGCTGCGCACCTCCTTCGACCTCGGTACGTACTCGGAGTCGGTGCAGCTCCAGTGGGCGCACGTCGAACCGCCGCTGACCGTGGAGCACCTCGGGGACGACAACCCCGACAAGGGCCGGGAGAGCATCCGCCGCTGGAGCCGCGAAGGCCTCACCCTGCCCATCGACTGGAGCCAGGCACCCCTGTTCCGCTGCCACGTGGTGGCCCAGCCCGGCTCCTTCCACGTCGCGATCGCCAGCCACCACGCGATCATCGACGGCTGGAGCTACGGCCGGGTCATCGTCGACCTGCTCGATCTGTACGCCGCGAAACTGCGCGGCGAGAGCGCCACGCTGCCGGAGCCGCCGGCCACGGGCGAGCGGGACTTCATCATCGCCGAGCGCGAACTCGTCGCCTCCGGCGAGGCCGCCGACTTCTGGCACCGCCAGGCCGACAGCGAGCCGCTGCTCTTCGCGCGGGGCCAGTTCCATGGCGCGGCCAACGCCGTGGCGAACGTCGAGTTCACCGTGGACGGCACGGTCCTCGATCGTCTGCGCACCGCCGCCCGTACGGCGGGCACGTCGCTCAAGTCCCTCACGCTCGCGGCCCACGCCCGCGCGCTGTCCGCGTGGACGGGCCGCGGCGACGACGTCGTCACCGGCGTCGTCGTCAACACCCGCCCCGAGCGGCCCGGCGCCGACCTCATGGTCGGGCTCTATCTCAACACGGTGCCGCTGCGCTTCGACGCGCTCGGCGCCGGGCTGCCCGAACTGGCCCGCCAGGCACACGCGTGGGAGCGGGAGTCGGCCCCGTACCGCGCCCTCCCGCTCGCGCGGATCGAGAGCCGGCTCGGCCGTCCGCCCTTCGACGTGGTCTTCAACTACATGAACTTCCACGTCTACGAGGACCTGGACAGCGTGCCCGGCCTGGAGACCCGTTCGTGGTGGGTCCGCGGCAAGCCCAGCTTCCCCTTCCGCGTCGACTTCGAGGTCGACGCCGGCGGCGCCGGCAGCCGGATCTCGGTCGCCTACGACCCGGCCCTGCTCGACGAGGCACGGGTCCAGGAGTACGCGCGCTGCTTCGAGGCGGCGCTCACGGCGGCCGCCGGGGAGTCGGCGTGAGCGCGGGGCGCCGCACCGTCGCGGTGCTCTACGACGACGGCGCGGCCTCCGCCGGCGAGATCGGCGTGGGCCTGGCCGACCTCGGGGACATCGTGTTCCTGATCCCGCCGACCCCGCACGCCGAGCTGCTGCGGCCCGTGATGGAGAACTTCGGCGCGGTCGTGGCGCTCACCGGCTCCGCCGAGGGCGACATCGAGCTCGTGCGGGGCCTGGCTCCGGACGCGGTGGTGACCTACAGCGAGCGGATGGTCCGCAGGACGGCGGAGCTGGCTGCGGCGCTGGGGCTGCCGTCCCATGCCCCGGAGGTGGCCGCCACGGTCACCGACAAGGTCCGCCAGCGGCAGGTGCTGCGCGACGCGGGCGTCGACAAGGTCCGCTCCCACCCGCTGTGTTCGCCGCAGGACTGGCCGAGCGCGCTCGACGCCGTCGGCCTGCCCGCGATCATCAAGCCGGTCCGGGGCGGCGGCAGCCGCGACACGTACGCCGTCACGAGCGCCGCGGAGGTCGAGGACCTGCTGCCCCGGCTCTTCCCGGCCTCCGCGCCGGATGCCGCGTACACGGAGCACACGGAGCACACGGAGCACACCGAGCGCACGGAGTACACCGTCGAGGAGCTGCTGCAGGGCGTCCCGAGCGCACCGTTCGGCGACTACGTGTCGGTGGAGAGCGTCTGTACGCCGCAGGGCGTGCGGCATCTGGCGGTCACCGGGAAGTTCCCGCTGCTCGAGCCGTTCCGGGAGATCGGCAGTTACTGGCCGTCCCACCTGCCCGCCGACGTACTGGAGGAGGTCACCGACCTCACCACCCGGGCGCTGAACGCGCTGGGCGTACGCTTCGGCCTGACCCACACCGAGCTGAAGCTCACGCCCGACGGCCCGCGCATCATCGAGGTCAACGGCCGCCTGTCGGGGCACATGAACCTCATGACCCGCCGGGTCTGCGGCGTGGACCTGGTGCGCCTGGGCGGTCTCCTCGCGCTCGGAGAGACGCCCGAGATCCCCGAGCTCGACTTCGCCGGCCAGGTCCACTTCCTGTTCAACACCATGGCTCCGGTGGAGCCGTGCCGGCTGACGGCGATCCAGGGCGCCGCGGAGGTGCGCCAGGTCGAGGGCATCGTCGGAATCCGCCCGTACGTCCGGCCGGGCACCGACCTTCCGGGCGGGGTGATGACCAGTCCGCTGGACGTCGTCTGGGGCTCGTGCGCCGATCACGCGTCGATGCTCGACGCCCTGGCGCGGGCGCTGCCGAGACTGACGTACGCGTTCTCGTATCCGGACGGCACGACCCGCGAACTGACCGCCGCCGCCCTCACCGACACCTCGGGGGCCGCGTCATGAGGCCCAAGAGCTGGCTGCGCAGGTTCCACGCCACCCCCGACCCGGGGACCCGGCGTGCGCAGGTGATCCTCTTCCCCCACGCGGGCGGCACGGCCGGGTACTTCGTGCCGCTCTCCGCCGAGCTGGCGGAGGTCGCGGACGTGCTCGCGGTCCAGTACCCGGGGCGTCAGGACCGCTGGCGCGAGCCGGCGATCGACGACCTCCACGAGCTGTCGCAACAGGTCGTCGCCGCGCTCGAACCAGCCCTGGACGGCCGCCCGTTGGTTCTGTTCGGGCACAGCATGGGCGCCCTGGTGGCGTACGAGACGGCCCGTCTCCTGACACCGGCCCGACTCTTCGTGTCGGGGTGCCCGGCGCCCTCCCGGGGCGTCGAGGGCGAGGAGTCGATCACGGACGACGACGGCCTCCTCGCGGACCTGCGCACACTGGACGGGACGAACGCGGAGCTGCTCGACGATCCGGCCGTACGGGAGGTGATCCTCCCTGCCCTGCGGGCGGACTACCGAGCGGTGCGCACGTACGCGTGGCGCCCGGGCCCCGAGCCGGCCTGCCCGGTGACGGTCCTGACGGGCAACAGTGACCCTCGCACCCCGGCGGACGCGGTCCTGGACTGGAAGCGACACGCGCCCGAGGACTGCCGCTTCGAGGAATACGAGGGCGGGCACTTCTATCTGACCGAGCACACCCGGGAAGTGGCGGCCCTGATAGCGGCGAGCCTCGACTGAACCGTCGAGCCGGCATCGCCTTCCCGCCGGCCCCGGAGGGAAGGCGATCCCTCCGGCCACGGAGCCGGACGTCGCGCTACGGGTGCGACGTCCGGCTGCGTCACGCCTGCGGCGGGAGACGGTCCGGTGCCCGTACGACCTGGGCGAGGGTCTGAGCAGGACGACGCCCGGGGGCGCGTACGGGTCGGGTCGGGGCGGGGCGGGTCGGGGACCAGCTCTCGCAGCCCTTGGACAGCCTGTCGGAGGCTCAGCCGCTCGCCTCAGTCCGGTGATCGGCGTCACACCGGACTCCTGTCAGCAATCGGGGCGCCGCCTCGTTCAAGGGGCACGCGAACGAGACAGGAGCAACGCCATGAAGCACCGCATCGTCGTCCTCGGCGCCGGATACGCCGGGGCCTTCGCCGCCGGGAACCTGGCCCGCCGGCTCTCCCCCGCCGACACCGAGATCACCGTCGTCAACGCCGTGCCCGACTTCGTCGAGCGGATGCGGCTCCACCAGCTCGCGATCGGCCAGGACGTCTCGTTCCGCAAGCTCGCCGACGTGTTCGCCGGCACCGGGGTGCGGCTGCGCCTGGCGCGCGTCACCGGCGTCGACCCCGAGCGCAGGACCGTCGCCGTGACCGGCGAGGACGGCGACGGCGAGCTCGCGTACGACACGCTTCTCTACGCGCTCGGCAGCTCGGTCGCCCACCATGGCGTCCCCGGCGTGGCCGAGTACGCCTACGACGTGACCGGCCGGTCCTCGGCGCTGCGGCTGCGCGAGCGCCTGGCCGACCTGGGCGAGGGCGGCACCGTGCTAGTTGTCGGTGAGGGGCTGACCGGCATCGAGACCGCCACCGAGTTCGCCGAGTCCCGGCCCGACCTCTCGGTCGCGCTCGCCGCCCGCGGCGAGCTGGGCGCCTGGCTCTCCCCGAAGGCCCGCCGGCACCTGCGCCGGGCCTTCGACCGGCTCGGCATCACCGTCCACGAGTACACCAGCATCGACGCCGTCGAGCCGACACGGGCGATCGCCGGCGGTGTCGCCGGGCCGTCCATCCCAGCCGACGTGACCGTGTGGTCGGCCGGGTTCGCCGTGCACCCCATCGCGGCCGCCAGCGGCCTGGAGGTCGCCGAGACCGGCCAGATCGTCGTCGACCGCACCATGCGCTCGGTCTCGCACCCGGATGTCTACGCCGCCGGTGACTGCGCCTACGCGATCGGCGAGAACGGCCGCCCGCTGCCGATGTCCTGCGCCTCGGCAGGCTTCACCAACATGCAGGCGACCGCCGCGATCATCGCGCGCCTGACGGGCAGTGAGGTCCCGACCGTCGGGCTGAAGTACTACGGCAACCACATCAGCCTCGGGCGGCGGGACGCGATCTTCCAGATGGTGGACGGGGACGCCCGGTCGAAGTCCTGGTACCTGGGCGGCAAGGCCGCCGCGCGGCTCAAGGCGGGCGTGCTCAACGGGGCCGGGTTCGGCATAGCCCACCCGACCTTCGGCATGCCGAAGCGCAGGCGCCGCCTGGCCACCGCGCCCGACCGGGCCGGCGTGAGGGTCAGCGCCTAGGCTCCTCGTCATGGACGTCGCAGCCATCGACCGGTTCGAGGCCAGCCGAGACCGGCTGGCCTCGCTCGCGTACCGCCTGCTCGGCTCGGCCGCCGACGCCGAGGACGCCGTGCAGGACACGTTCGTGCGCTGGCAAGCCGCGGACCGCGGATATGTCGCGGCGCCAGAGGCGTGGCTGACCAAGGTCGTCACCAATCTCTGCCTCGACCGGCTCCGCTCGGCGCAGGCGCGCCACGAGCGAGCGTCCGGTGTCTGGTTGCCTGAGCCGCTCCTCCAGGGCGACCTGATGCTCGGCCCCGCCGACACCTTCGAACAGCGCGAGTCGGTGTCCTTGGCCGTACTGACCCTCATGGAACGCCTCTCGCCCAACGAGCGGGCCGCCTACGTCCTGCGCGAAGCCTTCTCCTACTCCCACGCGGAGATCGCCGGGATCCTCGACATCACCGAGTCCGCAAGCCAACAGCACGTCCACCGGGCCCGACGCCGGGTCGCCGCCGAACGCCGCCGCGGCGGCGAGGCCGACCCTGCGACCGCACGCCGGGTCGTCGAGGAGTTCCTCGCCGCCGCCACATCTGGGCGCACCGAACGGCTGGTGGCGCTGCTCACCGACGACGCGACCGCGGTCTCGGACGGCGCCGGACTGGCCAGGCGGCTGCTGCGGTACAAGACGCGCGAGCGCATCGCCTCCTTCGTACGGGCCGGCTTCAAACCCACACCGGCGAAACGACGCCTGGCCGGCGGCTCCCCCGCACTGCACATCGCATTGGTCAACGGCTCCCCGGCCGTCATCGCCGTCGTCGACGACCAGGTCGTGGGCACCGTCGCGTTCGAAGTCCGCGACGGCAAAGTCGCGTCCCTGCAGGGCATCGCCGCCACGGACCGACTCACCCGCCTCAACCAGGCCTGGCGGCAGCACGAACCTGGCGCGCCGGCCATCAACGCATGGTGACCACAGCCACCCCACCCCAGTGACCTGAACCGGAGCGAGAACGGCACCCCTT
>NZ_DATCVQ010000388.1:0-28424 GCF_036566765.1 Streptomyces sp.
CAGGCGCTGCGCACCCTGCACGCGGAGTACGGGCGGTTCAACGAGCGCTACATGGGGCATCTCGTCGCCCGCAGCGACGATGCCCGGCTCAAGGAGATCGCCACGGAGCGCGCGGCGTGGCTGCTCGCCCTGTCGGACCGATTCCTGCACCTCGTCGGGCACGACGCCCGCCCGTGATCGCCTTCGGCGCACCGACGTGGTCAGGACGTGCCCCTTGTGGACGTCGGCGGACGAGTCCAGGCGGGATCGCCGGCGGACCGGCGGTGCGTCACCACGGAGGTGGGCGCGAGAAGCAGCAGGGCAAGGCCCAGGACGCGTACGAGATGGGCATGCAGGAGGATGCAGGACTCCCTCCGGGTGAAGATCTTCGACTTCCGCGGTGTACCGCGCTCGCTCGGCGCGGTCGGCAGTCCTAGCGTGAGGATCAGCGGCGCCGGAGTGCCCAGTACGTCGATCCGGGTCGTCCGCCGGAACGCCCGGCGTCCCCGACGAAGATCCAGGAGATGCGCATGTCCGATGCCCTCGCGCCGGTCCAGCCGGTGCTGGAACCCGCGGCAGCCTCGCTCGCGGAGGCGACCGCCGATCCTCCGTACCTGTTCGATCTGCCGCCGGCGGAAGGCCGCAAGGCGGTCGACGACCTGCAGTCCGGCGAGATCGAGAAGCCGGCGATGGACGAGGAGTGGATCACTGTCTCCGGTGGTCCGACCGGCGCCGTCCGCGCGCGCATCGTCAGGCCCGCGGGCGCCGAGGGCGCCCTGCCGGTGATCGTCTACATCCACGGCGCGGGCTGGGTGTTCGGCAACGCCCACACCCATGATCGCCTGGTGCGCGAACTGGCCGTCGGCGCGAACGCCGCGGTCGTGTTCCCCGAGTACGACCTGTCGCCCGAGGCGCGCTACCCGGTCGCCGTCGAGCAGAACTTCGCCGTCGCGCGGTGGGTCGTGGAGCAGGGCGCCTCAAAGGGCCTCGACAGCACGCGGGTGGCCGTGGCGGGCGACTCGGTCGGCGGCAACATGACGGCCGCGCTGACCCTGATGGCCAAGGAGCGCGGCGGTATCCCGCTGGTCCAGCAGGTGCTGTTCTACCCGGTTACCGACGCGAGCTTCGACACCGGCTCCTACCACCGGTTCGCCAAGGGCTACTACCTGCGCCGCGACGGCATGCAGTGGTTCTGGAACCAGTACACGACCGACGAGGCCGAGCGCGCCCAGATCACTGCGTCCCCGCTGCGCGCCACGGCCGAGCAGCTCCATGGCCTGCCCCCGGCCCTCGTCATCACCTGCGAGGCGGACGTCCTGCGCGACGAGGGCGAGGCGTACGCCGACAAGCTCCGCGAGGCGGGCGTCCCGGTCACCGCCGTGCGCTTCCAGGGCATCATCCACGACTTCGTGATGCTCGACGCCCTGCGCGGCACGCAGGCGGCAGAGGCCGCCATCGCCATGGCCGTCCGCACCCTGCACGCTGCCCTGCACGAGGCCTGAAGGCCGTCAGCGCCCCTCGAAACCCCATGACGCGATGTCGCGGTAGCGGATCGGTCCCGGACCGCGGCCGAAGTTGCTGCCGACCAGATGCAGGCGCGCCGTCCGCCACGGTCGGCCGACGAACCCGGACAGACCGTCTGCCGCCGCCACCACGCACGACGTGTCGGCGCGGCGCGCGCGGGCCAGGGTGAGATGCGGCCGCAGCGGCCGGCCGGCGAAGGGGACACCGCACTCCTCGACCGCGCCGCGCACGTCCGCGGCGAGCACGTGGAGCCCATCCAGGTCCCCGTCGATTCCGCTCCACAGCACCCGCTCGTCGAAATGGCCGCCGCCGCGAAGCGCCAGTTCGAGGGGCGCGTGCGTCTCCGCGAGGTCCGCGAGCGACGGCCGCAGCAACGGAACGACCGTGGCGGGGAGTTCCCCGAGGAACGCCAGGGTGATGTGCCAGTCCTCGATACGGTTCCAGCGCATGCCCGGGTACGCCTCGTACGCGGGGCTCAACGCGCGCGCCAGCTCGTCCTTCGCCTCGTCGGGCGGTGCGAGGGCGATGAACACGCGTATCGTCGCAGCCCGAGGCTGCTCGTCCGCCCAGGACTCCGTCTCGTGCCCGGACGGCTCGGTCATCCCCACTGCACTCCCATTCTTTGCCGCCCCAAGGGTACGGGGTGCTGTGAGGACCGACGGATCGGTCGCCGATGACTACACAGGGTGTTCGTCCATGCCCGTGGGTGTCTGCCCGATACGAGGAATTCGCGGCGGGGACGTCTGCACCGCGGTCGAGGGGGTAGCGGAATTCACGGGGCCCCGCGGGGCTCGGGGGGCGGGCACCGAGCGCAGGAGATGAGTCACGTGGCGAACACGCAGAACGGAGAGGGCGCCCGCGGGGACGACGTCTATCAGCCGGGCGGCTCCGACTCCCAGAACCGGCCCAGCGGCCCGCTCGATCCCGAGAACGCGCTGGATGCGGACCCCTCGGAGGCGTTCGAGGACCCGGGATGGTCGCCGGCCGAGTGGCCTCGGGCCGTCGACCGTCACGGTACGACGTTGAGCGAACAGCGTGAGGGCGCATCCCTGGAAGCGCGGCTGGCGGAGGAGCGACCCGACGTGGCGCCCGTGGAGGGCGACGGCGTCGGCGACCTCGCGGACGGGGAGGGCGAGCCCCTCGACCTGGAGGCCGGCGCCACGCGGGCCGGGCGTCTCGCCCTGCCCGACACCCCGGTTCCCGGCGGCGTCACGGCCCGGGACGTCGGTCCCGACGACGGAATCGCCGCGGCCGAGGAGGCGGCCGTCCACCGGGACACGGAGGTCGACGGCACCGCGTAGAGATTCGTGCGCGCTCGGCATCGGCTGACACAGGCTGGGCCCCTCGCGCGTGCGTGAGGGGCCCAGCCTGTGCGGTCACTTCACCGAACCCGCCATCACCCCCTGCACGAAGTGACGCTGGAAGGCGAAGAAGACCACCACCGGCACGATCAGGGAGACGAACGCGCCCGGTGCCAGGACGTCGATGTTGCTGCCGAACTGCCTTACCTGGGACTGCAGTTCCACCGTCAGCGGCTGCGAGGAGCTGTCGGCGAAGAGCAGGGCCACCAGCATGTCGTTCCACACCCAGAGGAACTGGAAGATCGCCAGGCTGGCGATCGCCGGGCGGCCCACCGGCAGCACCAGCTGCGTGAAGATCCGCCACTCGCCGCCCCCGTCCATCCGCGCCGCCTCCAGCATCTCGCGCGGTATGTCGGCGAAGTAGTTGCGCAGCAGGAACACGGCGAACGGCAGCCCGTAGGCGACGTGGAACAGCACCACGCCCGGGATCGTGCCGAACAGCCCCAACTGCCCGAACAGCTTCGCCACCGGCAGCAGACCCACCTGCACCGGCACCACGAGGAGTGCCACCACGCCCAGGAAGATCCAGTCCCGGGCGGGGAACTCCAGCCAGGCGAAGGCGTATCCGGCGAGCGCCGCGACGACGACGACCAGGACGGTCGTCGGCACCGAGATCAGCACCGTGTTCCAGAAGGCCCGGGTGATGCCCGCGTTGCCCAGGAGGGCGGTGTAGTTGTCCAGGGACAGTCGGCCGGGGCCGGCCAGCGCCGTCCACCAGCCGCTCGCCGCGTTGTCGTTCGCCGAGCGCAGCGAGGACAGCAGCAGTCCGGCGACGGGGGTCACCCAGATCAGGCCGACCACGGCCAGGAGCGCCTGGACCAGGCCGTTGCCCAGCCAGCGGCGCAGCCGGCCGCCCGGCATCGTCGCGGTCGCACTCATGACTGACTCCTGCGGAAGCGGCGGACGTTGAACACCATCGCGGGGATCACAAGCAGCAGGAGCAGCACACCGAGCGCGCTGCCGAGCCCCTGGTCGTTGCCGCCGCCGAAGGACACCAGCCACATCTGGGTGGCCAGCACGGTCGCGTCCTCCTGCACCGGCCCCGGAGCGATGATGTAGATCAGGTCGAAGACCTTCATCACATTGATCACCAGCGTCACGAAGACGACGGTCAGCACGGGCGCAAGGAGCGGCACGGTGATCCGGCGGAAGACCTGCCACTCGTTCGCCCCGTCCATCCGCGCCGCCTCCAGCGTGTCGCGCGGCAGGGACGAGAGCCCGGCGCCGATGAGCACCATCGCGAAGCCCGTCCAGATCCACAGGTACGCGCCGATGATCGCCGGAGTGACCAGGGCGGGGCCGAGCCAGGAGACGCCCTCGTACGGCGGCGCGAAGTTCTCCGCGGGCAGCCGGACCGTGTACGCGCCCGCCTGGAGGCCGGTGAAGCGGAACGACCCGTCGGCCGCCGTGGTCGCGGTGGCGACCGTCTTCCCGTCGCGCACCGCCTCCACCGTCATGCCGGGCAGTCCCCGCTCCCCGGCGTCGATCGCGCCCGGCCGCCCCCCGCCGCCGGGTGTGAAGTCCAGGTACACGGCGCCGGCCACGTCCTTCGGACCGGCCTTGCCGGCCGCCGCAGGCTGCGCGCCGGCGGGCAGCTCCTCGGGCGGTACGCCGACCAGGCCGAGGGCGACGCTCTGCCCCGGGGAGACCGCGTCGGCCGTCCCGTACGAGCCGTCCGGCCGCTTGTCGAGCGCCAGACGCCCCGGACCCGCCTGACCCTCGCGGGCCCGGGCCGTCGGGTACGACGAGGAGTCCTGGAACACGTCGTGCACGCCGACCGCCGCCGCGTTCAGCACGCCCTTGTCCGGGTCCTCCTCGTACGCGAGGCGGAAGATGATGCCCGCCGCGAGGAAGGAGACGGCCATCGGCATGAACAGCAACAGCTTGAACGCGGTCGCCCAGCGGACCTTCTCCACCAGCACCGCGAGGATCAGCCCGAGCCCGGTCAGCAGCGTCGGCGCGACCACCACCCAGATGGCGCTGTTGCGCAGCGCGGTCAGGGTGGCCGGGTCGCGGAACATCTCCGTGTAGTTGTCCCCGCCGACGAACCGGCTGCCGGACGCGTCGAAGAAGCTGCGGCCCACGGAGAACAGCACCGGGTAGACGACCAGCGCGCCGAGCAGCAGCAGCGCCGGCAGCACGAACGCCACGGCGGTGATCCGCCGGCGGCGGCGGGCCCGGTCCCGCGGGGTGTCGGCCCGCCGGCCGCCCTTGGCGGCGTCGACCCGGGGTGGTGGGGGAGCGGTGACTGCAGTCATGACGGCCGCCTCAGCTCTTGTACGCCTTGGCCGCCGCGCCCTCCAGCGCCGCGGCGGTGGCGGCCGGGTTCGACGGGTCGCGCAGGAAGTCCTGGAGGATCTTCCACTCGCCCACGCCCTTGGTGCCGCCGAACGCCGCCGGAGCCTGGTCCGACATGTCGAAGCGCACCGAATCCCCGGCGTCTATCAGCGACTTGGCGGTCTCGCGCACCGTGTCGTCGCCGTAGGAGGCGAGGTCGAGCTTCTTGTTCGGCGACAGGAAGCCACCCGCTTCGGCCCACACGGCCGCGGCCTCCGGCGTCGCGAGGTACTCCAGGAACGCCGTCGCGGCCTTCTGGTTCTTGCCGTCCTTCAGGACGACGGCCGCGTCACCGCCGCTGACCACCGGCGCCTTGCCGCCCGCGACCGCCGGGAAGGGGAAGAAGGCGGCGTCCTCGCCGATCTTCTTGCCGAACTGGTCCTTGGCGACGCCGGCGACGAAGTCGCCCTCGTACACCATCCCGGCCCCCGGCTTGGGGCCGAAGACCTTCTCCACGGAGCCGGGGAAGTCGGTGCCCAGTGCGCCCTTCTGGCCGCCCGCGATCAGCTTCTCGTCGGAGAAGAGCGCGCCGAGGGTGGTCAGCGCCTTCACCACGGTCGGGTCGGTCCACTTGAGCTGGTGCTGGGCGAGCTGGTCGTACTTCTCCGGTCCGGCCTGGGAGAGGTAGATGTTCTCGAACCAGTCGGTGAGCGTCCAGCCGTCCTCACCGGCGACCGCGAAGGCCGGCAGGCCCGAGTCGGAGACCGTCTGCGCGCTCCGCAGCATCTCCTCGTACGACTTCGGCGGCTTCACGCCCGCCTGCTCGAACGCCTTGGGGCTGTACCAGACGGTCGACTTGTGGGCGGCCTTGAAGTACAGGCCGTAAAGGGTGCCGTCGACGGAGCCGTAGTTCTTCCACACCGGCGCGAAGTCGGCGTCGACGGACTTCTTCGCGGTCTCCGACAGCGGCTTGAGCCACTTCTGCCGGGCGAACTGCTGGAGCACGCCGACCTGCGGGACCATCACGACGTCGGGGGCGTTGCCGCCCTCGATCTTGCTGCCGACGACGGTGGAGACATTGTCGCCGGTTGACGTGAACTGGGTCTTGGCGCCGGTCTTCTCGGTGAAGGCGTCCAGCACCTTCTGGAAGTTCTTCTGCTCGGCGCCCGACCAGACGCCGGCCACATTGAGCGTCTGGCCGGACAGCGCCTTGTCGCCTCCGCCGGCGCTCACCGGGCCGCCGCCGCACGCGGTGGCGCCGAGCGCCAAAGTGAGCGCGGAGCAGCAGGCCATCGTCATCCGTCGCATGGTCATCGCAGTCCCTCCAGGGTGGTGTCGTCACTGATCCACCAGGCGGCGGTGGACCCGGGCAGTACGCCGGTCGGGCACGGTCCGCTGGACAGCAGCGGGGCGCCGGAGACCGGGGCGGGCACCGGAGCGGTGCCGAAATTGACGGCGCAGACGAGGCCGTCGCCGCGCAGGAAGGCCAGTACGCCGGGCGGCGCGTCCAGCCAGCGCAAGGTGCCCTCGCCCAGCTGCGGCAGTCCGTGCCGCAGCTGCAGGCCCTCGCGGTACAGGTGCCAGAACGAGCGGGTGTCGGCCAGCGCCCGGTCGGTGGCGTGTTCGGCGAACCAGCCGGGCTGCGGCAGCCACGGCTTGGCGCTCTCCGCCCCGGTGCTGAAGCCGAACGGGGAGGCGTGCCCCGACCACGGCAGCGGTACGCGGCAGCCGTCGCGGATCCGGGCCCGGCTGCCGGTGCGCCGGAATATCGGGTCGGTGAGCACCTCGTCCGGCAGGTCCACGACCTCCGGCAGGCCCAGCTCCTCGCCCTGGTAGATGTACGCGGCGCCAGGCAGGGCCAGCATCAGCAGGGCGGCCGCGCGCGCCCGGGCGGCCCCGAGCCCGCTGCCCTCGGTGCCGGACTCGCCGTACCGGGTCACCGTGCGCACCTGGTCGTGGTTGTTCAGCACCCAGGTGACGGTGGAGCCGGTGCCCGCGATGTCGCGCATCGCCTCGTCGATCACCTTGCGGAAGGCGTCGGCGTCCCAGGGCGCGCCCAGCAGGTCGAAGAAGAACGCCTGGTGCAGCTCGTCCGGGCGGACGTACGTGGCGTGCTCGCGGGCGGTCGGCACCGACACCTCGCCGACCAGCAGCCGCTCCCGCCCGTCGCGGGCCGTGTACTCCTCGCACACCGACCGCCAGTGGCGCCACACGTCGTGCACCTCGGGCTGGTTCCAGGCCAGCGGGTTGACCGAGTCGCGGGTACGGGCGTCGGCCTCCGGGTCGGGGGAGTCGGGCAGGTCGGGGTGCTTGAACAGCCCGGCCGCCACGTCGATGCGGAAGCCGTCGACGCCCCGGTCCAGCCAGAAGCGCAGGACGTGGTCGAAGTGGGCGCCGACCTCGGGGTTGCGCCAGTTCAGGTCCGGCTGCTCGGGGGTGAACAGGTGCAGGTACCACTGGCCGGGCGTGCCGTCCGGCTCCGTGACCCGGCTCCAGGCCGGGCCGCCGAACATGGCGTGCCAGTTGTTGGGCGGCAGCTCGCCGTCCGGGCCGCGGCCGTCGGCGAAGTGGAAGCGGGCGCGGGCCTCGCTGCCGGGGCCGGCCGCCAGGGCCTCGCGGAACCAGGCGTGTTCGCTGGAGCAGTGGTTCGGGACGATGTCGAGCAGCACGTTGACGCCCAGCCGGTGGGCGTCGGCGACCAGTCGGCCGAACTCGGCGAGGTCGCCGAAGACGGGGTCCACGTCGCAGTAGTCGGCGACGTCGTATCCGTGGTCGTGCTGCGGCGAGGGGTAGAAGGGGCTCAGCCAGATGCCGTCGACCCCGAGCTTCTTCAGGTACGGCAGGCCGGCCCGGACACCGGCCAGGTCGCCGATCCCGTCGCCGGTGCTGTCCAGGAAGCTGCGGACGTACACCTGGTAGATCACCGCGTCGCGCCACCAGAGGCGGCGGCTGGGGGCTGTGAGCATCACCCGTTGACCTGTTTTTCTGCGTGAAGGGGTGCGCGCTACCGAGAGGGGGTAGCGGTTATGCATGCATGTTAAGTAGGTGTGACGAGGAGGTGTCAACGAAGCTGCCGAAACTCGGCGCTAGTTGGGGTCTTATGCCCTACTTTGAGAGGTTTCTCGGGGCGCACCCATCCGCATGCTGATACCTAACAGGTAAGTAGAGGGTGCGGAGGTGGGGGAGTGAACGGAGAGGCGTCAGCGACGACGGGCGATGGCCGCGAGCTCGTCCGCGAGCCGGCGCACCGCCGCCTCGGGCGTCTGGTGCTGAGCCATCGCGTCATGCGCCACGGCCTGCACGGCGAGGCTCACCTGCTCGTAGTGCGGGCTCTTGGGGCGCGGCGCGGCCGCGAGCACACTCGCCCGCAGGGCGGGCAGATACGGGAAGCGCGCCACCAGCGCCGGATCCTCGTACAGCGCCGCCCGCACCGGCGGCAGGGCGCCCTCGCTCAGCACGCGGCGCTGCACGCGCTCGCTCGTGAGGTACGCGATCAGGTCGCGCGCCGACTCGGGGTGTCGGGCATGGCTGCTCACGGCCAGATTGGAGCCGCCGAGCACACTCGTGCCCGGCCCCCCGGGGCCCGGCAGCGGCACCGCGCCGAACTTCCCCGCGACCCTCGACTGCGCGCCGGAGGCGCCGGCGTACGCGTACGGCCAGTTGCGCAGGAAGAGCAGCCGGCCGTCCTGGAACGCCTGCCGGGACTCCTCCTCCTTGTACGTCAGGGCTTCCTTCGGAATCCAGCCGTCCCGCACGCCCTGAGTGAGGAATCCCAGCCCTTCGCGGGCGGCCGTCGAGTCGACCGTGACCCGCTCGCCCTCGTCGCCGAGGATCGTCCCGCCCGCCGAGTACACCGCCTCGGCGGCGTTGACCGTCAGCCCCTCGTACGGCAGGAACTGACCCGCGTACCCGCCGAGCCCGTACTCCGGGGCGATCGTGCGGGCCTGCCGCTCCAGCTCCGCCCAGGTCCGCGGCGGGCTCTGCCCCTCGCGGTCGAGCACGTCCTTGCGGTAGAAGAGCATCCCGGCATTCGTCACATACGGGACGGCGTACAGCCGCCCGTCGTACGTGGCGGTGTCCACCACCGGCGGCAGGAAGCTCTTCAGCGGGAACCGGTCGCGCTCCAGCGGCGCGATCCACCCCGCCGCGGCGAACTCCGACGTCCACGCGACATCGATGTTGAGCAGATCGAACCTGCCCTCGCCCCGCCTCAGATCCGTGATCATCTGGGCCCGGGTCTCGTCGGCCGAATCCGGCAGCTCGACCACGGTGACCTTCTCGGCCGGATGGGCGCGGTTCCAGCCGTCCAGGACACGGCCGAGATAGCCGGTGAGATCACCGGCCGTCGCCAGTGTCATCGGGCCGCGCCCGCCCGTGCTGCCCGAGGGGGCGCCGGAGGCCATGTAACCCGTCAGTACGACCGCGAGAACCAGGAGACCTCTAGCTGCGGTCTGCATCCACCGCATAGGTTCCTCCCAGCGCACCGCGCCGTACACCTTTGTTCGGCGACAGGGCATGTATACCCGTTAGGCATGGGCGATACTAGAGCCCACATCACACCGGGAGCACGCCAAGGGAGGACAGCACGGGTGCGCCTTCCCCTTCTCGCCCTCCTGGCCCGGGGCCCCGCCCACGGCTACGAGCTCAAGCAGGACCTTGAGCAACTGCTGGGCGCCGCGTACCCTCCCACCAACGTCGGCCAGATCTACGTCACCCTCGGCCGGCTGGAGAAGTCCGGGCTGATCGAGGGCGAGGAGATCGCCCAGGAGAGCCGCCCCAACAAGAAGATCTACCGCCTCACCGACGCCGGGCAGGAAGCACTGCGCGCCTGGTTCGAGGAGACGGCCGACGAACCGAGGGTCCGGGACGAGTTCTTCATGAAACTCGCCCTCGCCCCGCGCACCGGTCTCGCCGACCAGATCGCCCTCATCAACAAACAGCGACGCCAGTACCTCACCACCATGCGCAACCTGTCCAAGCTGGCCGCCACCGAAGACCGGGACAACCGCACGGCCCATCTGCTGATCGAGGGCGCCATGCTGCACCTCCAAGCCGACCTCGACTGGCTGGAGCGCTGCCAGGAGGAACTGGAGGAGCTGCAATGACGGACTCCGCCATACCCGTGCCGCTGCTGCGCGCCGAGGGCCTGGTCAAGACCCACCATGGCGAGGGCGCGCCCGCCCACGCGGTGCGCGGCGTCGACCTGACCGTGCGGCACGGCGAATTCGTCGCCGTCACCGGCCCCTCCGGCGCCGGCAAGTCCACCCTTCTGCACCTGCTCGGCGGCCTCCAGCGCCCCGACGGCGGCTCGCTCCTCCTGGACGGCGAGAGCACCGACGGCTGGACCGAGGCACGTTGGGCGGTGGAGCGGCGCCGCCGCATCGGCATCGTCTTCCAGTTCTTCAACCTCGTCTCCAACCTCACCGTCGCCGACAACGTCGAACTGCCGGCCCTGCTGGCCGGCGCCTCCGCCAAGCGGGCCCGAGCCGAACGCGAGAAGCTCCTCGCCGAGCTGGGCCTCGACAGCAAGGCCCGCAGCATGCCCGGCGAGCTGTCCGGCGGCGAACAACAGCGCGTCGCCCTCGCCCGCGCCCTGGTCAACCAGCCGCGGCTGCTCCTCGCCGACGAACCGGCCGGCAGCCTCGACAGCAAGGGCACCCGCGAAGTGATGCGGCTGCTCGCCCGCTTCCACGGACGCGGCCAGACCATCGTGCTCGTCACCCACGACGCACGGCTCGCCAGCGCCGCGGACCGGGTGATCAGCTTCTTCGACGGCCGGATATCCGACGACGCCGAACTGGGCGGCACGCCGCCGCGCGGCACCGGCCTCGCCGGCGTACTGGAACTGAAGGACTGACCCCGTGCGGGCCACGCTGCGCTGGGCGCACGCCGATCTGCGCACCCATCGGGGCGAGGCGCTGTTCATGGTCGCCGCCACCGCCGGGATCGTCGTCTCGCTGCTGCTGGCCACGGCGCTGTTCGGCTACGCCACCAACCCCTGGCAGCGGGTCTTCGCCCAGTCGCGCGGCGCCCACGTGTGGATCCACACCGGCCCCGACGCCGACACCGGCCCCCTCGCGGACCTGGACGGCGTCGAGCGGCTCTCGGGCCCGTACCGCACCGCGACCGGCACCGTCGCCTCCCGTGGCGCCCGCGCAGGCGTCGAGCTGCGCGCCACCGGAGCGGAGCCCCCGGCCACCGGCCGCCCCCTGCTGACCTCGGGCCGCTGGCTCGACGACGAGGTCCCCGACGGCGTCGTCCTGGAAGCCGGCCTCGCCCGCGCCCTGTGGGCCGAACCGGGCGACCGCCTGACCCTGCCCACCGGCCGCACCCTGACCGTCCTCGGCGTCGCCGACAGCGCGGAGCCCCGCTACCGCCCCGGCGAGCGGCCCGGCACCGTCTGGGCCCTGCCGCGCGCGGTGCCGTCCGGGCCCGGCGGCGGCCAGGTCGTCGGACTGCGCCTCGCCGACCCGGACGACACCGACTACGCCGTCCAGCGCGCCGTCACGGCGCTCGGCGCCGGCGCCGTCACCGACGTCGGCACCTGGCAGCAGGCCCGCGCCGAGGCCCAGGGCGACAACCGGCTGCTCGGGCAGGTCCTCGGCCTGTTCGGGCTCGGCGCGCTGATCGCCGCCGCCCTCGCGGTGTTCGGCGCCATCAGCACCCGGGTGCGCGGCCACCTGCGGGACATCTCCGTCCTCAAGGCCATCGGCTTCACGCCGGGCCAGGTCGTACGCGTCTTCCTCATCCAGCACCTCGCCTTCGCCGTGCTCGGGGCGACCCTCGCCACGGCGGCGGTCCAGACGCTCGGCAGCCGCCTGCCCGGGCGGCTCGGCGAGGCCGTCGGCGTCTGGCAGGGGCTCCCGGGCCACACGGCGGCGCTGCTCGCGGTGCCGGTCGCGGCGGTGCTGTTCATCGGGGCGGCGACATGCCTCGCCGCGTGGCGGGCGGGGCGGGTGGAGCCCGTACCCGGCGTCCCCGCCGCGGCGGCGCCCGGCGGGGGCGGACTGTCCCGGGCTGCCCGGGGTGCGCTCGGACTGGGCATGCCGGCCACCCTGGTACTCGGCTGGCACCGGGCGTTCGGCCGAGGCCGGCGCGCGCCGGCCACCATCGTCCGCCTCGCCCTGCCCCTGCTGCTGATCACCGTGGCGCTCGGCGCCTGGACCACCATCGAAGGCTTCGACAGCCGCCCCGAGCAACTCGGCCACGCCGCCGCGCTCACCGCGCGCCCCGACGCAACGCTCACCGACCGCGAGGCCGCCGCGCTGCTTGAGGCCAACGACGAAGTCACCGCCGCCCACCCCGGCCTGGAGGTCGCCGCCCTGGTCCCCGGCCAGACCGGCACCATCGCGCTGCGCGGCCTCGGCACCCGCGACGAGCCCTACCCGTACACGATCGCCGAGGGCCGTCCCGCCCACGGCCCCGACGAGGCCGTCGCGGGCCAGGGCCTGCTCGACCTCCTGGACGTACGCGTCGGCGACTGGGTCCGCGTCACGGTCGGCGGCCACCCGCAGGTGCTGCACCTCGTCGGCCGCAACATCGAACCGGAGAACGGCGGCCGGGTCATCTCCACCTCGCTCGACACCCTGCGCGAGAACGACCCCGCCCTGAGCCCCACCCTCTACCAGCTCCGCCTGGAGCCCGGCGCCGACCCGCGCGCCGTCCGCGCCGAACTCGCCGACGCCTCCCGGGGCCACCTCGACATCCACGAGGTCACCACCCCCGCCGACCGGCTCTCCGCCCTACGCGGCGTCGTCGTCGGCCTGATCGCCGTCCTCGCGCTGATCGGCCTGACCGAACTGTCCACGGCGATCGGCGGCAGCATCCGCGACGGCGAGCGCGACCTGCTGGCCCTGAAGGCCATCGGCCTCTCCCCGCGCCAGATCACCGCCGTCACCGTCACGGCCATCGGCTGCACCGCGCTGGCCGCCGCCCTCGCCGCGACGGCCCTCGGCGTCCCCTTCGCCCACTGGCTGATCGACCGCGAGGCCCACACCATCGGCATCGGCTCCGGCATCGCCCAGCCCGCGCCCGCGGGTTACCTCGCGGCCATGAGCGCCGCCGCCGTCCTCGGCGCGACAGCCCTGACGGCCGTCCCCGCGGCTCGAGCCTCCCGCCGCCGCCTCGCGGACAGCGCGAGCGCGGTCGCCTGACGCAGCCTCGACGAACCGTCGTGGCCTGCGGGTTCAAGGTTCACCCAAGGCGGCCCGGGCACGGTGGTCCGGGTTCGGGCCACCGGCCGTACCCCGTCGAATTCAAGAACGGAAAGGTCCCCCATGCGGATACCCCTTTTACGGCTCGCCGCCCTGGCCCTGCTGTTCCCTCTGGCCGGCTGCAGCACGAACACGGACGACGACGGCACGGGAAGCGGACCGGGAACGGAGAAGCCGCCAAAGCCTTCGGCCACGCAGCAGCGCGACGAGGCGCCACGCCCCGGCGATCAGACGGTCACCATGACCTGGAAAGGCGAGCAGCGCGTCTATGCGGTCCACGCGCCGCCCGGCTACACGCCGAGCAAGCAACTCCCCCTGGTCGTCGTCATGCACCCTTACCCGGCCGACGGCGCGTACGCCGCCGAGCTGACCGGCTTCAACGCCAAGGCCGACAAGGAGGGCTTCCTCGTCGCCTATCCGAACGGAATGGATCAGGCGTACAACGCCCTCATCTGCTGCGGCGGCGAGGACGACGTCGGCTTCATCGGCGCGATGACGAAGCGCCTCGTCGACACGTGGAAAGCCGACCCCCGGCGCATCTACGCCACCGGTATTTCCAACGGCGCGGACATGTCCTTCAAACTCGCCGTGGAGCTCCCGGGCACGCTGGCCGCGATCGCCCCGGTCAGCGGCGGCTACATCGGCGCCGCCGCGCAGAGTCCCACGTACATGCCGAAGGCCCCGGTGTCCGTGGCCACATTCGTCGGAGGCGCCGACGGTTACCACAAGGACTTCGAGCAGGGCATCAAGTCCTGGACGGAACGCCGGGGTTGCACAGCGGGACGACCCGAGAAGGTGAAGGGGGACGCCACGCGAACGCCGGCGAAATGCCGCGACAAGTCGGAGTTCCTGACGTACCGCCTCCCGGCCATGGGCCACAAGTGGCCTGGCAGCAAGGACCAGACGATGGGCGACACCGCGACCGGCGTCCATGCGACCGATCTCATCTGGGAGTTCTTCGAGGCGCACCCCAAGATCTCGTCCTGAACGCAACAGGCGAGCGACGACAGCCGCCGCCCGGGCGGCCGGGACGTATGCCGCAGTGGCCGCCCGGCGGCGGCCTACGTCACGGGGTCACCGGGGGCGTCCAGCCCGGGTCGCGCCCGCTCAGGCCGGCTGCCCGGTCCAGCAGCGGGGCGTCGTCCGGGACGGGTACGACGGGTCCGAAGATGCCGTCGCCGCGGTCCTCCTCCTCGGCGGAGGCCAGCAGGAACGCATGCGCGGCCTGCAGCGCGGCCTCATCGGGTGCGTAGTCCTGGCCGGTGGCCCGGGCCAGGTCCCAGCCGTGGATCACCAGTTCGTCGACCGCCACCAGACCCGCGATGTCGCCCGGCAGGTCCACGCCACCCGCGCGGGTCATGCCGGTCCAGGCTTCCGGATCCCGCCAGGCTTCGGCCAGTTCGTCGAGGACCCGGGGCAGTTCCTCGCGCCAGCCTTCGGGGAGGGAAGGCACGACGTCGCCGGCCGTGTCCGTCGTGGGGCCCAGGTCCTTGCGGCCGGCGTCGCGGAAGGCGACGGCGAGGCCGGCGAGGTGGGCCAGCAGTTCGCCGACCGAGTACTTGGGGCACGGCGTCCCGTCGGCGAGCCGCGCGTCCGGGACTCCCGCCACGAGACGGGCCACGACGGTGGCTTGCGGTCCGAGGTCGAGAATCGTCGTGTCGGTCATCTGCCGCTCCTTCGGGACGATGGGTTTGCAGGGTAGACCGGCGGCGGAGCCAGAACTCATCGCAAGGACGGCGGCGGATTCACCCGGGAGGCCGATGGATTCACTCCTTGCCGTAGGCTGGCGGTGCAGCTGGTTCGCCCCGTCCGCCAGGCGGGATGCGTCGTAAGAGGGAACCCGGTGGGAATCCGGGACTGCCCCGCAGCGGTGAGCGGGAACGACCGCCGTCATACGCACTGGATCCGGGAGGGTCCGGGAAGCGACGGCCAGTAGGTGTCCTCCACGAGGAGTGACGTGCCCGCGAGTCCGAAGACCTGCCCGTTGCCCGCACGCGGACGATTCCGCGCGCGGACATTCCGGTGACCTCGAGGGCGGGTCGGCGTACACACCAGTCGGACGACCGCGCTCGGTCGGCCGTCCGGTCGTCGCCCCTTCGCGCTCTCGTCCCGTCGCCGGGATCTCAGGGATTCATCTCGCGAAGGAGATCTCCGTGACCACGAAGTCCGCAGCCGCGGCAGCACAGGCCACTGTGTACGGCTACCCCCGCCAGGGTGGCGACCGGGAACTGAAGAAGGCGATCGAGGGCTACTGGAAGGGCCGCGTCACCGCCGACGCCCTCCGCGCCACGGCCACCGACCTGCGCGCCGCGAACTGGCGCCGGCTCGCCGCGGTCGGCATCGACGAGGTGCCCACCGGCGACTTCTCGTACTACGACCACGTCCTCGACACCACCGTCATGGTCGGCGCCGTTCCCGAACGCCACCGCGAGGCCGTCGCGACCGACGCCCTCGCGGGCTACTTCGCGATGGCGCGCGGCACGCAGGACGTCGCTCCTCTGGAGATGACGAAGTGGTTCGACACCAACTACCACTACCTGGTACCGGAGTTGGGGCCGGGCACGGTGTTCGCGGCCGACTCCGCCAAGCAGGTCGCCGAGCTACGGGAGGCGCTTGCACTCGGCCTCGCGGCCCGGCCCGTTCTGGTCGGACCCGTCACCTATCTGCTGCTGGCCAAGTCGGCCCCGGGCGTGGCCCCCGGTTTCGATCCGCTGACCCTGCTCGACCGGCTGCTCCCGGTGTACGCGGAGGTCCTGGCGGACCTGCGTGCCGCCGGCGCGGAGTGGGTCCAGCTCGACGAACCTGCTCTGGTCCAGGACCGCACCCCGGCCGAACTGAACGCCGCCGCCCGCGCCTACCGCGACCTCGGCGCGCTCACCGACCGGCCGCAGCTGCTGGTCGCCTCCTACTTCGACCGGCTCGGCGACGCCCTGCCCGTCCTGGCCAAGGCGCCGGTCGAAGGGCTCGCGCTCGACTTCACCGGACGGGCCGCGGCCAACCTCGACGCGCTCGCAGCCGTCGGCGGCCTGCCGGGCAAGCGCCTCGTCGCGGGGGTGGTCGACGGCCGCAACATCTGGATCAACGACCTGGAGAAGTCCCTCGCCACCCTCGGCACCCTCCTCGGCCTGGCCGAAAGGGTCGACGTGTCGGCCTCCTGCTCCCTCCTCCATGTGCCGCTCGACACGGCCCCGGAACGGGACATCGACCCGCAGATCCTGCGCTGGCTCTCCTTCGCCCGGCAGAAGTCGGCCGAGATCGTCACGCTCGCCAGGGGCCTGAGGGGCGGCACGGGAGTCATCTCCGGCGAACTGTCCGTCAACCGGGCCGCCCTCGCCTCCCGTACCGCCTCACCGATCACCCGCGACCCGGCGGTGCGGGCCCGCGCCGCCGCCGTCATCGAGTCCGACACCCGCCGCGCCCAGCCGTACGCCGAGCGGGCCGCCGCCCAGCGCGCCCACCTGGGCCTGCCGCTGCTGCCGACCACCACCATCGGCTCCTTCCCGCAGACCCCCGAACTGCGCACCGCCCGCGCCGATCTGCGGGCCGGCCGGATCGACGCCGACGGGTACGAGGAGCGGATCAGGGCGGAGATCCAGGAGGTGATCGCGTACCAGGAGAAGACCGGGATCGACGTCCTGGTCCACGGCGAGCCCGAACGCAACGACATGGTGCAGTACTTCGCCGAGCAGCTCACCGGGTACCTGGCCACCCAGCACGGCTGGGTCCAGTCGTACGGCACCCGCTACGTCCGGCCGCCGATCCTGGCGGGGGACATCTCCCGGCCCGCGCCGATGACCGTGCGCTGGACGACGTACGCCCAGTCCCTCACCGGCAAGCCGGTCAAGGGCATGCTCACCGGCCCGGTCACCATGCTCGCCTGGTCCTTCGTCCGCGACGACCAGCCCCTCGCCGACACCGCACGCCAGGTCGCCCTCGCCCTGCGCGACGAGGTGAACGACCTTGAGGCGGCGGGCACTTCGGTCATCCAGGTCGACGAGCCCGCGCTGCGGGAGACGCTGCCGCTGCGCGCCGCCGACCATCCGGGCTACCTGGCGTGGGCGACGGAGGCGTTCCGCCTCACGACCGGCGGGGTGCGGCCGGACACCCAGGTCCACACGCACATGTGCTACGCCGAGTTCGGCGACATCGTCCAGGCCATCGACGACCTCGACGCCGACGTCATCAGCCTGGAGGCCGCCCGCTCCCACATGCAGGTCGCCCACGAACTCGCCGCCCACGGCTACCCGCGCGAGGCCGGCCCCGGCGTCTGGGACATCCACTCCCCGCGCGTCCCGAGCGCCGAGGAGGCCGCCGACCTGCTCCGTACCGGACTGAAGGCCATCCCCGCCGATCGCCTCTGGGTCAACCCCGACTGCGGCCTGAAGACCCGCGGCTGGCCCGAGACCCGCGCCTCCCTGGAGAACCTGGTCACCGCCGCCAGGACCGTCCGCAGCGAACTCACCGACTCCTGACCGCGACCGTCGGGGCCGGGGGTTGCCAAACCCCCGGCCCCGACGGACTGTCTGGACCGCGGGCCGCTGCACTGCTCGCGAAGCAGCCGCCTCCAGGGAGGAGTCGGTCGTCCAGGCGGAGCGGCGTGCCCCCTTTCGCTGGCTTGTCATGCGCACGTACCGTGTCCCCGGTCCGCAGTCAGGAAGCCAACGGACGGGGGAGAGAACGTTGCCACCCACGCACTTATCGAAGCGCGCACGATCACTGCTCATCGGAGCGGTTCTGCTCGCACTGCCCGCGGTCACGGTCGCACCGACGCCCGCCATCGCCGGCGAACAGCCCGGGAAACAGCAGCGAGCGGCGCAGGAACAGCCGGATCGGCCGTACCCGAACATCGACGTACGCGGTGACAAGCGCGTCCCGCCCAAGGCCGGGCAGCTGCGCGCCGCGCAGGCACTCGACGGCACGGCGATCCGCTGGAGCCGGTTCGGTACGCCGAGGCTGATCGCCCCGCAGGGCCGCAACGCCCTCACCGCCACCAGCGCCACCGACCCGCGCACCCTCGCGCTGGACCACGTCCGCGATCACGCGGCTCTCTACGGCCTCTCCGCCGCCGAGCTGAACGCCCTCGGCGTCGTCAAGTCGTACCGCACCGAGCACAACGGCGTACGGCATGTCTTCATCGGCCAGCGCGACCGGGGCGTCCCCATCCACGGCGCCCGCCTCTCGGTCGCCGTCGACGCGGCCGGCCGCATCCTCACCGTCACCGGCAGCCTCGTCCCGGGCGCCCGAGCCGCCGGGACCGTCGCCCTCGACAAGGGCGCCGCGCTGGACCGGGCCGCCGCCTCCGTCGGCACCGACACCCCGTCCGGCGCCGCCACCGCCACGAGGGTCACCTTCCCGCTCGCCGACGGCACCGCCCGCCCGGCCTGGCGGACCACGCTCACCGCCGACAACGACCACCTGTACGACACCGTCGTCGACGCCGGGACCGGCCGCGTCCTCCAGCGCATCGACCTCACCACCAACGAGGGCCCCGAGGGCCGGGTCTTCACCGACCAGAACCCCACCCTCGGCAGCGCGACGACCGTCCCCTTCAGCGGCCTGGGCCGTTCCTGGATCACCGGCCGGGTCACCACCGGCAACAACGGCGAGGTCTCCCAGGACCTCGAAAGGCCGGAGTCGCTCGGCCACCAGCCCCAGACCCCGGCCGCCGGAGACCCGGCGTACCAGCACTTCAACTACACCTTCACGGACGCCTTCCGCAACAGCGGCGGCACCGACCTCACCACCGACCGGGACGCGGTCGTCACCCAGGCCTTCTACTACACCAACCGCATGCACGACCACCTCTACGGGCTCGGCTTCGACGAGGCGTCGGGCAACTTCCAGGAGGACAACCTCGGCAACGGCGGCGCCGGCAGCGACCGCGTCCAGGTCTACGTCGACTACGACGCCAACGGGTCCTCCGCCTGCAACGCCAACTTCGGCACCCCCGCCGACGGCCAGAACCCGAGCATGCGGCTCTTCGTCGGACGCACCTCCTGCGACAACCACAACATGCACCGGGCCATGAACGGCGACACCGTCGCCCACGAGTACAGCCACGGCCTGTCCAACCGGCTCGTCGGCGGCGGCGAGATGGGCGAAGGCGAGCAGACCGGCGCGCTCGGCGAGGGCTGGAGCGACGCGATCGCCACCTCGATGTGGAACGACCCGGTCTACGGCGAGTTCAACAACGGCCGCGCCGCCACCGGCATACGCCGCGTCGCGTACAACAACAGCCACCTCACCTACGCCGACCTCTGCGACGACGGCACCTGCAGTGTGCACGCCGACGGCGAGATCTGGGCCACCGCCATGTGGGACATGCGCACCGCGCTCGTCGGCGCGTACGGCTACGCCACCGGAAAGCAGCGGCACGAGCAGCTGATGGTCGACGGCATGAAGCTGACGCCGTCCACGCCCGACTTCCTGGACGCCCGCGACGGCATCCTCGCCGCCGACCGCGCCAACCACGGCGGCGCCAACCAGTGCCTGCTGTGGGGCGTGTTCGCCCGCCGGGGCATGGGCGCGAGCGCCACCTCACCGAGCCAGACCCAGGCCAACCCGGCGACCGACTACCCCGCGAGCTGCCGGCCCACCGCCGACGCGGGCGGGCCGTACACCACCAAGGAGGGCGCCGACGTACGGCTCGACGCGAGCGGTTCCACCGCCCCCGGTGGCGGCGGCAGCTACAGCTGGGACTTCGACGGCGACGGCGCCTACGACGACGCGACCGGCGTCAGCCCGCTCTTCGACCGGGTCGGCCAGGACGGCACGTACACCGTCGGCCTGCGCGTCGGCAACGCCGCCGGGGCCGACACCGACACGGCGACCGTGACCGTCACCAACGTGGCCCCCACCGTGACCTTCACCGTCCAGGGCCCGCGTGAGGAGGGCGGCAAGCTCACCGTCGCCGGCACGGTCACCGACCCGGGCTGGCTCGACCCGCTCACCGCCACCATCGACCCCGGCGACGGCAAGCCCGTCTCCCTGCCCGGGCAGCTGGAGAACAACCGTCCCGACGCCACCCTCACCTTCAGCCGCGAACTCGTCTTCGGCGACAACGGCGCCTTCACCGTGAAGGTCTGCGGCAGCGACGACGACACCAGCACCTGCCGCGAGGCCGAGATCACCGTCGCCAACGTCGACCCGAAGGTCGCCATCGACAAGACCGACGCCGTGCCCCTCGCGGGCGGACGGACGCTCGTCGTCCACGCCGGCGAGGAGAAGCGGTACACCGCCCGGGTCACCGACCCCGGCAGCGACGACGAGACCATGAGCTGGGCGTGGGGCGACGGGACACCGGACACCACGACCGTCTCGCTCGTCAACCCGCCGGACCCCGACCCCGCCCGCAGCCCCAGCGTCCAGCCGCGCGACCTGACGGACGCCCAGGCCCACACGTACACCAAGCCCTGCCTGTACGAGCTGACCGCCACGGCACGCGACGACGACGGCGGTACGGGGACGGACGGGATGCCGGTCATCGTCCAGGGCAACGCCCCGCTGTCGCTGCTCGCCGACGTCTGGTACGTCAAGTACCTGACCGGCGACCTCACCGGGCTCGGGAAGGAGAGGCTGGACTGCTATCTGAAGATCGTCCAGCACGCGAGCGCGGTGTTCTCCGAGAAGGTCGACGTGTCCACCCAGGACAAGGCCGCGAACGTCCTGTTCCTCAACCTGCTCCTGGACCCGAAGCGTTCCCTCGACCGTCAACTGCTCGCCGCCTGGCTCAACTTCGCCAACGGAGCCTTCGAGCCGAACGAACTCGTCGACACCGACAGCGACCTGAAGGCGGACACCCCCTTCCTCGAGGCCCTGCAGAACGCCGAGAGGGTACGCCTCGACCCCAACGCCACCAGGCAGCAGCTCAACGCCCAGGCGGCCATCCTCACCTGCATCAACATTCCGCTCGTATGACACGGATGATGCTTCTGCCGCGCGCCGCCGTCGCCCTGCTCCTCGGGGCGGCGGCGGCCGCCTGCACCGACGACCCCGCGCCGCACCGTCCGGCCCCGCCCGCCCGTACGTCCGCACCGACCCTCGCACCCGCACCCACGGCGACAAGCGCCGCACCAGTGCCCTCCGCCCCGGCCGTCCTCACCCAGGACGATGCCGGCCGCACCGTCACCCTGCCCCTCGGCGGCACTGCCCAGCTGCGCTTCTCGGGCCCTTGGCGAAAGGCCACCCCCACCGTCGACGGCACGGCGATCGTCCTCGTACCGGTCGCCTACGAGAGGGATCCGGGCTTCCGCGCCTGGGACATCCGCGCCGCCGCACCCGGCGAGGCGGTGCTGCACGCCACAGGACAGCCGGGCCTGCGGCCACTTCGGATCACTTTCCGGATTCGGTGAGCATTCAGGCGGCGCCGTTCGTGGGCGGGTAGGCGGGCCGCTCCGGTATCGACCGGGAGCCGTGCGGGGAGGGCAGGGGAGGGAGGGACGGCCGGTACAACCAGGCGGCGAACAGCTCGTCCACCGGCTCGTCCGCGTAGCGGGCCACGTGGGCGGTGAAGCCCGCGGTGGTCACCACGCCGTTGCGATGCACGGTGGCCCAGTCGCGCAGCATGCGGAAGAAGGCGCCGTCGCCCAGGGCGCAGCGGACGGCGTGCACGGTGAGACCCCCGCGCTCGTACAGGCGGTCGTCGAACATCAGCTTGCGCCCGGGGTCGGCGAGCTTCAGGTCCTGCGGCTGCACGGCCAGGATCCGGTGCGCGGCCGTCGCCAGCTCGTGCGCGGTACGGCCGCCGGAGCGCTCCGACCAGAGCCACTCGGCGTACTTGGCCAGACCCTCGTTCAGCCAGATGTGCCGCCAGTCGGCGATGGTCACGCTGTTGCCGAACCACTGGTGCGCGAGCTCGTGGGCGACGAGGCGCTCGGAACCGCGCGCGCCGTCGACATGGTTGGCGCCGAAGAGCGAGAGCCCCTGGGCCTCCACCGGGACGTCCAGCTCCTCGTCGGCGACGACCACCGCGTACTCGCCGAACGGATACGGCCCGAAGAGCTCCTCGAACAGCTGCATCATGGCGGGCTGCCGGGCGAAGTCACGGGAGAAGCGGGGCAGGAGATGCGCCGGCACGTGCGCGCTCTGCGGCACCCCGCCGAGCCCCGGGTCCCCGAGGAGCACCGTCTGCTGCATGCCGACGGAGAGGCCGACCAGATAGCTGGAGGTGGGCGCGGACTGCTCGTACACCCACGTGGTGGTGCTGGCCTTGGTCGTACGGGTGAGCAGCCGGCCGCCCGCCACCACGGTGTACGCGGAGGGGGTGTTGACCGAGATCTGGTACGAGGCCTTGTCGGCGGGCCGGTCGTTGCAGGGGTACCAGGAGGGCGCGCCGATGGGCTGGCTGGCCACCAGTGCGCCGTCGGTCAGCTCCTCCCAGCCGAGCCCGCCCCACGGGCTGCGCACCGGCTTGGGGTTGCCGGCGTAGTGCACCTCCACGGTGAAGGCGGCGCCCGCGGGCAGCGGCTTGGCCGGCCGGACGCGGAGCTTGCCGCCGCGGTGGGCGTAGTGCGGCGCCCGGCCGTCCACGAGGATCCGGCCGATCTTGAACTCGGAGAGGTTGAGGTGGAACTCGGTGAGCGGCGCCCGTCCGGCGATCGCGCTGAGCCGGGCCGTCCCGGCCAGCCGGTTGGGGCCGGGACGGTACTCCAGAGCGAGTTCGTACCGATGCACGCGGTAACGGGCATCGCCGTGGTCAGGGAAGTACGGGTCCGATGCCGTTGTCCGCTCGCCGCTCACTGCCGCTCCCGCTCCCTGCCCTGTGCTGTGCTCGTGCGGTCCGTTCAGGCCCGCCACGCCTCGATCGGATTGCCCAGCCAGCGGGTGTCGTCGGGGACCGATTCCCCGGCCATCACGAGAGAGGCCGGACCCAGCGTGCTGCGGGCCCCGACCGTACTGCCGGGCAGGACGATTCCGCCCGGGCCCAGGGTGGCGCCCTCGCGGAGGACCACAGTATCCGTCCTCAAGATCCGGTCGTGGAAGAGGTGTGTCTGCAACACACAGCCCCGGTTCACGCTGACCGCGTCGCCCAGCGCGACCAGGTCCGTCTCGGGCAGCCAGTAGCTCTCGCACCACACGCCCCGGCCGATCCGTGCCCCGAGGCCGCGCAGCCACAGGGCGAGCAGCGGCGTCCCCGGCACCGCACCGATCAGCCACGGCACGGCCAGCACCTCGACGAAGGTGTCGGCCAGTTCGTTGCGCCACACGAAGCCGGACCAGAGCGGGTGCTCGCCCGTGCGGTGCCGGCCCACGAGCAGCCACTTGGCGGCCACCGAGACCAGGCACGCGGCCGCACCGGCGGCGAGCAGAACGGCACCGGACAGCAGTGCCGTGACCCCGATCCCCAGGCCGGCCGCGAGCGCACAGAGGGCCGCCACGGTCAGGACCGCCAGGGCGGCCGAGCAGAACACCGGAACGAGCCGGCACAGCTCCACCAGGCCGCGCGCCCACAGCAGGTGCGCGGGCGGGTCGTACGTCCTGCTCTGGTCGGAATCGGCGGCGGACCGCGGCAGCTTGACCGGCGGCAGACCCAGGTAAGAGCTGCCCTTCTTGGCCTTCTTCGGCGTCGCGGACAACACCCCGACCAGGCCGTCGTCCGGTACCGTACGGCCCGGCGCGGTCATGCCGGAGTTGCCGAGGAACGCCCGGCGACCGATCTCGGAGTGTCCGATCCGCACCCAGCCGCCGCCCAGTTCGTAGGGCGCGGTCAGGGTGTCGTCGGCGAGGAACGCGCCCTCGCCGACGGTGGTGAGACTCGGCAGCGCGAGCACCGTGGACACCTCCGCGCCCCGGCCGATCTTCATCCCGAGCAGCCGCAGCCAGACCGGGGTGATCAGCCCGGCGTAGAGGGGGAAGAGCGTCTCGCGCGCCAAGTCCATCAGCTGCGTGACGGTCCACGCCTGCCAGCCGACCCTGCTGTGCGTCGGATGGCTTCCGGTGCGCAGCCCGATGCTGAGCAGCCGTACGGAGACCAGCACGAGGGACGCGTACGCGAACCCGTAGGCGAGCGCCCCGGGCACCACGGCGAGCAGAGCCCCCGCCAGCGCCTCGGCGAGCCCGGCGGAGGCGGGCACGAAGCGGCTCACGACCAGCAGGGCGGGCAGGGCGGCGAGCACGGGCAGGGCCGTAAGGAGGAAGCCGGTCGCTCCGTATGTGGCCCGCCAGTGGATCCCGCGCGCCGGTCGCTCCTTGGGCCAGTTCCGCTTGGCCTTGCCGAGCTTGCCCGCGGGCGCTCCGGCCCAGCGCTGTCCGGTCGGGATCTGTCCGGCCACTGCGGAGCCGGGGGCCACCTCGGCCCGCTTGCCGACCCGCGCCCCGGGGAACAGCAGGCTGCGGGTGCCGACCACCGCGCCCGCGCCGACCTTGACCGGGCCGATCTCCAGCCGGTCGCCGTCCAGCCAGTAGCCGGAGAGGTCCACCTCGGACTCCACGGCGCAGCCGCGGCCGAGCTTGAGCATGCCCGTGACCGGCGGCAGCGAGTGGAGGTCCACGTCGGGGCCGACCTTGGCGCCGAGCGCCCGTGCGTAGCGCTCCAGCCAGGATCCGGTGAGCGAGGTCGCGCCGACGCACTCGGCCAGCCGCTCGGCCGTCCACAGCCGCAGGTGGACGCTTCCGCCGCGCGGATGGCGTCCCGCCTTCACCCCGCGCAGCAGCAGACGTGCGCCGCCCGCCGCGATCGCGAGCCGGCCGGGCGGGCTGAAGAGCAGCGCCGCGCCCGCGGCGACGAGCCACCACGAGGCGCTCGGCGCCCACGGGTAGGACCCGAACCAGTGCAGCACGTTGCCCAGGGCGAGCAGTGCCACCGTCCAGCGGAGCCCGACCACGGTGAAGAGCGGCAGCAGCAGGACGGTCTGGATGAGCCCGGACCGGAACGGAACCGGAGCGACGGTCCGGACCGCGCCGTCGTCCTGGACGGACTTCTCCAGGCGCCGGGCCAGCTTGCGCAGGGTGGGCTGCTGGTAGATGTCGACGACGGCCGCGCTCGGATAGCGGGTGCGCAGCCGGGTGGTGAGCTGGGCGGCGGCGAGGCTGCTGCCGCCGATCGCGAAGAAGTCGTCGGCGGCGCCGGTGACGGCCACCCCGAGGGTCTCGCTCCACTGCTCGGCGAGCCAGGCCTCGGTGCCGTACAGCTGCTCGGCGGGGCCGGTGGTCTCCAGTTCGGGCAGGGGCCAGGGCAGCGCATCCCGGTCCACCTTGCCGGAGGTGCGGGTCGGCAGCTCTTCGACCGGCGCGAGCAGCGGCACGAGGGCCGCGGGCAGCTCGGCGCGCAGCCGCTCGACCGCCGCCGCGTGGTCCCAGCCGTCCTGGGTGACGAGGTAGCCGACGAGCAGCTGGTTGCCGCTGCGCGCGGTGCGGACGGCGGCGGCCGCGCCGGCGACGCCGGGCAGGGCCTGCAGTGCGGCGTCCACCTCGCCCAGCTCGATGCGGCGGCCGCCGAGCTTGATCTGCTCGTCGCCGCGGCCGAGGAAGACCAGCCCCTCCGGCTCGGCGCGTACGAGGTCGCCGCTGCGGTAGGCGCGCTCCCAGCCGAGGGATTCCAGCGGGGCGTACTTCTCGGCGTCCTTCTCGGGGTCGAGGTAGCGGGCGAGCCCGACGCCGCCGATCACCAGCTGGCCGCTGCCGCCCATCGGCACCGGCTCGCCGGACTCGTCGACCACGGCCAGTTCCCAGCCGTTCAGCGGGAGACCGATCCTGATGGGCTCCTCACCGGTCAGGAGGGAGGCGCAGGCGACGACGGTGGCCTCGGTGGGGCCGTACGTGTTCCAGACCTCGCGGCCCTCGGTGACGAGGCGCTGGGTCAGTTCGGGCGGGCAGGCCTCGCCGCCGAAGATCAGCAGCCGGACCTCGTCGAGGGCCTCCGGCTCCCAGAGCGCGGCGAGGGTCGGCACGGTGGAGACCACGGTGATCTCCTGCTCCACCAGCCAGGGGCCGAGGTCGGCGCCACTGCGCACCTGGGACCGGGGGACGGGCACGAGGCAGGCGCCGTAGCGCCAGGCCAGCCACATCTCCTCGCAGGAGGCGTCGAAGGCGACGGAGAGTCCTGCCATGACCCGGTCGCCGGGTCCGATCGGCTCCTCGACGAGGAAGAGCGCGGCCTCGGCGTCCACGAACGCGGCGGCGCTGCGGTGGCTGACGGCGACGCCCTTGGGCTTGCCGGTGGAGCCGGAGGTGAAGATGATCCACGCGTCGTGCTCGGGGCCCGGCCGGGTGGCGGACACTCCGGCGTCGGCGGGGGCGGTGACGTCGATCCGCTGTCCGGCGCCCAGGACCGCCCGCACGCCGGCCTCGCCAAAGACCAGCTCGGCCCGCTCGTCCGGGTCCTCGGCGTCGACCGGCACATAGGCGGCGCCCGCGGCGAGTACGGCGAGGATGGCTGCGTACAGCTCGTTGGTCCCGGAGGGCACGCGGACGCCGACCCGGTCGCCGAGCCCCACTCCGGCGGCCGCCAGGGCGCGCCGCCGGCCCTCGACCTCGGCGGCCAGCGCCCGGTAGGTCAGCCGGGCGCTGCCGTCGTCCAGGGCGAGCTCGTCCGGGTAGGCCCGTACGGACGCCTCGAAGATGTCGACGAGAGTGCGCACCGGGGCGGCGGGCCCGGCGGAGAACCGGGCGGACTTGCCGGACTCCTCCTCCCACGCGTCCCCGTCGTGGAGCACAGTGATCTCACCGTGCTCGGGTGTGGCTGCCATCGGACCTCGCGTCTCGTTCCCGGCAACGTCCGGGTCGTCGGCGGAGCCCGGGTCTGCCCAGGTTGTTCCGTTCCGACGCCAAACAGCCCGTCAGTCTAGTGCGTCGCGAAGGATTTCCTGGTAGAAGCCTTGCGCGTGGCCGGGAAGAGACGGTATTGGAGCTAGGGCCTGTCCGGCGGATCAGGGTCGGACAGCCCTAGTCCGCGGTCTTCGCCGTCGGTTGGGCCTTGGCGATCATGCAGACGCCGTCCACGCACTGGCGCTCCAGACGGCCGCGGGAGATGGTCTGCGCCAGGCCGACCATCCAGCACGTCGGGCAGCCGCGGAAGGCGATCAGGGCCAACGGGGCCGCCAGCAGGGTGGCCGGGCCGGCGACGGGCACCAGGGCGATCGAGCCGATGATCAGCCCGAAGCCGATGACGCCGCGCGCCAGGTGGCGCGGGACGGACTTGCTGGCGAACTTCATCTCGGGCGCCGCGGACTGCACGGGGGCCCGGGACTTCGTGCCCTGCTCGGGTTTCACGGTGTTCACGGTGCTCATGGCAGTGTGTCTCCTCCGACTGGTCGGTCGACGGCTGGATCGGTTGCTTGGTCGGATGCTTGGTCGGTCGCTGCCAGTGAGTCCCGCAGCGCCGCGCGTGCTCTGTGCAGCCGCGACTTCATCGCGGCGTTGCTCAGACCGAGCGAATGGGCGACGGTCGTGCCCGGCAGGCCCTGGACGTCCCGCATGATCAGGACCTGCCGCTGGTCACGGGGAAGGGCACTGACCGCCGCCGCGACCCGCTCCACCTCCAGCCTGTGCAGCACCGCTTCCTCGGCGGACCGTTCCGCGGACGTCTCCGGTCCGGCCGACGCCTCGTCGCTCCGCGAGGCGAGCAGCCGTACCTGCCGGAGGCATTCGTTGCGCACGATCCGGAACATCCACGAGGCGAGCGCACCAGTGGCCCGCAAGGTGCCGATCTTCCGGTAGAGGATGATCAGCGCCTCCTGCGCCGCGTCCTCCGCGTCCTGCGGCGAGGCGCACAGCGATCTGGCGAACTTGCGCACATGAGGCTGCGATTCCATGACGACGGTCGTGAGCGACGAGACGTCGCCGTCCTGAGCGGCCTTGATCAGCCGCTCGTCGGGCCAGGTGAAGCGTTGGTTCATGCGCTACTCACATCCTCATGTCCGGAAGGCGCCCCCGTCGTGCAGGCGCCGGTCAGCTGCGGCTCTTGTAGCGCCGCATGAGGTGCCAGCTGCACGCCCCCACGAGCAGGACTCCGACAACGACGATGGCAGTGACCAGCATTGGTGTTTCCTCCCGGTTCCGCCGGCCCGTTCGGCCGGTACACAGACAAGAGGCGGGGAGATCCGGAAAGGATTCACCTCCGGCCGAAGCTTTT
>NZ_DATCVQ010000389.1:0-23085 GCF_036566765.1 Streptomyces sp.
TTCGGCAGCCACCAGGCCTTGTGGCCGAGCAGCGCGAGGACCGCGGGCACGATCGCCATGCGCACCACGAACGCGTCGAACAGGACGGCCACGGCCAGACCGAAGCCGATCATCTTGACCATCTGCTCGCTGGAGCCGATGAAACCTGCGAACACGGCCATCATGATCACGGCCGCCGCCGTGACCACCCGGGCGCCGTGCCGGAAGCCGGTCACGATCGCCTCGGGGGGACGCTGCCCATGGACGTAGGCCTCGCGCATCCTGGTGACGAGGAAGACCTCGTAGTCCATGGCGAGACCGAAGACCACGCCCACCATGAAGATCGGCATCATCGACATGATCGGGCCGGTCTGCTCGACGCCGAACAGGCTGCCCAGCCAGCCCCACTGGAAGACCGCGACGACCGCGCCGAGGGCCGCGACCACCGAGAGCAGGAATCCGAGGGCCGCCTTCAGCGGGACCAGGATCGAGCGGAACACGACCGTCAGCAGGAGAAAGGCGAGGCCGACCACGAGCGCCAGGTAGGGCAGCAGCGCGTCGTTCATCTTCTGCGAGAAGTCGATGTTCATCGCGGTGGCACCGGTGACCAGGACCTCGTCGCCGGTGGCTGCGCGGATGTCGTGGACCAGCTCCTCCGTCTCGGCCGAGGCCGGACGGTCCTTCGGGATCACCGTGATCATCGCGGTGTCGCCGGCCTTGTTCGGCGTCGGCGGGGTGACCGCGACGACCCCGTCCAGGACCTTGATCTCCTTGACCGCCGCGTCCGCGGCGGCCCGGTCGCCGTCGACGACCACCATCAGCGGGCCGTTGAAGCCGGGCCCGAAGCCGTCCGACAGCAGGTCGTACGCGCGGCGCTCGGACGCGGAGACCGGCTTGACGCCGTCGTCCGGCAGGCCCATCTCCAGCGAGGCCGCGGGCAGCGCGATCGCGCCGAGGCCGAAGACGCCGACCAGCAGCACCGTCACCGGGCGGCGGATGACGAACCGGGCCCAGCGGGTGCCCATGTTGGGCTTGCCGCCGTCCTTCTCCAGGACCACGCGGCCCTGGCGCTGCTTGCGGCCGACGACCTTGTCCCCGGCGAAGCCGAGCAGGGCGGGGATCAGCGTGAGCGCGATCAGGACCGCGATCACGACCGTGCCGGCCGCCGCGAAGCCCATCTTCGTCAGCATCGGGATGTTGACGACGGCGAGGCCGACCAGGGCGATGACGACGGTCAGTCCGGCGAAGACGACCGCGGAGCCGGCGGTGCCGACGGCCCGTCCGACCGCCTCCTCCTTCTCCCGGCCCTCGGCCAGCTCGGCCCGGTAGCGGGAGACGATGAAGAGCGCGTAGTCGATGCCGACCGCGAGGCCGATCATCATCGCGAGCGTGGACGTGGTGGAGCCCAGGTCGAGCACGCTCGCCAGCGCCGTGATCGTGGAGACGCCGATGCCGACGCCGATGATCGCGGTGAGCAGCGGCAGCCCGGCGGCCACCAGCGAGCCGAAGGTGATGACGAGGACGACGCCCGCGACGATCACGCCGACGATCTCGCCGACGCCGCCGGTCTCCGGCATGGTCTGCAGCGCGTCACCGCCGATCTCGACGGTCAGCCCTTTGCCCTGGGCGTCGTGCCCGGCCTGCTTCAGGGCCTCGCGGGTCTCGTCGGTCAGCTCCATCGCGTTGACCTTGTAGCCGACGGAGACGTACGCGGTCGAGCCGTCGCGGGAGACGGCCTTGGCGGTGTACGGGTCGGTCACCGAGGCGATCTGGCCGGAGCCGGACTTCAGGTCGCGGGCGGCCTCCATGACCCGGGCCTTGTTCGCCGGGTCGGTCATCTTCTGACCGTCGGGGGCCTTGAAGACGACGCGGGCGGTCGCTCCGTCGGCGCCGGCCCCGGGGAAGCGCTCTTCGAGCAGGTCGAAGGCGCGCTGCGCCTCGGTGCCGGGTATCGAGAAGGAACTGGAGGTCGCGGCGGGCGCGGTGGCCGCGCCGACGCCGGCGAGGGCGAGCAGCGCGACCCAGAGCAGGGCGACGAGTCGTCGCCGCCGGAAGGCGGAGCGACCCAGCTTGTAGAGGAACGTGGCCACGGGGGCAACTCCCGGTGTGGGGTGGGACAGGGCATGGGGAGCCGGCCCGACGGCGTGAGCGGTGCGACGTCAGGTGTGTACGGAGCAGGAAGGGGTCAGACGCCGAGTGAGGGGAGCACGACGGCGTCGACGTAGGCGACGAGGAACGCGTGGTCGACCGGCTGATCCTCGATCAGCGGGCGGGCGACGAACGCTCCGATCAGCATGTGCGGGACGAGCTTCAGGGCCGGGTTGTCGGCGCGGAGCTCGCCCCGGTCCACCGCCCTGCGCAGCACCTCGTCGAGTCCCGTCATCTCGGGCTCGATGAGCAGCTCTCGCAGCGCCTGGTGGAGTTCGGGGTTGTCGTGCACGGCATGGGCCAGACCCCGCATCAGCGCGGAGTCCTTCTCCATCTGGCAGTCGTCGGTGCGCTCCAGCATCGCGTGGAAGTCGCCGCGCAGGGAGCCGGTGTCGATCTCGGCGAGACTGACGGGCTTGCCGTGGCGCAGTGCCTTGGCGACGAGTTCGGGCTTGCTCCCCCACTGGCGGTAGAGGGTGGCCTTGCTGGAGCGGGTGCGGGCGGCGACGGCGTCCATGGTGAGGGCGTCGTAGCCGACCTCGCGCAGCAGGTCGAGCACGGCTTCGTACAGCTCGGCCGCCCGCTCGGGGGTGAGCCTGCTGCGTGCCATGACCGGTCTCCTGTCGACAGTCCGAACGAAACGGTTTCGTACACCAGGTACGGTACCCGCCCCTCTAGCGAAACGAAACCGTTTCGTACGTGTCCTGGGCCACAGCCGCCGACCACACCCGCATGTCCGTACGAGTTGCCGCACCCCCTCCGCGCGGAAAGCATTGACGAGTGAGTGACGACGTCGCGTATCTCCGCTTCCCGCACCTCCACGACGACCTGCTGTGCTTCGCGGCCGAGGACGACCTCTGGGTCGCCCCCCTCGTGCCCGCGGGGCATAGGCCCGGCCGGGCCTGGCGGGTGACCGTCGACCGGACCCGGGTCGGGCCCCCGCGGTTCTCCCCCGACGGGTCCCGCATCGCCTACACGAGCTGGCGCAGTCTCGACCCCGAGATCCATCTCGCCCCGGTCGACGGCGGCCCGGCGCGCCGGCTGACGTACTGGGGGTCCACCGACACCCGGGTCTGCGGCTGGAGCCCGGACGGCGACATCCTCGCCGTCGCCTCTCACGGCCAGCCCTTCGCGCACTTCTCGTGGGCCTACACCGTGCCCACAGACGGCGCCCCCGGCAAGCGCCTGCCCTGGGGCCCGGCCTCGCACATCGCGGTCGCCGACGTCGACGACGAGCGCCGCACCCTGCTGCTCACCGGCCGGCCGTCGTACGAACCGGCCGCCTGGAAGCGGTACCGGGGCGGGGCGACCGGGCGGCTGTGGCTGCACGGCGAGCGGCTGCTCGCCGAGCTCGACGGGCAGCTCGACGCGCCCATGTTCGTGGCCGGCCGGATCGCCTTCCTCTCCGACCACGAGGGCGTCGGCAACCTGTACTCCTGTCTGCCCGACGGCTCCGACCTGCGCCGGCACACCGACCACGACGCCTTCTACGCCCGCAACGCGGCCAGCGACGGGCGGCGGGTGGTCTACCAGTGCGCCGGCGAGCTGTGGATCGTCGACGAGCTGACCGCCGGCTCCGAACCGCGGAAGCTGGACGTCCGGCTCGGCGGGCCGCGGGCCGGCCGGCGCGCCTACCAGGTCCCGGCCGCCCTCCACGTCGACGCGCTCGCCGTCGACGAGACCGGGCGGGCCAGCGCGGTCGGCGTGCGCGGCAGCCTGTACTGGCTGACCCACCGCGACGGGCCCGCGCGGACCATCACCGACACCCCGGGCGTCCGGGTCCGGCTGCCGGAGATGCTGGGCAGCAGCGGCCAGGTCGCGTACGTGACGGACGCCGAGGGCGAGGACGCCGTCGAGATCGCGTACCTGCCCCGGGCGAGCGGCGACCGGGAGCCGCGACGGCTCGCGGCGGGCGAGCTCGGCCGGGTGGAGGAGATGGTGTCCGACCCGGACGGCGAACGCCTCGCGATCGCCTCCAACGACGGACGGCTGCTGCTCGTCGACACGACGGAGGAGTCTGGGGGCGCCTCCGGGGCGCAGTCTGGGGGAGGGGAGGTCACCGAACTGATCCGGTCGGTCAACGGGCCGGTCCGCGACCTCGCGTTCGCCCCCGACGGCACCTGGCTGACCTGGTCGCACCCGGGGATCGGGCGCACGCTGCGGTCGATCAAGATGGCGCGGATCGCAGGGCCCGGCGAGCGGATCGTCGTCGACGTCACCAACGGCCGCTTCGAGGACGAGAACCCCGTCTTCACCCGGGACGGCCGCTATCTCGCCTTCCTGTCCTGGCGCGGCTTCGACCCGGTGTACGACGTGCACACCGGCGACCTGTCGTTCCCGCTCGGCTGCCGCCCGTACCTCGTCCCGCTGTCCTCCGCGACGCCCTCGCCGTTCGCGCTCTCGCCGGAGGGCCGGCCGGCCGCGGGCGGGCTCGACCCGGTGGAGGGCGACAACGGCGGGGACGGCGCGGTCATGGTGGAGGTGGAGGGCCTGGAGAGCCGGGTCACCCCGTTCCCGGTCTCCGCGTCCAAGTACTCGGCGCTGTGCCCGGTCAGCGGCGGCGGCCTGGTCTGGCTGCGCTGGCCCATCTCCGGCGCGCTCGGCGAGACGTTCGTCAACCCGGCGGACACCTCCGGGCGGCCGACCCTGGAGCACTTCAACCTCACCAAGGCGCGCAAGTCCGAACTCGTCGGCCATCTCGACTGGTTCGCGCTCAGCGGGGACGGCAGCCGGTTGGTCGTCGTCGACGAGGGCGAGCTGCGCGCGGTCCCGGCGACCGAACCCGGCGACGCCGACTCCACGGTCTACCTGGACCTGCGCCGGATCCTGCACCACGTCGACCCGGAGGCGGAGTGGCGGGGCGCCTTCGACGAGGCGGGCCGGATCATCCGCGCCTACTTCTGGGACCCGGACATGTGCGGGATCGACTGGACCGCGGTCCTCGACCAGTACCGTCCGCTGGTCGAACGGGTCGCGTCCCCCGACGACTTCGCCGATCTGCTGCGCGAGGTCCTCGGCGAGCTCGGCACCTCGCACGCGTACGTGTCACCCGCCCGGCGCAACGAGGGCCCGCCGCACTACCAGCGGCCGCAGGGGCTGCTGGGCGCCAACTTCGTGCCCCGCGAGGACGGCTGGATGGTCAAGCGGATCCTGCCGGGCGACTCCTCCGACTCCAAGGCCCGCTCCCCGCTGGCCGGCACCGGCATCCGCCCGGGCGCGGTCCTCACCCATGTCGACGGCCGCCCGGTGGACCCGGTGGCCGGCCCGTACCCGCTGCTCGCCGGCACCGGCGGCACCACGGTGGAGCTGACCTTCAGGCCCGCCGAGGGCGAGGGCCGCTCCCGCCGGATCGCGGTGATGCCGCTGGTCGACGAACGGCCGCTGCGCTACCAGGACTGGGTGGCCAAGCGGCGGGCGGTGGTCCGCGAGGTCAGCGGCGGTAAGTGCGGCTACCTGCACATCCCCGACATGGGCGGCTCGGGCTGGGCCCAGTTCAACCGCGACCTGCGGATGGAGGTCTCCCGGCCGGCCCTGATCGTGGACGTGCGCGGCAACGCGGGCGGCCACATCAGCGAACTGGTCGTGGAGAAGCTGACCCGCAAGATCCTCGGCTGGGACGTCACCCGCAACGCCCAGCCCGTCTCGTACGCCTCCAACGCGCCGCGCGGCCCGGTGGTCGCGCTCGCCGACGAGGCCACCTCCTCCGACGGGGACATGATCACCGCGGCGTTCAAGCTGCTCGGCCTGGGCCCGGTGGTCGGCCAGCGCACCTGGGGCGGCGTGGTGGGCATGACGGGACGCCACCGGCTGGGCGACGGCACCCAGATCACGGTGCCCATGAACGCGGCCTGGTTCCCCGAGTACGGCTGGTCCGTGGAGAACCACGGCGTGACGCCCGACGTCGCCGTGCTGCGCACCCCGCTGGACTGGGCGGAGGGCCGGCACGCCCAGCTCGCCGACGCGGTCGAGCTCGCGGTGGCGCTGCTCGGCGAGAACCCGGCGGCCACGCCGCCGGGGCACGAGGACGTCCCGGACCGCTCCCGCCCGAAGCTCCCGCCGAGGAGCTGAGGGCGCACGCGAAAGGCGCACCCGGCGTCCCGGGTGCGCCTTTCGGACGGACCGACGTCAGGCGTCGTGCGTCACTGGTCGTAGTCCATGTCCAGGCGCTCCACGTCCCGCTGCTGCTGCGAGCTCTTGGACTGGTCGCTCTTCTTCGAGCGGTCCTTGAGCTTGCCGGCGCGTTCGGACGCTTCGTCCTTCGCGCTGCCCATCGCCTGCTTGGCCTTGCCGGCGAGCTGCTCCGGCTTGTCCTGGAACTGGTCCTTCATGCCCATGCGGTCCACTCCTAGAAGTGTGAGGGGTACGGGGCGGGTCGCCCCTTGGGCCTCGACCAGCCTGACACGACGGAACAACCCACGCATTTCGATCAACTACGCTCCGTACGCGCGTGCTCGTCCGCCGCCCCGCCGGCCCCCACAAGCCCCCGGGACACGCTCGAAAGACGCGGCTCGAAGCGCTTCATCTCGCGCTGCCCGACCGCCGCGATGATGCCCGGCAGGTAGTGGCGCGTGGTCTGCATGCCGCGCAGCCACCACTGCGCGTACACGTGCGCCGAGCGCCGCTCGACGCCCGCGACGATCCGGTCGACGGCGGGGCCCAGCGGGTACGTGCGGTTGGACGGCCACGGCAGCCGCTGCCGCAGCTCCTTCATCACGTCGTCCTGGTCCGCGCCGCGCACCATGTCGGTGTCCGTCCACGACAGGTAGCCGACACCGACCTTCACACCCTTGTAGCCGACCTCGGCGCGCAGGCTGTGCGCGAAGGCCTCGACGCCCGACTTCGACGCGCAGTACGCCGTCATCATCGGGGCCGGCGTCATCGCGGCCAGCGAGGCGATCTGGAGGAAGTACCCGCGCGACTCGGTCAGTACGGGCAGGAACGCGCGGCCGGTCACCGCCGAGCCGATCAGGTTGACCTCGATGACCCGCCGCCAGGCGACCGGGTCGGAGTCCATGAACGGACCGCCCGCCGCCACACCGGCGTTGGCGACGACGATGTCGACCTTGCCGAACCGTTCCTTGACCTCCTGCGCGACCTGGGCCATCGCCACGTGGTCGGTGACGTCCGCGTGCCACCAGTCGGCCTCGGTGTGCAGCCGCCCGGCGACCTCCTTCAGCAGCTCCGGCTCCAGGCCGACCAGCGCGATCTTCGCGCCGCGCGCGGACAGCTTGCGGGCGAGGAGTTCGCCGACGCCGCGGGCCGCTCCGGTGACGACCGCCACCTGTCCTTCCAGGCTCACCCTGCTCATGCGTCCTCCTTCACACCCAGGCCCGTGCCCAGGTACGTGCCGGTCAGTTCTCGGATCCGCGCGGTGACGGCCTCCGGGGCCTCCACCGGAGTCATGTGCCCCATGCCCGCCAGTTCGGTCAGGCCCACGCACTGCGGCAGCGCGGCCGCCAGACCGCGGGCGTGCACCGGCGGGGTCAGCCGGTCCGCGGTGCCGACGAGCACCGCCACGGGCAGCGTCAACGCCCGTACGCCGGCGTCGAGATCGAGCTCGGCGAGGACGTGGGACCAGCCCACCCGGGCCTTTCGCGGGCAGGCGTGCACGATGCGGGCGCAGGCGTCGACCCGCTCCGGCACCGAACCGGGGCCCATCGTCGCGTACTTGAGGATCCTCCTGGAGACCGGTGTGACCGGCCCGAGCGGGGCCTTCGCCCCGAGGATCCCGACGGTGAGCCGGGTCCGCAGCGCACCCGGCTTCAGCGGGACGACGAGGGACTCGGCGGCCAGCCGCGACGGGCCGGTCGAACAGAGCAGCACCGCAGCGGCGTGCGCGCGGAACCCGGGGCGGGAGGCCGCGGCCATCACCGTCATGCCGCCCATGGAGTGTCCGGCGACGACGGCCTTCTCGCCGGGCGCGAGCGCGGCGGCGAGCACGGCCTCCAGGTCGTCGGCGAGCGCGTGCGTCGAGTAGCCGGACGCGCCGGCCGGGACCGGGCTGCGGCCGTGGCCGCGCTGGTCGTAGGCGACGACCCGGTGGTCGGCGGCCAGCGTCCGTATCTGCTCGGCCCAGAACGCGGTCGAGCAGGTCCAGCCGTGCGCCAGGACCACGGCCGGGGCGCCCTCGGGGCCGTACAGCTCGACGTGGATGCGCGAGCCGTCTGCGGAGACGGCGGTCAGCTCGCGGACCGGCTGCGGACGGAGCACCGGGCCTCCGCCGGCGAGCCGGCTCATCGGGCGACCTCCGTCTTGCGGGCGGCGCGCTTGGCGGAGCTCTTGGCCGCGACCGGCTTCGGTGTCTTCGCCGGGGCGCGCAGCACCTCGTACTCCGCGAGGTCCACCTGCCGGGTCTCGCGCCGGAACTCGCCGGTCGTGCCCGGCCAGAGGGTGGTGTTGCGGCCGTTGGCGTCGAGGTACCAGCTGTCGCAGCCGCCGGCCTTCCACACGGTCCGCTCCATCCGGGACTGGAGCTTGCGGTTCCACGCGCCGACGGCGGAGGGCCGGGCGGCGAGCGCCGCACGCCCTCCGAGCACCTTCAGCTGGCGCAGATAGTCGGCCATGTAGTTCAGCTGGGACTCGATCATAAGGATCATCGAGGAGTTCCCGAGGCCCGTGTTGGGCCCGATGATCGTCATCCAGTTGGGGAAGCCGGTGGCGGTCGCGCCGCGCAGCGACTCGATGCCGTCCTTCCAGGACTCGGCGAGGGTGACGCCGTCGACGCCGACGACCCGCTCGGCGATCGGCATGTCGGTGACGTGGAAGCCGGTTCCGAAGACGATCGCGTCGACCTCGGTCTCCGTACCGTCCGCGGCGACCAGGGTCGAGCCGCGGACCTCGCGCAGCCCGGAGGCGACGACGTCCACGTTCGGCTGCGCGAGCGCCGGATAGTAGGCGTTGGAGAGCAGGATCCGCTTGCAGCCGATGCGGTACGAGGGGGTCAGCTTGGCCCGCAGCGCCGGGTCCTTGATGGCGCGGGCGATGTTGGCCTTGGCCAGGTTCTCGACCAGGCCGAGCTCGCCCGGCCGCTTGGTGAAGGCGCTGACCTGGAGCTCCCGGATGCCCCAGAGCAGGCCGCGGCGCAGGGTGCCGGTGACCGGCACGGTGCGATGCAGCCAGCGCTCGACGCCGGTGATCGCCCGGTCCATGCGGGGCATGACCCAGGCGGGGGTGCGCTGGAAGAGGGTGAGCCGGCCGACCTCGGGCTGGATCGCGGGCACGATCTGGATGGCGGAGGCGCCCGTACCGATCATGGCGACCCGCTTGCCGCGCAGGTCGTAGTCGTGGTCCCACCGCGCGGAGTGGAAGACCTTGCCGGGGAAGCCGGCGAGGCCGGGGACGTCGGGGATCTTCGGGTCGGAGAGCGGGCCGGTCGCGGAGACGACCACGTCGGCGCTGAGCGTGCCGGCGCTGGTCTCGATGTCCCAGCGCAGCTCGTCGCCGTCCCAGGTCATCCGCAGCACCTCGTGGTTCAGGCGCAGGTGCGGCCGGAGCCCGAAGGTGTCGGTGACGTGCTCCAGGTACGCGCGGATGTGCCGCTGGCCGGAGAAGGTGCGCGGCCAGTCCGGGTTGGGCGCGAAGGAGAAGGAGTACAGGTGGGAGGGGACGTCGCAGGCGCAGCCGGGGTAGCTGTTGTCCCGCCAGGTGCCGCCTGCCGAGTCGGCCCGTTCCAGGACGACGAAGTCGGTGATCCCCTCGCGGCGCAGCCGGACCGCGGCCCCCAGGCCGCCGAATCCGGATCCGATCACCGCCACTCGAACATGCTCGTGCTTCGCCATGCCGCCTCCCGCGCACCGACCTCAACGTTGCCAGCAATCACTGGCACAGTCGGGAGAGTAGAGCACGTACATACCGAGCGGTAGGGGTCGCGTCGAGGAAAGTTACCGTTGGTACGACATAGGCTTGCGGGGTGACGGACGGACACGGGGATCGAACGGGCGTACGGACGGGCGAGCGGGCAACGGGGCGCGAGTACCGCATGGAGGAGCTGGCCGCGGCGGCCGGCATCACCGTGCGCACCCTGCGCTTCTACCGGGAACGCGGTCTGATCCCGCCACCCCGCCGGGAGGGCCGGATCGCCTGGTACGACGACCGCCACCTGTCCCGGCTCCGCACGATCGCCGCCCTGCTCGAACGCGGCCACACCCTCAACGGCATCGCCGACCTCAGCACCGCCTTCGAGAGCGGCCGCGACGTGAGCGAGGTCCTCGGCCTCGTCGAGCCGACCGAGGAGGAGCCGGTCCGGCTCACCCCGCAGGAGCTCGCCGACTACTTCGCCGGCGAGGTCACCCCCGAGAACCTGACCGCCGCCCTCGACCTCGGCTACATCGCCACCGACGGCGAGGAGATCGTGCACATCAGCCGCAGGCTGCTCGACGTCTCCGCCGCCCTGGTGAAGGAGGGCGTCCCCCTGGCCGCGGTCCTGGAGGCGGGCCGCCGCGTACGCACCCACGCGGACGAACTGGCCGCGCTCTTCACGGACCTGCTGCGCGCGCACACCGACGAGAAGGACGCGGCACGGCTGCGCCCGTTGGCCAAGAGCGTGGTCGAGGCGGAGCTGTCGATGGCGCTCGACCGGCGGCTGCGGGAGTCGTCGCAGGGCTGAACTCTCGGGCCCGCGTGGATCGCGTGGTTCCTACGGATCGCAGGGATCGCATGATCGTCTGACAGGTTCTTCAAAAGTTCTTCATGGTCTGAGGCCTACGGTCGCCGTGCCCGCCGCATCCGCGGCCGGGCCGACCGGAGGAGCGGGAGAACCGATGAGGACGAACCGGGTACTGCTGGCCGCGGCGGCGTCGGTCCTGGCGTTCGCGCTGACCGGCTGCGGCAGCGACGACGGCGGGTCGAAGGTCCCGACGGCCGACGCCGGCGGCGCTTCGAAGTCGGCGGCGGCGGGCGGAAGCGGCGGCGGCAAGGACGCACTCGCCGCGTACGTCGAGGGCAAGCGCGCCTGGGTGAAGTGCATGCGCGAGCAGGGCGTCGAACTCAACGACCCGGACGAGAAGGGCCAGATCGACTTCGGCAACGGCGATCAGCGCCGGGCCATGAAGAAGAACCCGAAGTACATCCCGGCTTCCAAGGCCTGCGCGAAGGTCGACCCGCCGGTGCCCGAGGACCTGGAGAAGTCGCTCAACCCCCTCACTCCCGAGGAGATCAAGGTCCGCAAGGACTACGCCGCCTGCATGCAGAAGAACGGCGCCCCGGACTTCCCCGACCCGCAGGCGGACGGGTCCGACAGCGGCGACTCCGAGTGGAACCAGAGCTCGGCCGAGGCCAAGCGCGCCGCCCGCGTCTGCGGCCCGATCATCGGCATCCCGGACAACCCGCCCCCGGCCAAGGGCTGACCATGACCGACACGGTGACCCCCCTCGATGACGCGCACGGGACGCCCGAGGCGCCCTCCGCCCCGGGCGGGCGGCGCGGCCGCCGTACGGCGCTGATCGCCTCGGCCGTGGTCGTCGTGGCCGCGGTCGCCGTCGTCGGCGCCCTGGGGCTCGGCGGCGGCGGGGACGAGGGCCCCGGCGCCCCGCCCCGGGCGGGCTCCCTCGTCCCGGTGACCAAGACCACCCTGACCGAACGCACCACGGTGGACGGCCAGTTGGGCTTCGGCACGGAACTCCCGCTGCCGGTCAAGGCCACCGGGACCGTCACCTGGCTGCCCGAGCAGGGCGCGTCGGTCGAACGCGGCGGCACGCTGCTGCGCGTGAACGACCGCCCGGTGGTGCTGATGTACGGCACCCTGCCGATGTACCGGGATCTGGGACTGACCGCCGACGAGCCCGACAAGGGCTCCGGCGGCACGGACGCCGGCGGCCAGGGCTCGGACGGCGGGAAGGGCAAGTCCCCGGATCCCTCGGGCTCACCGGCGCCGGGGGGCGCCGGTGACGGCGGGACCACCGGCGGGAAGACCGGTACGTCTAGAGCCCCGCGCGAACTCAAGGGCGCGGACGTCCGCCAGTTCGAGACGAACCTCGCGGCCCTGGGCTACACCGGCTTCACCGTCGACGAGAAGTTCACCGACGGCACCGCGTCGGCGGTCAAGCGCTGGCAGAAGTCGCTCGGCCTCGAACAGACCGGCGCCGTCGGGGTCGGGGACGTCGTCTACTCCGCCGGCAAGGTCCGCATCGGACAGGCGGGCGCCCGCCTGGGCTCGGCCGTCGGCGAGAACACCCTCGCGTTCACCGGCACGACCCGGAAGGTCCTCGTCAACGCCTCGGCCGCGGACGCCGCCTGGGCCGTACGGGGCGCGGCGGTCACGGTCGCGCTGCCGACCGGCGACTCGGTGAAGGGCCAGGTGGCCTCGATCGGCAAGCAGGCGACAGCGCCCGAGGGGGGCGGCGGCGAGGGCGGCTCGGGCGGCGGCGACGCGACGATCCCGGTGACCGTCACGCTCCAGGACCAGAAGGCCGTGGGCCGGTTGGAGAGCGGCCCGGTGACGGTCGAGTACGTGGGGCGGGAGGCCAAGGACGTGCTCAGCGTCCCGGTCTCGGCGCTCGTCGCCCTGGCCGAGGGCGGGCACGGCCTGGAGACCGAGGACGGCCGGTTCGTCGCGGTGAAGACCGGGCTGTTCGCCGACGGCAACGTGGAGGTGAGCGGTCCCGCGGTCCGCGAGGGCATGAAGGTGAGGATCCCGGAGTGAGCGGCGGCGCGACGGCGGTCGTGGAGTTCGACGCGGTCTCCAAGACCTACCCGGGCGGGGTGGCGGCGGTCCGGGACGTGAGCCTGCGGATCGAGCGGGGCGAACTGGTGGCCGTCGTCGGCCCGTCGGGATCCGGCAAGTCGAGCATGCTCAACCTGATGGGCAGCCTCGACCGCCCGTCCGCCGGCCGGGTGCTGGTAGACGGCCACGACGTGGCGAAGCTGTCCGACCGCGAGGTCTCCGCCCTGCGCGCGACCCGGATCGGCTTCGTCTTCCAGCAGTTCCACCTGGCCGTCGGCGTGCCCGTACTGGACTCGGTGGCGGACGGCCTGCTGTACGCGGGCGTCCCGATGCGCCGCCGCCGGGCCAAGGCGGCGGCCGCCCTCGAACGGGTCGGGCTCAGCCACCGCGTCCACCACCTGCCGCACCAGCTCTCCGGCGGCGAGCGCCAGCGGGTCGCGGTGGCCCGCGCAGTGGTCGGCGAACCGTCCGTGCTGCTGGCGGACGAGCCGACCGGCAACCTCGACTCGGCCTCCGGGGCCGCCGTGCTGAACCTGCTGCGCGAACTGCACGCCGCCGGCACGACGGTCGTGGTCATCACGCACGACCGGGAGATCGCGGCCGAGCTCCCCCGCCGGATCGAGATGCGCGACGGCCGCCTGGTCGCCGACACCCGGCGGAGCACGACGATCGGGGCGCCCCGATGACGAACGGAACGACCGGCGGGTCCGCGTCGCGCTCCCCGCTGCGCGCCGCGCGGCTCGGCCCCGCCGACGTCGTACGGCTCGGCGGCACCGGCCTGCGGACCCGGCCGCTGCGGGTGTTCCTCTCCGCGCTCGGCATCGCCATCGGCGTGGCCGCCATGATCGCGGTGGTGGGCATCTCCGGCTCGGGACAGGCGGAGGTCGACCGCAAACTCGACGCCCTCGGCACGAACCTGCTGCGCGTCGCCCCCGGCGAGACGCTCGGCGGCGACGAGGCCAAGCTCCCCCCGGAGTCCGTGGCGATGATCCGTCGCGTGCCGCCCGTGCAGCAGGTCGCCGCCACCGGCGCCACCGGCGTCAGCGTCTACCGCAACGAGCGCATCTCCGCGGGCCGCACCGGTTCGCTCACCGTCCACGCGGCCGGGGAGGGTCTGCTGCCGGCCGTCGGCGGACACGTCCGCAGGGGCCGCTGGCTGGACGACGCGACGGACAAGTACCCGGCCGTGGTGCTCGGTGCCACCGCCGCCCAGCGGCTCGACGTGTACACCCCGGGCACCCGGGTCTGGCTCGGCGGCCGCTGGTTCTCGCTGGTCGGCGTCCTCGATCCGGTGCCGCTGGCGCCGGAGCTCGACAGCGCCGCGCTGGTCGGCTGGCCGGCGGCGAAGACGTACCTCCGCTTCGACGGCCACCCCTCGACGGTCTACGTCCGGGCCGAGGACAGCCAGGTCACGTCCGTACGGGCGGTCCTGGCGGCGACGGCCAACCCGCAGAAGCCCGGCGAGGTGAAGATCTCCCGCCCGTCCGACGCCCTCGCGGCCCGCGAAGCGACCGAGTCGGCGCTGACCGGCCTGCTGCTCGGCCTCGGCGGCGTGGCGCTCCTGGTCGGCGGGGTCGGCGTCGGCAACACCATGGTCATCTCGGTCCTGGAGCGCCGCCCCGAGATCGGCCTGCGCCGGGCCCTGGGCGCGACGAAGGGCCAGATCCGCACCCAGTTCGTGACGGAGTCCCTGCTCCTGTCGCTGATCGGCGGCCTCGGCGGAACCGTCCTCGGGACGCTCATCACGGCGGGCTACGCCCTCAGCCGCGACTGGCCGACCGTCGTCCCGGTCTGGGCCAGCGCGGCGGGCATCGGCTCGACCCTGCTCATCGGCATGATCGCGGGTCTGTACCCGGCCGTCCGGGCGAGCCGGCTGGCACCGACAGAGGCGCTGTCCGGCACATGAACCGGACAGCGCCTCGGGTGGCGGGCTGCGATGCTCCTACGGAGCTGCTAGAAGCCGCAGTTGAACGACGAACCGCCGTCGCTCAGCAGGTCGTCACGGACCCAGCCGTACGTGCCGGTCGTGTCGTTGCGCAGGTAGGTCCACGTGTAGCTGCCCGCGTGCGTGAAGCAGTGGTAGTCCAGCGAGTGGCTGCTGTACGCGACGCCGTTGATGCCACAGCCGGTGCTGGAACCGCTGCGCATGTTGGCCCCGTTGGCCGTCTTGTTCCAGGCCCGGCCGTCGATGTCCGACGCGGTCTTGCCGCAGGGCGCGTCCGCGACGGCCGGGGCGGCGGTGGTGAGGGTCATCGGGACGGCCATGGCCACCGCCGCGACCGCCGGAACGAGAGCTGCAAGTCGACGCTTCATTGCCTAACTCCTGTCAATGTCTGTGTATGGATGCGCGCATGCGACGGGGACGGTCCCGGGAGACCGTCCCCGACGTTTCGTCACTCAGTGGTGCTCAGACCGCCCGTGGCGGGATCAGAAGCCGCACCACTCCAGGCTGCCGCCGTCGCTCAGCAGGTCGTCGCGGATCCAGCCGAAGGTGTCGGGCGACGCGGAGTCGTTGCGGACGTAGGTCCACGTCGCGCCGGCGGCGTCACGGGTGTAGCAGTGGTAGTCCAGCTTGCTGCTGGAGTAGGCGATGCCGTTGATGCCACAGCCGGTGCTGGAGCCGCTGCGCATGTTGGCGCCGTTGGCCTTGTTGGCGTTCCAGGCGCCGCCGTCCTTGTCCGGGGCGGTCTTGCCGCACGCGGCGGCCGCGACGGCCGGGGTGGACGTGGCCATCGGAACGGCCAGAGCGGCCATGGCGACGGCGGGAAGGATTGCTGCGAGTCGACGCTTCACTGTGGAAACCCCCAATAGTGTCGGTTCGTCAGCGCTGCGCTCGGGGACCTGACGAACCCCGAGGAAACACAGCGGCCTTCGCACCAGAGGCGCGAGCGGCGTAAGTACGATCACCCGCGGACACTCCTGAAGAAATAATTCCGCAACACTGTGACCACTTTCCGCACCCGAGAGACCGGATTCTTCTTGAGTGAAAATCCGCCACTCGTGAGGCGTTATCAGCCTCGCGCGCCTCTTGCGCAACACCGGCCCCTCGGTCACCAGCGGTCCCGTAGGTTGGAAAACCCGGCCGAAGGAGTCCCGTTGAGCGCACACGTCCCGTCGTCCGGGGCAGGTGGGACGCGGTGAGCTTCCGGCTGCGCGTACTCGGCCTGCTGATGCTGGTCGCCCTGACCGCGACCGCCGCCACCGCCTGGCTGACCCTGCGTCAGGCGACCCGCCAGGTGCAGGAGACCGTCAGCGCCGGACAGCAGGAGGTCACCCGGATCACCGGCGAGCTGCGCGCGTTCGGCTTCGCGCGCGGTTCGTGGGACGGGCTGTCGCCGACCGTGAGCACCCTCGCGAAGGACACCGGCCAGCGCATCCGGATCGCGACGGAGAGCGGCGCCCTGCTCGCGGACTCCGACCCCCTCGCCGGGCGCGAGCCCCGCGCCCTCGGCAGCCGGCCGGCCGTCTTCGTCGACCCGCGTCCCCTCCTGACGTTTCCCGGGGGGCAGCCCCCGCGCCTCTCCGTGAAGCAGGCGGCGGGCGCGATCACCCAGTACCGCGCCGCGCTCGCCGAGGCCGCCTGCCTGACCCGCGCCGGGGCCCGGGTGACCGCCCGTGCGGACCGCCTCGGCATCCCCGTCGTCGACACGGACCGACGGCCCACCGCGTGCCGGGCGCCGGCGAAGGAGACGAGCTCGGTGCAGCCGGACCTCGACGCGCTCCGCCCCTGCGAGCCCGTCCGGCCCCTCGCCCCCTGCCTCCAGCGCGTCTTCAACGAGCGCACCGCCTCCGTCGCCCCGCCCCGCCTCGAAGTCCGCCTCGGCTACCGGGACGAGTCCCCGCCCACGATCGCCGCCGCCCCCACCGTCGCCGTCGCGGTCGGCGTCGCGCTCGCCGCCGTCCTCGGCGCGCTACTGCTCAGCCGGGCCGTACTGCGCCCCGTACGGGCCATGACGCTCGCCGCCGACGGGCTCGGCGAGGGCGATCTGGAGCGCCGGGTACCGGTCTCCGGACGGGACGAGATCGCGCAGCTCGGCAGGGCGTTCAACCGCATGGCCGACTCGATCCGGGCCGGCGAGGAGCGCCAGCGCCGGCTGACCGGCGACATCGCGCACGAGCTGCGCACCCCGCTCGCCAACCTGCGCGGCTATCTGGAAGCGCTGCGGGACGGCGTGGTCGACCCGACGCCCGAGCTGCTCGACTCGCTCCACGAGGAGGCGCTGCTCCAGCAGCGGATCGTGGACGACCTCCAGGACCTGGCGCTGGCCGAGGCCGGCGCGCTCACGTACCACCGCTCCGAGGTGGACCTGCACGAGCTCCTCGAAGCCGCCCGCACCGCGCACCGCGCCCAGGCCGAGGCCGCCGGCGTCACCCTGGAGGTACGGGCCCCGCACCCGGTGTACGTGACGGCCGACCCGGACCGGCTGCGTCAGGTCGTCGGCAACCTGGTCGGCAACGCGCTGCGCGCCACCGCGCCCGGCGGCCGGGTGACGCTGGCCCTGGCCCCGCAGGGCGAGCTGGCCGTCGTCGAGGTGCGGGACACCGGCAAAGGCATACCGGCCGAGGACCTGCCGCACCTCTTCGACCGCTTCTGGCGGGCGGACCCGTCACGAGGCCGGGCGACGGGCGGCAGCGGGCTCGGCCTGTCGATCGCCCGTCAGATCGTGACGGACCACCGGGGCACGATCGCCGTACGGAGCGAGGTGGGGGTGGGCACGACGTTCACCATCGTCCTGGGCGCCGGCTCGGACAAGGCGCGCTCGGGCCCTGCTCGCTGACGGGCTCAGGCCGCCCCGTCCGCGAGCCGGTATCCCCGCCCGTACACCGTCTCCAGGAGCCGCGGGCTCCCCGGGTGCGCCTCCAGCTTCCGCCGCAGGTTCATCACATGCGCGTCGACGGTCCGCTCCAGGACGTCCCGGTCGAAGCCGAAGACCCGCTCGATGATCTGCGCCCGACTGAAGACCCGCCCGGGCTCGCGGGCCAGCGCCTCCAGGATGGAGAACTCCTTCGAGGTCAGCGCCACCGCCCGCCCCGCGACCCGGACCTCGAACCGCGCGATGTCCAGCTCCACCTCGCCGACCCGCAGCAGCGTCGCCTCCGCCGGGGCGGACTTCTTGGCCCGGCGCAGCAGCGCCCGTACCCTCGCGGTCAGTTCACGCGGGCTGTAGGGCTTGGTGAGGTAGTCGTCCGCGCCGAGGTCGAGCCCGAGGAGCATGTCCTCCTCGGTGGTGCGGGCGGTGAGCAGCAGGATCGGGACGTCCTCCGTGCCCGGCTCGGTCCGCAGAATGCGGCACACGTCGAGCCCGTCGACGTACGGCAGCATCACGTCCAGCACGATCAGATCGGGACGGGTCGCACGCGCCCGTTCCAGCGCTGCCCGGCCGTCTGCCACGACCTGCACCGCATTCCCTTCGCGTTCCAGATAAATCCGGATCAGCCGAGACTGCTTTTCGTCGTCCTCGGCGACCAGAATCCGCGCGCTCAACGAATCTCCCCCTGCAAGCCCTGCGCAATTCCAGCACCGTAATACAGAACCCGGCGGATACAGAACCCGCCGGATACCGAACCGCCGGATACCGAACCCACCGGATACCGAACCCGCCGGGAATTCCCGCCGCTCTTCGGCCGCCCGGCCGGAAACCGCCTCTCGGCGAAATCCTCAGAGTTCGTAGACGGCGGTGACCGGCGCGTGGTCGCTCCACCGCTCGCCGTGCGTCGCGGCGCGCTCGACCCACGCCTTGACCGCGCGTTGCGCGAGTCCGGGGGTGGCCACCTGGTAGTCGATGCGCCAGCCGCTGTCGTTGTCGAAGGCGCGGCCGCGGTACGACCACCAGGAGTACGGGCCCTCCTGCTCGGGGTGGAGCGCGCGGACGACGTCGACGTACGACGCCTCGTCGAAGACGCGGGAGAGCCAGGCGCGCTCCTCGGGGAGGAAGCCGGAGCTCTTCCGGTTGGACTTCCAGTTCTTGAGGTCGGCCTCCTGGTGGGCGATGTTCCAGTCGCCGCAGACCACGACCTCGCGGCCGTCGGCGGCCGCGCGCTCCTTGAGCCCCTTCAGGTACGGCAGGAACTCGTCCATGAAGCGGATCTTCTCGTCCTGCCGCTCGGTGCCGACCTCGCCGGAGGGCAGGTACAGGCTGGCGACGGTGACGCCGGGCAGGTCGGCCTCGATGTACCGACCGCTGCCGTCGAACTCGGCGGACCCGAAGCCGACCTGCAGCCGCTCCGGCTCGCGGCGGGTGTACAGGGAGACGCCGGCGCGCCCCTTGGCGGCGGCCGGGGCGTGCGCGGTGAACCAGCCCTCGGGGCTGCGGACCTCCTCGGGGAGCTGCGCCTCCTCGGCGCGCACCTCCTGCAGGCAGATCACGTCGGCGGCCGTTCCGGCCAGCCACTCGACGAAGCCCTTCTTGGCGGCGGCCCGGAGCCCGTTGACATTCGCGGTCGTGACAGTGAGCATCCCGGGAGAATACCGACCTCTTCCGACCCGGTGAACGGGCGGATCGCATAGATGTACGATACTGCGCATGTATATCCAGCCGACTGCTTACGACCACCCCGACGCGGTCAAGCTCGACGGCGCCGTCCAGGCCGAGTACGCCGAGCGCTACGGCGACGACGGCGACGCGACGCCGATGGACGCCGCGCACTTCGTCCCGCCGCACGGCGTCTACCTGCTCGCGTACGACGACCAGGACCGGCCGGTCGCCAGCGGCGGCTGGCGCCGCCAGGACGCGAACCCCGAGGGCTTCGCGGACGGCGACGCCGAGATCAAGCGCATGTACGTGACACCCGAGGCCCGCGGCCTGGGTCTGGCCCGGCGCGTCCTCGCCGCCCTGGAGGACGACGCCCGGGCGGCCGGGCGGACCCGGATGGTCCTGGAGACGGGCACGATGCAGCCCGAGGCGATGGCCCTGTACGAGTCCAGCGGCTACGAGCCCTGCGCCAAGTTCGGCCACTACCGCTTCCACGCGCTGAGCCGCTGCTACGCGAAGCCGCTGATCTGACGCGACCTCCGATCGGATCCGCGCCATGTCTCCACGGGTCCGGGACGAATGACCTGACGCGCTCCTGACAAACACTCGCCGCTCTGGCACGCTGCCCTCACGCAACGCCGATCCGCACCGCTCTCATCCCCCACCTGCCCAGGCAGAAGGAGACATGCGTGAGAAGCCATCGCATCGCCGCAGCCACCCTGCTCGCCGTCGGAGCCCTGCTGACCGGCGGCCTGACGACCGCTTCGGCCCAGGCCGCCGAGACCGACGCCGCCGCGGCGCCCGCACGCGCGGTCGCCGCGTCCGCACAGCAGAAGGCCGCGGCCTTCTGGACCGCCGACCGGATGCGGTCCGCAACCCCGCTGGACCTGAACCTCACCCCCGGCGCGGCGAAGACCCTCAAGCAGGTCGAGCGCGCCGGCCGCACCACCACCGTCGCCCCGACGGCCGTCGCCCCCACCGCCTTCCCGCAGGCCGGCGGCGCGTGGACCGGCGGCGGCGCGGTCGTGAAGACCTCCGGCCGGGTGTTCTTCACCTTCCAGGGCCGTACCGCCTCCTGCTCCGGCAACGCCGTCACCAGCCAGAACGCCAGCACGGTGATCACCGCCGGGCACTGCGTGAAGTACCAGGGCGCCTGGCACACCAACTGGGTCTTCGTCCCCGCGTACAGCAACGGCAGTGCGCCGTACGGCCAGTGGACGGCGTCGAAGACGCTCACCACCCCGCAGTGGGAGGCGAGCGAGGACATCAACTACGACGTCGGCGCGGCGGTCGTCGCCCCGCTGGGCGGCCAGAAGCTCACCGCCGTCACCGGCGCGCAGGGCATCCAGTTCAACGGCGGCTACAACAAGGCGATGTACGCCTTCGGCTTCCCGGCGGCCTCCCCGTACGACGGCAGCAAGCTGGTCTACTGCTCCGGGAACTCCTCCAAGGACTTCCTCTTCTCGCAGGACCACAGCCTCGGCTGCAACATGACCGGCGGCTCCAGCGGCGGCCCCTGGTTCACCGGCTTCAGCGAGTCGGCCGGCACCGGCCTGCAGGTCTCGGTGAACAGCTTCGGCTACACCTTCCTGCCGAACCGCATGTTCGGCCCGTACTTCGGCAACGACGCGAAGGCGCTGTACGACCGGGCCCAGGCGTCCTAGACCTCAGGCATACTCGCCCGATGCCGAGATGGGGAATTCGAAGTCTGCACCGGGCGGGTACGCGCTACTTCCACGAGATCGAGAACCGGCTCACCGGGGCCTCCGGCCCCGGCGTGCCGGCCGACAATGTCGCCGGCGTGATCGGCTGGGGGACGTCCTGGCGGATGCAGGGCTACCTGATGATGGCCGAGCGCACCGGTCGGCCCGCGTACGTCGAGCGGCTCGCCGAGCTGATCGACCAGGTCCTGGACGCCCGCGACGACGTGCGCGGGGTCCGGGACCATCGCGGCCGCAGCCGCGGAGTGTGGAGCACGGCGGGCAAGTTCACGGCGGCGACCGCGGTGATTCCCGACACAGAGGGCCGCCCCGCCCTGGAGGTCACGCTCTGCCCGCCGAGCGCGCACCTCGCCCGGCTCACGGTGGAGGCGTACGGGGACGGCCGCTTCGGCTTCACGATCCCCGAGGTCCCGCGCCGCAAGGCGTACGCGAGCGGGCCGCTGAGCCTCGACCCGGCGGACGAACTGCGTGCGGACCGGGCGCTGTACACGGCGTACACGCAGAAGGACGGCCTGACGGCCCGGCTCCTGACCGAGGACGGCTCGCGCCGCGTCCGCCCCGGCGTGTACGCGGCCCGTCCGGCGCTGGTGCCGCTGGCGGCCCAGACCGGCATGATCGTCTACCCGTTGGCGAGCCTCGCCCGGCTGGCCCGTGAGCGGCCCGAGGTCGTCCCGGCGTCGGTGCGCGGCCGGATCGACGGCTACCTGGACGCCGCGGTCCGCGCGGTGACGGCGCACGACGAGCAGTGGGGCACGACGGACGACGGCCGCGGCTTCTACCGCTGGCTCCCCGACGAGCCGGTGTCCTTCGCGGGCGCGGAACTGCCGACGAACGAGTTCCTCGCGATGGGCCGGGCGCTGGTCCAGCTCGCCGTGGTCACCGGGGACGTCACGCACGCCGAGCGCGCCTCGGCGATGGCGCGGGCGCTGCGGAACGACCTGACGATCAGGGACGGCGTGGCGAGCTGGCCGTACTGGCCGAGTTTCGGCCGGGTCCACGAGGGCTGGACGCCGACCGGTTCCCCGGACACCGACGTCTCCCGCTACCGCCCCTCGTACGCCCCCGTCACCGTCCCCGAGGACGTCACACACGCCCTGATAGACCTGGACTTCCTCTGCCTGTACCAGGCCGCGCCCGGGCTGCCGCCGGTCTTCACCCCGGCCGAAATGCGGGCCGTCGCCGCGACCTTCACCCGCAACGCCCTGCACCGCCGCGGCCTGCGCCCCCGGCTCCGCCACGACGTCGGCGGGGCGGGCCGCCCCGGCACGGACCGCGAGCAGGCCCACGTTGCCGCCTGGCTCCCGCTGCGCCAGTGGTCTCCGGAGATAGCCCGTCGGGTCCGCGTCGTCCAGCCCACGCTCCCGCCGGCCCCCCTGATGGGCGTCGACACGTACTGCGGCGCGTTGCTGGCCCGCTGGGGGTGAGGACCGTCACGGCCGCCGGGCGGGGGCCGGCGGGCCGGCCCAACGCGAAGATCCCGCCCGATCTTTCGATCGGACGGGATCTTCGTTGTCTGTGGACCTGTGGGGATTTGAACCCCAGACCCCCTCGATGCGAACGAGGTGCGCTACCAGACTGCGCCACAGGCCCTTGCGACGTGTGAAACATTAGCATCCCGATCGGGGTGGTTGGAAATCCGATCCCCGCCGGTCACCGCCGCCGTGTCATTCGTTGGCCGCGCGCGGCCGGTCGTCGTCCGCGTACTGGTCGAACAGCGGGGTCCGGCCGTGGTCGCGGCCACGCCGCTGCGGCACGGTGCGCTGACGCGGGGCCGGGGGCGGCGCCGGGGTCGGGTCCGCGACCGTGGAGGAGCGGGCCGCGCTCCAGGTCTCCGGGTCCGTGATGTCGACGCCGCTGGTGGCGCGCGGAGCGACAGGGGCCGTCACGTACGTGGGCAGCGGCACCGGGACCGGGTCCCAGCTGTCGCCGCGGGCCGGGCCGCGCTCGCGCTGCTGGTCCACCCACTCCGCGTGGTCGGTCTGTTCGACGAGCGCCCGTCGGCCGGCCTCCTGCGGGGAGACCGCGGGGGCCGGTTCGGGCTCGGGTCGGGCGGGCTCCTCGTCGGCCGCCTCCGGCGCGGGCTGCCGGCGCGGCCGGCTCTCCC
>NZ_DATCVQ010000390.1:0-20516 GCF_036566765.1 Streptomyces sp.
GGCGACCAACCCCAGCGAGCGCGGGGCACTGATCCGGCGCTGGGCCGACCTGATCCTCGCCGACGTCGAGGCGCTGGCGGCCGTAGAGGCGAGGGACGTGGGCAAACCACTGTCCGGGGGCCGGACGAACATCTACATCGCCCACGACATCATCAACTACTTCGCCGGCGCGGCCGACAAGCTCACCGGGGTCACGCTGCCGACCCGCAGCCCCGACTTCCTCGGCTACACGGTTCCCGAGCCGTACGGCGTGTGCGCGGTCGTCATCCCATGGAACGTGCCCGCCGTACTCACCGCCGCGAACGTCGCGCCGGCGCTCGCCGCGGGCAACACGGTCGTCCTCAAGCCGTCCGACACGACCCCCGCGTCGACCGTGCTGATCGCGGAGATCATCGGCCAGATCGTCCCCAAGGGCGTCTTCAACGTCATCTGCGGCGACCGCGAGACCGGCAAGGCGATGGTCGAGCACCGCACCCCGGCCATGGCCTCCATCACCGGCTCCGTGCGCGCCGGCATGCAGGTCGCCGAGTCGGCGTCCAAGGACGTCAAGCGCGTCCACCTGGAGCTGGGCGGCAAGGCCCCGGTCGTCGTCTTCGAGGACACCGACATCGCCAAGGCCGTCGAGGACATCTCGGTGGCGGGCTTCTTCAACGCCGGCCAGGACTGTACGGCCGCGACCCGCGTCCTGGTCCACGAGTCCATCCACGACGAGTTCGTGGGCGCGCTCGCCAAGGCCGCGGCCGACACCAAGACCGGCCAGCCGGACGACGAGGACGTGCTCTACGGCCCGCTGAACAACGAGAACCAGCTCAAGCAGGTCTCCGGCTTCATCGACCGCCTGCCGGCCCACGCCAAGGTCGAGGCGGGCGGCCACCGCGTCGGCGACAAGGGCTACTTCTACGCCCCGACCGTCGTCTCCGGCCTGAAGCAGGACGACGAGATCGTCCAGAACGAGGTCTTCGGCCCGGTCATCACCGTCCAGTCCTTCCGGGACGAGGAGCAGGCCCTGGAGTTCGCGAACGGCGTCGAGTTCGCCCTCGCCTCCTCCGTCTGGACCAAGGACCACGCCCGCGCGATGCGCATGTCCAAGGCCCTGGACTTCGGCTGCGTCTGGATCAACACCCACATCCCGCTGGTCGCCGAGATGCCGCACGGCGGCTACAAGAAGTCCGGCTACGGCAAGGACCTGTCGGCGTACGGCTTCGAGGACTACACGCGCATCAAGCACGTGATGACCTCGCTGGGCTAGTCAGTCCGGTCCCGGCCGGTCGCCGGGCTCTTCGACCGCGGCCCCGACACCTTGATCGACAGGGTGTCGGGGCCGCGGTCGTTCCGTCGACGGACCGTCCATTGCTCCCGCGCGGCGGGCGCCGGGATGCTGCTCGGGTGAGAGCGACAGCCAGGAACAACATGTCCCGCCGGTCCCTGCTGCGCGGGATCGGCGGCGCCGGGGCCGCGACGTTGCTCGCCGGGTGCGGAGTGCCCTCCGCCTACGTCGAGCCGGGGGCGCGGGCCGGGCGGGACCTGTCCGCCCGGGACCGCGCGCTCGACTTCGCGAACTGGCCGCTCTACATCGACACCGATGACGAGGACACCTCGAAGCGGCCGACCCTCGACGCCTTCCGCGAGCGGACCGGGATCTCCGTCCGGTACGCGGAGGAGATCAACGACAACGACGAGTTCTTCGGCAAGATCAGCCCGGCCCTGATGAACCGCCAGGAGACCGGCCGGGACCTGATCGTCGTCAGCGACTGGATGGCCGCCCGTTTCGTCCGCCTCGGCTGGGTCCAGCAGATGGACCGCACCGCTCAGCCGAACGTCGACAAGCACCTCGACCCGCAGCTGCGCCGCCCGGCCTTCGACCCGGGACGGCTGCACAGCGTGCCCTGGCAGTCCGGCATCACCGGCATCGCGTACAACCGGCGCAAGCTCGGCCGGGAGCTGCGCTCCACCCAGGAGCTGTGGGCCGACGACCTGCGCGGCAAGGTCACCCTGCTGTCCGGGCTCGACGAGTCGATCGCCCTGCTCATGCAGGGCAACGGGGCGGACGTGACGCGCTGGACGGGCGACGACTTCCACGCCGTGTGCGAGCAGGTCGAGGGGCTGGTGCGCAAGCGGCACATCCGGCGCTTCACCGGCAACGACTACATCAAGGACCTGTCGACCGGCGACGTGCTGGCCTGCCAGGCGTACTCGGGCGACGTCATCCAGCTCCAGGCCGACAACCCGGACATCGAGTTCGTGGTCCCCGAGGAGGGCGGCGAGCTGTGGGCGGAGTCCCTGATGATCCCCAATCTCGCGCGCCACAAGGCGAATGCCGAGCGGCTGGTCGACCACTACTACCAGCCCGAGGTCGCCGCCGAGCTGGCCGCCTGGGTCAACTACGTCTGCCCGGTGCCGGCCGCCCGGGACGTCCTCGCGGACTCCGGCGACGAGGAGCTCGTCGCCCTCGCCGAGGACCCGCTGATCTTCCCGGACGCCGAGATGCGCGGCCGGCTCGCCATCGCCCGGGACATCACCGCGCGGGAGCGCCCGTCCTTCGCCAAGCGCTGGAACTCGATCGTCGGTCTGTGAGTTGCCGAGGTATGGACAACACCTCGACTACGGACAACATCCCGAGCAGGGACAACACCCTTCATCCTCTGGTCACTTACGGGCTCTTCGCCGCCTGGGCGCTGCACGACGCGGAGGAGGTCGCCTTCGCGCCGCGCTGGGTCCGGGAGAACGTGCCGGTCCTGCGCAAGCGGTTCCCCGAGATGCCCGAGGCGGTGTGGCGGGCCATGGAGCGCGTCGACGAGCGGGAGTTCCGGGCCGCGGTCGGCGTGATGGCCGCGATCGTCGGCGCTGCCGCCGTGGCGGGCGCGCGCTCCGGCGGCCGATCCGGCTTCTACCAGGGCGCGTTGAACGGCTTCGGGCTGCACGGCCTGGTGCATCTCGCGCAGGCCGCGACGGTACGGGGTTACACGCCGGGCTCCGCGACCTCGCCGCTCCTCGTGGTGCCGTTCACCCTCTGGGCGCGCGGCCGGCTGCGCCGCGCGGGGGTGCTGCGCCCGACCCGGGCGCGGGACGTGGCGACCGGGCTCGCGGTGGCGGCCGGCGCGACGGTCGTGTCCCACGCGATAGCCCGCAAGCTCACGGCGCCCCGTTTTTGAACACGTTCATGACGGGGCGTAGGCTGCCCTCATGAACGACTCGAACGGGCCGAGAGCCCTCCGCGCGCGTATCCGTGTCTGGTTGGTCGTCTTCGTCGTCTGTCTGGTGCTGAGCGGGATCACCGCCTTCCCGCTCGTCACCGAACTCCGGCTTCTCGACTCCGCGTTGACCTCCTGGGCCGCCCCGGTGGCGGAGCTCCTGCCGGGGCTCGCCGAGTGGATCGCCCGGGTCCGGGCCGGCCTGGAGGCCGCCGACGCCCAGCACCCCTTCGTGCTGTACGGCACCGACTGGCTGGCCTTCGCCCACCTCGTCATCGCCGTCGCCTTCTACGGCGTGTACAGGGACCCGGTCCGCAATATCTGGGTCGTCGAGTTCGGGATGATCGCGTGCGCCGGGATCATCCCCCTGGCCCTGATCTGCGGACCGATCCGCGGCATCCCCTTCTGGTGGTCCGTCATCGACATGTCGTTCGGGGTCTTCGGCGTCCTGCCGCTGCTCGTCGTCCGCCGCATGATCAAGCGACTGGAGGCCCTGGAGCCCTTCGAGCGGCGGACGCCCGCCACCGCCTAGGGGCGGCCGAAGGCCGCGACCATCAGGTTCAGGGCGACCTGGTTCATGTCCTGGCCCTTCGCGTCCGTGGAGTTGACGCTGTAGACCAGCGTGCGCGAGCCGTCGCGGGTCGAGGCGATGGCCGCGTTGTAGCCCCAGCGGCCGCCGGTCTTGCCCCACACCTCGCGGCCGCCCAGCCTCTTCATCGACAGGCCCGCCGCGTACGCGGCCGGGGCGCCGGTCTTGAAGTCCGGTGCGTCCGGCAGCGTGAACATCTCCTCCAGGAGCGGGCCGCGCACCACGCGGCCCGCGAACAGCGCCCGCGTGAACCGCTCCAGGTCCGCCGTGGTCGAGACGAGGTCGCCCGCCGCCCAGCCGTCCGTGGTGCCCCACACCGACACGTCCCGCAGCCCCGTCGTGCCGTCCGCCAGCCGCATCGTCTGGTAGCCGTGGTTGTGCGGGCCGACGATGCGCGGGTTCGCGCCGGGGGAGTACGTGCCCCGCAGGCCGAGCGGCCGCAGCACACGGGCGGCGAGGACGTCCTCGTACCGCTCGCCCGTCACCCGCTCGATCAGCAGGCCCGCGACCGTGTAGCCGATGTTGAGGTAGTGCTGCCGGGCGCCGGGCGCGAACTCCGGGTGCTTGGCCGTCGCCGAGCGGACCATGTCCTCGGGGTCGTGCACGAGGAAGCGGTTCTCGTACCACTCCTCGACCGTCGTGCCCGGGAAGTCCGGGGCCGGGATGCCGTGCGTGTGGTTGAGCAGCTGGCGGACGGTGACCTTGCCGTACGCGGCCGGGATCAGCTCCGGCAGGTACGAGCGGGCCGTCCGGTCCAGGTCGAGGCGGCCCTCGGCGGCCAGCTGGAGGGCGACCGCGGCGGTGAAGACCTTGGTGACCGAGCCCGCCCGGAACCGGGCGTCCGGGTCGACGGGCCGGTTCGTCCGCAGGTCGTGCACGCCGGTCGCGCCCTGCCAGACGCCCTCGGAGCCGCCGACCCGGGCGAGCGCGGCCGTCGCGCCGGCGTTCGGGAGCCCGGCGATCGCCGCGTCCAGGGCGGCGGTCGAGGAGGCTGCGGACGAAACGGAGGCAGGGGCCGTGGCCGCGGCCGCCGGGACGACCGCCGGGCCCGCCGCGACGCCCAGAACGAGCGCGGCGGCGAGCAGGGTCCGAGTGGTGCCGTTCATAGCCAACTCCTGTGTGATGAGCCGTCGTTGTCGATGGCTTCATCCTGCTGACCTGCGGCTTCGTACGGATCGCCCGGACCGGCGATCTTCCCCCGGCACCGTCCTCCCCTACGCGGGGGAGGCCGCCGCGCCCGCGCCTCCCCCGGCCGGGGGAGCGCCCGGCCTGACCAGACCCGTCTCGTACGCGCAGATCACCGCCTGGATCCGGTCGCGAAGGCCGAGCTTCGCCAGCACGTTGCCCACGTGCGTCTTCACCGTGTGGTCGCTGACCACCAGCTCCGCCGCGATCTCCGCGTTCGACAGGCCCCGCGCGAGCAGCAGCAGCGTCTCCCGCTCCCGCCCGGTGAGCGCGTCGAGGCGTGGATCGGTGCGCGCCGGACCGCCGCCCGCGGTGTACTGCTCCACCAGCCGGCGCGCCACGGACGGGGCGAGCAGCGAGTCGCCCGCCGCCACCACCCGTACCGCGTGCACCAGGTCGTCCCGCCGCACGTCCTTCAGCAGAAAGCCGCTCGCGCCCGCGTGCAGCGCCTCGTACACGTACTCGTCGGCGTCGAAGGTCGTCAGCATCACCGTCCGGCAGGCGCTGCGCGCGCCGATCGCCCGGCAGGCCTCGATCCCGTCCATGCGCGGCATGCGGATGTCGAGCAGCGCCACGTCCGGGGTGTGCCGGAGCACCGCCTCGACCGCCGCCGCGCCGTCCCCGGCCTCCGCCACCACCTCGATGTCCGGCTGGGCGTCCAGGATCATCGCGAAGCCGCTGCGCACCAGCTCCTGGTCGTCCGCCACCACCACGCGGATCGTCAACTCCGTACCTCCGACCGGTCGTCCAGCGGGATCTCGGCCCGCACCTCGAAGCCCCGGCCGCCCGGGCCCGGCCCGGTGACCGCCCTGCCGCCGTGCGCCGCCGCCCGCTCCCGCAGCCCGATCAGGCCGTGCCCGCCCGACGGACCGCGCGGCCCGCGCCCGTCGTCGGTCACCGTCACCGTCAGCCGGCCCTCCGCGTGGTCGAGCCGGACGGCCGCGGTGCGCGCCGAGGCGTGCTTCACCACGTTCGTCAGCGCCTCCTGCACGATCCGGTGCACGGTCGCGCCAAGGGCCGGCGGCAGCGTACGCGGCTCGCCGGTCGTCGTGTGCGTGACGTCCAGGCCGCCGGCCCGAACCCGCGCGAGGAGCTCGGGAAGGGCGTCCATCCCCGGCTGGGGCGCCCGGGGCGCCGGGCCGTCCTCCTCCCGCAGCACGCCCAGCATGCTGCGCAGCTGCGCCATCGCGTCCCGGCCGGCCTGCGAGATGGCGTCGAACGCCGCCTCCGCCTTCTCCGGCGCGCTCCGCACCGCCAGCGGACCCGCCTCGGCCTGCACGACCATCAGGCTCACCGCGTGGGACAGGATGTCGTGCATCTCCCGGGCGATCCGCGCCCGTTCGCGCGCCGCCGCCTGCTCGGCCTCGACCCGGGAGGTGCGCTGCCGGGCGTCGGTGAGCCGGCCGAAGGCGTAGGCCGCCGCGAACACGAAGAGCGAGAAGGTCAGTTCACGGGCGGACCGGGTGTTGAGCCACACCGACGCGGGCACCGCCACGATCAGCAGCGCCGCCGCCGCGAGCCGGGTCCGCGGCGGCGAGAGCAGGGCGATCGTGTAGACGATGACAAGGCCGGTGTACGGCAGAGGCTGCCCCGGCCCCTCGACGGCCAGCACGTACAGCGTGCTGGTCGCCAGAATCGCCAGGAGCACCGTGAACGGCGCCCGGCGCCGCCAGATCAGCGGAAGCACGGTCAGCGTCGTCAGCCCGTACGCGGGCCAGGTCGCCGGCTCCAGCTCCGGCGGGCGCGGCACCACGAACGGCATCGTCATCGCCGCCTGCACCAGCGCGGCGAGGCCGATGTCCACCGCCCACGGGTTGGCCCCCGCCAGCGCCCGGGCCCGCCCCCAGGCCCGCGCCGCATCCCCCCGTATGCCCATTACCGTCTGCCGCCGCTCAGCTCGGCGACGAGCGCGTCGGGGCGGTTGGTGGTGATCGAGTCCACGCCGTTCGCGATCAGCCTTCGCATGGTGCGGCGAGTGTCCGCGGTCCAGACGGAGAGCAGCAGCCCGTCGCGGTGCACGCGGTCCGCCAGGGCGCGGCTCACCAGGCCGAAGCGGTAGTTGAGCCAGCGCGGTTTCACCACGTCCAGCAGGACGGGGCGCGGCGGGGCGAGCGAGGTCCAGGTCAGGGCGATCTCGGCGGCGGGGTCGGCGGCCCGGACCTGGAGCATGGCGACGCCGCCGGCGCAGTAGTACACCCGGTCGCCCGCCCCGGCGTCGTGGACCGCGCCGACGATCGTGCGGACCGACGCCTCGTTCCCGCCGGGCAGGTCGATCATCAGCGGGTGCGCCCCGGCCGTCTCCAGGGCCTCGTCCAGGGTGGGGATCCCGTCGCCGGTGAGCCCGCGCACCTCCGCGTACGACAGCGCCGACAGCGGCCGGTCGTGGCCCCACAGCCGCTTGAGCGTGTCGTCGTGCAGGAGGACGGGGACGCGATCGCGGGTGAGCCGGACGTCGATCTCGACCGCGTCCGCGCCCCGCTCGACCGCCGAGGCGATCGAGCGGAGCGTGTTCTCGCGGACGCGGTACGGATCGCCGCGGTGGGCTACGACTCTGACGTTGCGCATGCCCTCATTCTCACGGCTGTCAGCGGGCAAGCCACTTGTCCGTGTACGCGTCGATCTCGCCGGCGATCCGGGCCTTGCCGGCCGGGTCCAGGAAGGACGCCTCGACCGCGTTCTTGGCGAGGGCGGCCACGCCGCGCTCGTCCAGGCCGAGCAGTCGGGCGGCGACCGCGTACTCGTTGTTCAGGTCGGTGCCGAACATCGGCGGGTCGTCGCTGTTGATCGTCACCAGCACGCCGGCGTCTGCCATCTGCCGGATGGGGTGCTCCTCCAGCGTGGCGACGGCCCGGGTCGCGATGTTGGACGTCGGGCAGACCTCCAGGGCGATCCGGTGCTCGGCCAGGTGGGCGAGCAGCTTCGGGTCCTGGACGGAACTGGTGCCGTGGCCGATGCGCTCGGCCCCCAGCTCGTTGAGCGCGTCCCAGACGGTCTCCGGGCCGGTCGTCTCGCCGGCGTGCGGGACGGAGCGCAGACCGGCCGCGATCGCCTGGTCGAAGTACGGCTTGAACTGCGGGCGCGGCACGCCGATCTCGGGCCCGCCGAGCCCGAAGGAGACCAGGCCCTCCGGGCGCAGGCCGTCGGTGACCGCGAGCCGGGCGGTCTCGGCCGCGGCCTCCAGGCCGGCCTCGCCCGGGATGTCGAAGCACCAGCGCAGCACGACGCCCAACTCGGCCTCGGCGGCCCGGCGGGCGTCCTCGATCGCCGCCATGAAGGCGCGCTCGTCGATGCCGCGGCGGGTCGAGCTGAACGGGGTGATGGTCAGCTCGGCGTACCGGATGTTCTGCCGGGCCATGTCGCGGGCGACCTCGAAGGTCAGCAGCCGGACGTCCTCCGGGGTGCGGACCAGGTCCACGACCGAGAGGTAGACCTCGACGAAGTGCGCGAAGTCGGTGAAGGTGAAGTAGTCGGCGAGCGCCTCGGGGTCGGTCGGCACCTTGGAGTCGGGGTGCCGGGCGGCCAGTTCGGCGACGATCCGCGGCGACGCGGAGCCGACGTGGTGGACATGCAACTCGGCCTTGGGCAGGCCCGCGATGAAGGGATGCAGATCGGTCATCCGCTCATCGTAGGCCGGGCCGTCCCCTTGTCCGACGGAGGTCGTAGCATGGCCGGACCACGATGGGGGAGGACCATGACGGACAGCAGCGGACCGGTGCAGGGCGGCCAGGACGGTCAGGGAGGCCAGGGCGGGTACGACCCGGCGGACCCGTGGGCCCCGCCGGAGCGGGTGGACCTGGGCAAGAGTGCGGGGCAGCCCGCGTCGCCGACACCGCCGTCCGTGCACGACCAGCCGACGATGATGGCCATGCCGTCCCCCGAGACGCCGTCCGCGGACGTGCCGCCGCCCCCGGTCGCGCCGACCGGCCCGACCTACGGCTACCCGGCGCCGCCGGCCCCGCCCGCCGGCGCGTACGGCTACCCCGGTTACCCGGGTTACGGCGGATACGGCCAGCCCGGCTGGCCGCAGGCCCCGGCGAACGGCATGGGCACCGCGGCGATGGTGCTCGGCATCCTCGCGCTCACCATCGGCTGGTGCTACGGCGTGCCCGCGCTGGTCCTCGGCGTGCTCGCGCTGATCTTCGGCATCCTCGGGCGCAAGCGCGTCCAGCGAGGCGAGGCCAACAACGGCGGCCAGGCGCTGGCCGGCATCATCATGGGCTCGATCGGCATCGTCGTGGGCGTGGCCTTCATCGCCCTGTTCGGCTACATCTTCGCGAACATCGACAAGTTCGAGGACCGCGACAGCAGCTACGAGGACGACCCGTTCCAGACCACCCTGGTCGTCCCCGGCCGCTCGTAGCCCCCGCCGCCTGCTCCTGACGCCCCGCGCCGGACGCCCGGACCCGGGCCGGCCTCAACTCGCCCGCAACTGCTCCCTCGCCTCCATCAGCGCGAAGCCGAGCAGGTTGAGGCCGCGCCAGCGCTCCGGGTCCGCGGCGCGCGGGTCGTCCGCGGTCAGCCCGATGCCCCAGACCCGGTCCATCGGGCTGGCCTCCACCAGGACGCGGCCCCCGGTGCCGAGCAGGAACGCGCGCAGCGCGTCGTCCGCGCCGAACTTGTGCACGCTGCCGGCGACCACGATCCCGAAGCGCTCCCGGTCCCAGGCCGCCTCGTCGAAGCCGCGCACCAGCCGCCCCGCCTTCTTCGCCTGCGCCGGGCTCTTCGCCGTCAGCGCCGCCTGCTCCGCCTCCGCGTCGCCGAACAGGCGCGCCTTCTCGGCCATCATCCAGTGCTCGGCGGTCGCGTAGCGTAGTCCGTCGACCTCGAACGGCGACGGCCACCACTGGCTCAGACAGCTCGCCGAGAGCTGCCCGTCGGGCCGCGGGCGGTGCCCCCAGAAGTGCAGAAACTTGACGTGCTCACCCCGTCTGACCTGCTGTGTCAGTTCCTCGATCATCCCCATGCATGCGAGTCTCGCAGCTGCCACGGACATTGCGTACGGAGATATTCCGGCTACCTCGACACATGGTCGACCGAATCCGTCGCGTAACCAAAAGGCAACAACGGAATCACTTGTTGGCCTGGCAGCCCTCTGTCAGGATCGGCACTCAATTCGAGCTGGGACAACGGAGAGCGTCATGGGCAACCGCTTCCAGGCCACGGACCGCTTCGCGGACGGGGCGCAATACATCGGCGGGCGGCTGCGTTCCGGCACGTCCGGCAAGACGCACAGCGTCGTCGACCCGGCCACCGGCCGGAGCGTGTACGACTACGCGCTCGCGTCCACCGCCGACGTGGACGCAGCCGTAGCCGCCGCCAAGGAGGCGTTCCCCGGCTGGGCGGGCGCCACCCCCGGCGAGCGCTCCGACGCGCTGCACCGCTTCGCGGGCGTGCTCGCCGCGCAGGCCGAGGAGTTCGCGCAGGCCGAGTCGCTGCAGTGCGGCAAGCCGATCAAGCTGTCCACCGAGTTCGACGTCCCCGGCACCGTCGACAACACCGCCTTCTTCGCCGGGGCGGCCCGTCACCTCCAGGGCCAGTCGGCCGGCGAGTACAGCGGCGACCACACCTCGTACGTACGGCGCGAGCCGATCGGCGTGGTCGGCTCCATCGCGCCCTGGAACTACCCGCTCCAGATGGCCGCCTGGAAGATCCTCCCGGCGATCGCCGCCGGCAACACGATCGTCCTCAAGCCCGCCGAGCTCACCCCGCTCACCTCGCTGATGTTCGCCCAGGCCGCTTCCGAGGCCGGCATCCCCGACGGCGTGATCAACATCGTCACCGGCGCCGGGCGCGACGCCGGCGAGCACCTCGTCGGCCACCCCGACGTGGCCATGACCTCCTTCACCGGCTCCACGCCGGTCGGCAAGCGGGTCGCCGAGATCGCCACCGCCACGGTCAAGCGGCTGCACCTCGAACTCGGCGGCAAGGCCCCCTTCGTCGTCTTCGACGACGCCGACGTCGAGGCCGCCGCGCACGGCGCCGTCGCCGCCTCCCTCATCAACAGCGGCCAGGACTGCACCGCGGCCACCCGCGCGTACGTCCAGCGCCCGCTGTACCGGGCCTTCGTCGAGCGGGTCGCGGAGCTGATGGAGAGCGTCCGGCTGGGCGACCCGTTCGACCCGGCCACCGACCTCGGCCCGCTGATCAGCCACGCCCAGCGCGACCGGGTCGCCGGCTTCGTCGACCGCGCCCGCTCCTACGCCACCGTCGTCACCGGCGGCGAGGCCCCAGGAGGCGATCTGGAGAAGGGCGCGTACTATCGCCCCACCCTGATCACCGACGCGGCGCAGGACAGCGAGGTCGTGCAGTCGGAGATCTTCGGCCCGGTGCTCGTCGTGCTGCCCTTCGACGGCGACGACGAGGGCATCCGGCTCGCCAACGACACCCCGTACGGACTCGCCGCCTCCGCATGGAGCCGTGATGTGTACCGGGCGAACCGGGCCACCCGCGAGATCAAGGCGGGCTGCGTCTGGGTCAACGACCACATCCCGATCCTCAGCGAGATGCCGCACGGCGGATACAAGGCATCCGGTTTCGGAAAGGACATGTCCGCCTACTCCTTCGAGGAGTACACGCAGGTCAAGCACGTGATGTTCGACAACACCGCGGTCGCCGCGAAGGACTGGCACCGCACCATCTTCGGGGACCGATAGAAAGTCGCCGCCCGACCAGCGGCCCAACCCTCCCGAAAGGGCACAGCGCATGGAGCAGTACGAGCCCGACAGCCTCTCCGCCGCGCAGATCGCGGCGATGCGGCGCAGCCTGACGAGCGGCCGCGGCGCGCTCACCCGCCGGTCGATGCTGCGCGCGGGCGGCGTCGGCGCGCTCACGCTCGGCGGTCTCGCCGGCCTGAGCGCCTGTGGCATCCCGCCGGCCAAGCGAGAGGGCCAGGGGCCCGCCTCCATAGACGTCTCGGCCAAGGAGAAGCAGCTCAGCTTCTCCAACTGGACCGAGTACATGGACGTCAGCGAGGACGAGAAGTCCCGCCCGACGCTCGAGGCGTTCACCAAGCGGACCGGGATCAAGGTCAAGTACACCGAGGACATCAACGACAACGTCGAGTTCTTCGGCAAGATCAAGCCCCAGCTCGCCGCCGGACAGGACACCGGCCGCGACCTCATCTGCGTCACGGACTGGCTCGCCGCCCGCATCATCCGGCTCGGCTGGGCGCAGAAGCTCGACCCGGCGAACCTGCCGACCGCCTACGCCAACCTGTCCGCCCAGTTCCGCCGCCCCGACTGGGACCCGGGCCGCTCCTACTCGTACCCGTGGACCGGCATCTCCACGGTCATCGCGTACAACTCCAAGGCCACCGGCGGCAAGAAGGTCGACTCGGTCACCCAGCTGCTCGACGACCCCACCCTCAAGGGCCGGGTCGGCTTCCTCACCGAGATGCGCGACTCGGTCGGCATGACCCTGCTCGACCTGGGCAAGGACCCGAGTTCCTTCACCGACGCCGACTTCGACGCGGCGATCGGCCGGCTCCAGAAGGGCGTCGACACCAAGCAGATCCGCCGCTTCACCGGCAACGACTACACCTCGGACCTCGACAAGGGCGACCTGGCGGCCTGTCTCGCCTGGGCCGGCGACGTGATCCAGCTGCAGGCCGACAACCCCGACATCAAGTTCGCGATCCCGGCCGCCGGTTACATCACCTCCAGCGACAACCTGCTGGTCCCCGCCCAGGCCAAGCACAAGACCAACGCCGAGAAGCTCATCGACTACTACTACGAGCTCCCGGTGGCGGCCCAGCTCGCCGCGTACATCAACTACGTCTGCCCGGTCGACGGGGTGAAGGACGAGCTCACCAAGATCGACCCCGAGCTCGCGAACAACACGCTGATCCTGCCGGACAAGGCGATGGCCGCGAAGTCGCGCGCCTTCCGCTCGCTGAGCAGCAAGGAAGAGACGGCGTACGAGGAGAAGTTCGCCAAGCTCATCGGCGCCTGAGCCGGCCGCCTGTCCGCAGTCCTGCCCCCTCACGACTCACGACCCTGGGATCGCACCCATGACTGACACGAACACCGGCGGCGACGTCCGTCTCACCGGGATCAGCAAGACCTACGGCGCCTTCACCGCCGTCCACCCGCTCGACCTGACCGTGCCGCAGGGCTCCTTCTTCGCCCTGCTCGGCGCGTCCGGCTGCGGCAAGACGACCACGCTGCGCATGATCGCCGGCCTGGAGGAGCCCAGCACCGGCACCGTCCTGATCGGCGACAAGGACGTCACCGACCTCCCGCCCTACAAGCGGCCGGTCAACACCGTCTTCCAGTCCTACGCGCTCTTCCCGCACATGGACGTTTTCGAGAACATCGCCTTCGGCCTGCGCCGGCGCGGCGTCAAGTCGGTCAAGAAGCAGGTCGACGAGATGCTGGAGCTCGTCCAGCTCGGCGACAAGTCCAAGCACAAGCCGCACCAGCTCTCCGGCGGCCAGCAGCAGCGCGTCGCCGTCGCCCGCGCGCTGATCAACCACCCGCAGGTGCTGCTCCTCGACGAGCCGCTCGGCGCCCTCGACCTGAAGCTGCGCCGGCAGATGCAGCTGGAGCTCAAGCGGATCCAGACCGAGGTCGGCATCACCTTCGTGCACGTCACCCACGACCAGGAGGAGGCCATGACCATGGCCGACCAGGTCGCGGTGATGAACGGCGGCCGGGTCGAGCAGCTCGGCGCGCCCGCCGACCTGTACGAGAACCCGCGCACCACCTTCGTCGCGAACTTCCTCGGCACCTCCAACCTCATCGAGGCCGAGGTCGTCGAGGCCGGCGGCGCGGACGTCCTGGTCACCGCGGGCGGCGGCAAGCTTCGGGTGCCCGGCGACCGCTGTACGGACGCCGTCCGGACCGGCGGCAAGGTGCTGGTGGGCGTACGCCCGGAGAAGATCTCGCTCGCGCACGCCGACGACGCGGGCTCGATAGCCGACGGCCGCAACCGGGTCACCGGACGGATCGCCGACTCCTCCTTCATCGGCGTCTCCACGCAGTACGTCGTCAACAGCCCGGCGGGCGCGGAACTCCAGGTGTACGAGCAGAACATCGAGCGTGACACGCGCCTCGTCCCCGGCGCCGAGGTCGTCCTGCACTGGAACCCGGCCCACACCTTCGGCCTGGACGCCGCTCAGGACATCGACGCGGGCGTGGAGACGGTGGAGGACGCCGGATGAGCGCGACTCTCACCAAGGACGAGGCGCCGGTGTCCGCCGAGCCCGTCGTGCACAAGCCCTCCCGCCGCAAGCGGCTCGTCCCGTACTGGCTGCTGCTGCCCGGCATCGTCTGGCTGCTCGTCTTCTTCGTGCTGCCGATGGTGTACCAGGCGTCCACCTCGGTGCAGACCGGCTCCCTGGAGCAGGGCTTCGAGGTCACCTGGCACTTCCAGACCTACTGGGACGCCTTCCAGGAGTACTGGCCGCAGTTCGTCCGCTCCCTGCTCTACGCGGGCACCGCGACCGTCCTGTGCCTGCTGCTCGGCTATCCGCTCGCGTACCTGATCGCCTTCAAGGCGGGCCGCTGGCGCAACCTGCTGCTCGTCCTCGTCATCGCGCCGTTCTTCACCAGCTTCCTGATCCGGACCCTGGCCTGGAAGACGATCCTGGCGGACGACAGCATCGTGGTCGACGCGCTGAACGCCCTGCACGTCCTGGACGTGACCAGCTGGATCGGCTGGACCGAGGGCGACCGGGTGCTCGCCACGCCGATGGCGGTGGTCTGCGGCCTCACGTACAACTTCCTGCCGTTCATGATCCTGCCCCTCTACACCTCCCTGGAGCGGATCGACGGCCGGCTGCACGAGGCCGCCAAGGACCTGTACGCGTCCCCCGCCACCACCTTCCGCAAGGTGACGTTCCCGCTGTCGATGCCCGGCGTCGTCTCCGGCACCCTGCTCACCTTCATCCCGGCGAGCGGCGACTACGTCAACGCGGAGCTGCTCGGCTCCACCGACACCCGCATGATCGGCAACGTGATCCAGTCGCAGTACCTGCGCATCCTCGACTACCCGACCGCCGCCGCGCTGTCGTTCATCCTCATGGCGATCGTGCTGGTCATGGTCACCGTCTACATCCGCCGGGCGGGAACGGAGGACTTGGTCTGATGCGTTGGATCCGTCGGAACCTTGTCGTGATCGCGGGCCTGCTGACGCTCGCGTACCTCATCCTGCCGAACGTCGTCGTGACGGTGTTCTCGTTCAACAACCCGGCCGGGCGGTTCAACTACGCCTGGCAGGAGTTCTCGTTCGAGGCGTGGCAGGACCCCTGCGGAGTGGCCGACATGTGCGGCTCGCTCTCGCTCTCGCTGCAGATCGCCCTGTGGTCGACCATCGGCGCGACCGTGCTCGGCACGATGATCGCCTTCGCGCTGGTCCGCTACCGCTTCCGGGCGCGCGGCGCGGTCAACTCGCTCATCTTCCTGCCGATGGCCATGCCGGAGATCGTGATGGCGGCCTCGCTGCTCGCGCTCTTCCTCAACATGGGTATAGAGCTGGGCTTCTGGACGATCCTGATCGCCCACATCATGTTCTGCCTCAGCTTCGTCGTCGCCGCCGTCAAGGCGCGCGTCCTGTCCATGGACCCGCGCCTGGAGGAGGCCGCGCGCGATCTCTACGCCGGCCCGGTGCAGACCTTCCTGCGGGTGACGCTGCCGATCGCCGCGCCGGGCATCGCGTCCGGAGCGCTGCTCTCCTTCGCGCTGTCGTTCGACGACTTCATCATCACCAACTTCAACTCGGGCAACACCGTCACCTTCCCCATGTTCGTCTGGGGCTCGGCGCAGCGCGGCACGCCCGTCCAGATCAACGTCATCGGCACGGCGATGTTCATCATTGCCGTAACGGTGGTGGTAGCCGGACAGATCATCACGAACCGGCGCAAGAAAACAGCGACAACCTGAGCAAGACCTGAAGGAGTTGGAAACCATGGCCCCAGTCGCCATGCGTCTCGCTGCACAATCTCTCTCCGACGCCCAGCCCGTCCCCTTCTGGCTGGAAGATCCCGGCAAGCCCGGTGCCCTGCCCGCCCTGACCGACACCGAGCGGTGCGACCTGCTCGTCGTCGGCGGCGGATACAGCGGACTGTGGACCGCGCTCCTCGCCAAGGAGCGCGACCCCTCCCGGGACGTCGTGCTGATCGAAGGCCGCGAGGCGGGCTGGGCCGCCTCGGGCCGCAACGGAGGCTTCTGCGCCGCCTCCCTCACCCACGGCTTCGGCAACGGGCTCGCCCGCTGGCCGGACGAGCTGGGGAAGCTGGAGCAGCTCGGCGAACGCAACCTCGACGCCATCGAGGAGGCGGTCGCCCGCTACTCCCTGGACTGCGAGTTCGAGCGCACCGGCGAGATCGACGTGGCCACCGAGCCGTACCAGGTCGAGGAACTCCACGAGTGGTACGCGGAGGCGGACCGGCTCGGTCTCGCCGACGGCCTGGAACTGCTCGACCGGGACGCGGTCCGCGCCGAGGTCGACTCGCCGACCTTCCTCGCCGGCCTCTGGGACCGGCGCGGGGTCGCCATGCTCCACCCGGCCAAGCTGGCCTGGGGCCTGAAGCGGGCCTGCCAGGAGGCCGGCGTACGGATCTACGAGCACACCCCGGCCCTGGACCTGGTCGCCGTCGGCACGGGGATGGGCGTGAAGACCCCGTACGGGAAGATCGTCGCCCGCCGGGTCGCGCTCGGCACCAACGTCTTCCCCTCGCTGGTCAAGCGGGTCCGGTCGTACGTCGTCCCGGTGTACGACTACGCCCTGATGACCGAGCCCCTGAGCGCGGAGCAGCTGGCGTCGATCGGCTGGAAGAACCGGCAGGGGCTCGGCGACAGCGCCAATCAGTTCCACTACTTCCGGATCACCGCCGACAACCGCATCCTGTGGGGCGGCTACGACGCGATCTACCGCTTCGGCGGCCGGGTCAGCGCGGAGATGGACCACCGCCCGGAGACGTACCTCAAGCTCGCCGAGCACTTCTTCCGCTGCTTCCCGCAGCTGGAGGGGTTGCGGTTCAGCCACGCCTGGGGCGGCGCGATCGACACCTGCTCGCGCTTCTCGGCCTTCTTCGGCACGGCGTACCAGGGCAAGGTGGCGTACGCGGCCGGGTTCACCGGCCTCGGCGTCGGCGCGACGCGGTTCGGCGCGGACGTCATGCTCGACCTGCTGGCGGGCGAGCGGACCGAGCGCACGGACCTGGAGATGGTCCGCTCCAAGCCGCTGCCGTTCCCGCCCGAGCCGCTGGCCTGGGCCGGGATCGGGATCACCAAGTGGTCGCTGGCCCGCGCCGACGAGAACGGCGGCCGGCGGAACCTGTGGCTGAAGGCGATGGACCGGGTGGGCCTGGGCTTCGACAGCTAGACGGACAGCCGGCTCGACGGCTGGATCGCTGGACGTGACTGCGCCCGGTGTGCGCCCCCCGCGCGCACCGGGCGATCTTCGTGCGATCCCCCGCTCCACCGATTCATGGCCCGAACCTGCGTCATGATCGCGGCCGACCCTCCTCTCTGTGTGCGTGGACAAGGTGTCCGCGCACGAAGGGAGGCCGTTTCCGATGACTGCTTCGGGGGCCAAGGCCGCGGTGGAGTGGCTCGTCTCGGTCGCGCCGGATCCGGACGCCTGCCGGTGGGAGTGGGAGCGCAACCCGCTCGGGGTGGCGCTGCTGCCGGCCGGCCGGCGCTGGGACGTGCTGATCCTGCCGGCCGAGCTCGGCTATCCGACGCTCGACGTCCTGACCCGGCTGGTGGACCGGCCGGGTCCGGTCCTGGCCGACTTCGGCGACGCCCGGATCGGCTTCTTCGTGCCGCCGGGCACGGTCGCGCGCTGGCTCGGCACGGGGGTGCGCGGCGCGGGCGGCGGCACCTGGATCGTCGTCCCGTACCCGGGCCGGGCCGCCGGCGGAGTGCGCTGGCTGATCCCGCCGGACGGCTCGGGCAACCTCACCGACGCCACGCTGCTCGAACTCGCGATGCACGAGGCGGCGGGCCGGCTGGCCAGGGAGGCCCCGCACGACGGCGAATGAGGACACTGCCCAGGAGGCCCCGTCAACCAGCGCTGTCTCGACGCATGCGGGTGGAGCTGACGGCCAGGATCAGCAGCCCCAGGCAGAGACCGGCCACCACGTCGAGAGGCCAGTGATACCCGCGCAGGACCAGTCCGACGGCCGTCGCCAGGGTCAGGACCCAGGCGGCGGGCATCGCCCACCGGGCGCCGACGAGCATCGCCGCGCCGCAGTAGGCGACCATCGCGGTCGCCGTGTGGCCGGAGGGGTAGTAGCCCTCGGCCCAGGGTTCCAGGGGGCCCGGCCGGGCCGTCCACTCCTTGAGGGCGACCACCAGGAGCGGCACGGCGGCCATGGCGAGGCCCGCGTAGAGCGCGGCGAGGCGACGGCCGCGCCGGATCGCGTACGCCATCGCGCAGCCGAGCACCGGCAGAGCGACCGTCATGTTGCCGAGGTCCGCGCCGAGTTCGGACAGGCCGCGGGGGACGGAGTCGACCAGGGCGCGCGAGACGCGTGCGTCGAGGCGGGCCAGCGGGCCCCCGACGAGCACCTGCCAGGTGACGAGGGCGAGTACGACGACGGCCCAGAAAACGGCCGACCGCCCCGGAGCAGGGGGGGTTGCTCCGGGGCGGTCGTCAAGACCGGGCCGCCGCGCGCCCCGGGGGGTGTGGGGCGGGCGACCGTCCGATCGGTGAGGAGTTCCAGAGCCCGAGGCTCCAGTGGTGTGCGCGAGGGCACGGTCAGGACGAGGCTGGGGAGGCTCCGCCCTGCTGCCCGCAGTCCCCTGCGGACGGGGTGTTTCTCTCATCTGCAGAAACCGTACGGCAGAGGCCGGGGGACCGACAGGCGGAACTCCAACCCGCCATCGGCCCCCCACAACCTCTTCACACGAGGTGTCAGATCCGGGCGAACGCGGACTCGATGATGTCGAGACCCTCGTTCAGCAGGTCGTCACCGATCACCAGCGGCGGCAGGAAGCGGAGCACGTTGCCGTAGGTGCCGCAGGTGAGGACCAGCAGACCCTCGGCGTGGCAGGCCTTCGCCAGCGCGCCGGCGGCCTCCGCGTTCGGCTCCTTGGTCGCCAGGTCCTTCACGAGCTCGATCGCGATCATGCCGCCGCGGCCGCGGATGTCGCCGATGATCTCGAACTTCTCCTGCATGGCGCCCAGGCGAGTCTTCATGATCGACTCGATGTGCTTCGCCTTGGCGTTGAGGTCGAGCTCCTTCATGGTCTCGATCGAGCCGAGCGCACCGGCGCAGGCCACCGGGTTGCCGCCGTAGGTGCCGCCCAGGCCGCCGCCGTGCACGGAGTCCATGATCTCGGCGCGGCCGGTCACCGCGGCCAGCGGCAGACCGCCGGCGATGCCCTTGGCGGTGGTGATCAGGTCCGGGACGATGCCCTCGTCCTCGCAGGCGAACCACTGGCCGGTGCGGCAGAAGCCGGACTGGATCTCGTCCGCGACGAAGACGATGCCGTTGTCGTTGGCGAACTTCACGATCGCCGGCAGGAAGCCCTTGGCCGGCTCGATGAAGCCGCCCTCGCCGAGCAGCGGCTCGATGATGATCGCGGCGACGTTCTCGGCGCCGATCTGCTTGGTGATGTTGTCGATCGCCTGGGCGGCGGCCTCGGGGCCGCAGTTCTCCGGGCCGGTGGGCCAGCGGTAGCCGTAGGCGACCGGCACGCGGTAGACCTCGGGGGCGAACGGCCCGAAGCCCTGCTTGTACGGCATGTTCTTCGAGGTCAGCGCCATCGTGAGGTTCGTACGGCCGTGGTAGCCGTGGTCGAAGACGACGACGGCCTGGCGCTTGGTGTACGAACGGGCGATCTTGACCGCGTTCTCGACGGCCTCGGCGCCGGAGTTGAACAGCGCGGACTTCTTCGCGTGGTCGCCCGGGGTCAGCTCGGCCAGCGCCTCGCAGACCTCGACGTAGCCCTCGTACGGCGTCACCATGAAACAGGTGTGGGTGAAGTCGGCGAGCTGCGCGGCGGCGCGGCGCACGACGGCCTCGGCGGACGCGCCGACCGTGGTCACGGCGATGCCGGAGCCGAAGTCGATCAGACGGTTGCCGTCGACGTCCTCGATGATGCCGCCGCCGGCCTTGGCCGTGAAGACGGGCAGCACGGAGCCCACGCCGCCGGCCACGGTGTCGAGGCGGCGGGCCTGCAGCTCCTGCGACTTCGGACCGGGGATGGCGGTGACGACGCGCCGCTCCTGCGGGACAGCGTTCATGCGGGGCTCCTGGGGGTGTTCTGGACGCACTGTGCGGGTTTCTTCCGCAGGCTAGGCGTGCGGGCGGGGGGCGGGCATGCGCCGATCGGGAGTGTTGCGGGTGAGTCGTTGTCCGCGGCGGACATAGCAGGGTGCGCGGGGCCGCCCCGCCCATTGTGTGCAGGGAGCCTCGCACATCGCGCGAGACGCGTCCGTGGAACGGTGAACCTCCCGTGCCGGGGCACTAGATTGACGGACGGACAGATGCGGCGCGGCCTGGCTGGTCAGGGGGCAGGGGTTCATGGAGACGGACGGCACGTACGAGGCTCGTGGCGCGCGTGGGGACGCGACGCCGCGCCCCGGGGACGGCCTCGGGG
>NZ_DATCVQ010000391.1:0-12319 GCF_036566765.1 Streptomyces sp.
GGTGGATCGCGGGCGGATCCACGGGACGGCGGGGTTCTCTGCGAGCAGCCAGTCGACCTCGTCGGCGAAGAGCTCGGTGAGCCGCCCTGTGTCCCCGACCAGTCGGGCGGCAAGGAACTCCTGCACGACGGCCCGGGTGGCCTCTGCTGTGGAACTCGCGGTGGTGGCACTGAACTTGACGGTCATGGTGCTCCTCGTGACTGCGGGCGGGATCCCGACGGGGGTCCCGTCGATGTGTCCTGATCCTGCAGGTGGAAGGCAGGACGGTCGATTACCTCGGGGGTAATGAGCGGCCCGTGGAGTTGGGGCGCACCTTCCTCGGACGACGCTTACACCCAGTTCTGCCGTCACAAGAGTTGAGCCAGGGCCAGTTTTCTGGTTCTGGCTCAACTTCTGTGAACCCGTTGCAGAGCGTTACCGGTGACGCCCCGGTGGCGTCCACGTGTGGGTGATCGTGCAGGCTGGCTTGATGGCCAGTCGCGTAGAGAAGTACCTCGCCCATCTTGATCGGCTCTCTGGGGGGCGTGGGCCGCGGTTCTTCCCAGTCGAGTCGACCAAACAGGGGCTGCGTGGTGTGACACCGCCGGCCTCTCCCGCCCTTGGAACTCAGGCGTCGTTGAAGGCCTCGTGAACCGGATCAAGATGCTGAAGCGACAGATGTTCGGCCGCGCGGGATTCGAGCTCCTCCGCAAACGCGTCCTGCTCGCCAAGTGACCTGTCACCAGGTCTGATTCGGCTACCTGTGTTTCTCGTCGATCCTCCGGGGCCTCACGCCGAGGATCAGATTCTCAAAGGCGTGCGGCATTGCCCCGAAGCTGGCGACCCAGCCCTCGACCAGGTAGATCTCACTGCGCTCATCGATACCGAGAAGGAATCGGCCGTGATCCAGGGCGTGTATCGAAAGTATTTTCTAGGAGATCGTCAGGCTGCCCGGCTACGGTGCGGGCATGGTGAATTTCGTGCTGGTTGCAGGTGCACGGCTCGGGGCGTGGGCGTGGGGCGAGGTGGTGCCGTATCTGCGCGCGGCTGGCCACGGCGTCTATCCGTTGACGCTGTCCGGTCTTGCTGACAAGCAGGGTGTACCGGCGGGGCAAGCGACTCATGTCCAGGACATCGTTGCCGAGGTAGAACGCCAGGGTCTGCGTGACGTAGTCCTGGTGGGTCACAGCTACTCGGGCATCCCGGTAGGTCAGGCCGCGGAGCGGATCGGTGACCGACTGGCCCGCGTGGTATTCGTCGACTCAAGTGTTCCAACTGACGGCGAGTCGTTTGTCTCCGCCTGGCCGGACGGCGGGGCGGCAGTGGAGGCATCGATCGCCGAGAACGGAGGGTTTTGGCCGCTCGCGCCAGCTGCTCATTACGACGGCGAGGGTCTCACCGATGAGCAGATCGCACGCCTCGTGCGTGGCTCGACGCCTCACCCAGGTGCCACTCTGACCGAGCCCGCTGTGCTGGCGGGGCCGCTCGGTGAACTTCCGGCGACATACATCCTGTGCGTGATGCCGGGGGCCGAGCCAGACGATGCCGAGCCCGACGAAGATGTGGCCGAGCTGCTGAACAGCAAGCGCTGGCGGCTGGTCAAGATGGACACCGGCCACTGGCCGATGTTCTCCCAGCCGCGCGAGCTGGCGCAGATTCTCCTCAATGCTGCCGTGGAGTGAGAGCACCTCCATGCCTGCGGGCTGGTTTTGGACGCGCTTGATGTGTGCTGGTCACAGCCATTCGCCGATGGCCGCTATGAGGACGGTCGCCTCATAGCGGACCGCTAGCTTGTCGTATCGCGTGGCGACGGCGCGGTACCTCTTGAGGCGGTTGATCCCACACTCGACCGCGTGGCGCTCACGGTAGTCGACTGGGTCGAACTTCGGCGGCCGGCCGCCGCGAGAGCCGCGTTGCTTGCGGTGGCGCGCCTGGTCGACCTTGTTCGGGATGGTGCAGCGGATCCCCCGGCGACGCAGGTAAGCGCGGTTCTTGCGGGAGGCGTACGCCTTATCAGCACGCACCCGATCAGGACGGACGCGCGGCCGGCCCGGCCCGATGCGGGGCACCCGGACCTTCCTCAGCACGGGTTCGAACTGCGGCAAGTCGCCGCGCTGCCCGGCCGTTACCACGATCGACATGGGCTTCTGGCCCTGCTCGACGGCCAGGTGCACCTTGGTGGTGAACCCGCCGCGTGAGCGTCCCAGTCCATGATCACGGGGCTCGGTGAAGACACCACCCGGCGGTTCCTGCTGAAGGTCACCCTGCTTCCGGGCTCCAGCCGCGTGCTAATGGGCGCGGCACACCGTGGAATCGACGCTCAGATCCCACACGATCGCACCCTTCGCATCAGCCAGGTACTGGAGCCGGCTGAAGACCCGGTGCCAGGTGCCGTTTCGCTGCCATCGGCGGAACAAGTCGCAGATCCGGCCCCACGGGCCGTACTCGACGGGCACGTCCCGCCACGGAACGCCCGTTCGGACCCGGAACCGTATGCCGTCGATCAACTGCCGCCGGGGCCAGACAGGCGGCCGCCCCGCCTTCGTCCCCAGCGGAGAATGCTCGCGGATCCAACCAAAGGGGTGGGGATGTCGGACTCGGCGACGCAGGACGAAGCACACTGGATCATGGTGGTCGGCGGCGAGCCGGTGGGCCGCCTCTGTGAAACCACCGCGGACCAGCCATGGATCAGGTGCAGATTCGAACCACGCGACTACTGGCCGAATCGAGCGAACGACACGAACGCGGCGCTGCCGCGGCTCCGGGCATGAGCGGTTGCGGTACAGGAGCACTCGTGGAGAGCGGTCGGTCCTGGTGGCTGGCTGCAGGTGTCAGCGGGGACCGGTGTGAAGCGGGAGGGGGAGCGAGGGGGTTGATTCCGCGTCGCGGAGGCCTTGGGTGGTGACCCGGGAGGCGAGTGGGATCGCGGCGAGGGTGAGTCCGAGGGCCGCGGCGACGAAGGTGGCTCGGATCCCCAGGCCGCGTCCGATCAGGCCGCCGGTGAGAGCTCCGAGGGGAACGACGCCCAGGACGATCAGGCGGTAGGCGGCGGTGACGCGGCCGAGGAGTTCGTCGGGGACTGCTGCTTGGCGCAGGGTGCTGACGACGATCTGGTTCAGTGAGCTGGCGAGAGCGGCGCCGAACATGGCGGCCAGGGCCAGGGGTGTGTTGCTGCCCAGTCCGAGGACGGCGTAGCCGGCGGCCGGGGTGAGGGCAGCGAGCCAGGTGGTGGGGCCGCCTCCGATGCGGGGCACGACGTGTTCGGCGAGCAGTGAGCCGGCGATCGCGCCGGCGGCGGGAACGGCGATGAACAGGCTGTAGCTCGACATGGGCAGTTGGTACGGGCCGGTGATCAGCAGGACGAGGACTCCGCCGGTGGCCGCGCTGAAGAAGTTGATCGCCGCCGAGATGAACGCGACGCGGCGCAGCAGGGTGTGGTGCCAGAAGTAGGCCCATCCGGAGCGGATGTCCTGGGTTCTGGTGGTCGGGTTCGGGCGGTGGTGCTCGTGATCCTCGCTGGTCGGGCGCAGTGCGGGCAGTAGCAGGGCTGCCAGGCCGGCGAGGGCGAACACGGCGGCACCGGTGAAGAAGGCCGCGGATGCCGCGAGCGCGAACAACGCTGCGCCGGCGGGCGGTCCGATGAACGTGTTGATGACGGACTGAGTCGCGAAGAGTCTGCCGTTGGCGCGTTCGAGCTTCTCGCGGGGCAGGAGGCGGGGCGGGATGGCCAGGGCGGCGTTGTCGACCATTGTTTCGGCGCAGCCGGCGAGGAACACCGCGGCGTAGAGAAGTGCGATGTGGTGCCATCCGTTGGCCAGGGCGAGGGCGAGCAGCGCGAACCCCGCCGCGCGCAGCCAGTTCCCGGCGATGAGTATCTGGCGTCTGTCCATGCGGTCGGCCATCGCGCCGGCGGGGAGGGTGGCGAGCAGCCAGGGCAGAAACTGCGCCACGGTCATGCCCGCCACCACGAGCGGGTCACGGGTCAGCGTGGCGACGAGCAGCGGTGCGGCGGCCTGCAACACCCCGTCGGCGAGATTCGAGGACGCTTGGGACGCCCACAGTGCGGTGAACGGTCGGAGGCTGGCGGCAGGCACGAGTGGACTCCCGGACGGTGATCTCATGGGTGATTGGCTGATTGGGAATGATGCCAAGAGGATCACCTCACATGCAATAATGGTTTTGCCTGTGAGAGTCGCCTCGCAGGTACGAGTGCCTTCGCCGGCGAGAGGAGCTGATGGTGAGGTTCGGCCACATCGCGGGTGACCGCATGCTCGACCTGGTGAACACCGTTGCCTGGCGGCTCGGCGGACCCGAACGCGTCGAGGCCCTGAAAAACTTCTCCGATGTCGTCGAGTGGTGCGTTGAATCCGGCCTGATCAGTACAGATGAGGCTGCGGCCCTGCTCGAGCGCGCCAGCCGGGACGACGTCCGGGCCGAGCGGGAACGGGAACAGGTCATCGAAGCGCGCGAGAGGGCCTACGGGACTCTCTTCGGCAACGACCCCGAGGCCGCCGCAGGCCTCGCGAGCATGTACCGAGCAGCGATCGCCACAGCCGACCTGGTCCACACAGGCGACCGCTGGCAATGGCAAGACCGGGACGTCGACCTCTCCCTGCCCCGCAATCGCATAGTCCGCGGGCTCGTTGCTCTCACGCAGCGCGACGGCCTCGACCGCCTCCACCAATGCGAAGACGCCAAGTGCGGCTGGGTCTACCTCGACACATCACCGCGGCGGAACCGCCGCTGGTGCAATACGAAGGACTGCGGCGACCGCAACCGCGCCCGCGCTTACTACGCTCGACAGAAGGCGAAGAGCCACCAAGCCTGATGCGCTCAACACCCTTGATTACGGCTGAACCTGACGTGCGGGACGAGCGAGGTGATCGCACAGGTCACGATGGCGAAGGCGGCGCCGCCGTAGTTACCGCGGAGGAGCAGGCTGAACGGGAGCGGCAGTAGCCCGCCTCCGAGGCCGCCAAGAACCAACCCTGCGACAAGGGATGAAGCGATGACATTGCATTCCGATGTGGCCGAGTTGCTGGCGGGGGCCGGCATCGTCGACGTGGACGTCGACGATGCCGTCGCGGACGAGCACGTCCGATCGTCCGCGTACCAACACGTCGTCTCGGTGACCGCTTCCTCGCGGAGCCGCCACCGAGACCGCGCGATCGTGGCCACGATCCTGCGCGACCCCAACGAGATTGCGTCCAAGACGGCGGTAGTCGCCCTCGTGGACAGGATCGCGATGAAGGTGACCGGTCCTGCCGAGTTCCGGGTTTGGTCGGCCGAACTACTGCCGGAGATCGACCAGCTCAAAGCGGAGGGGTACCGCGAGTTCATCCGCCGCCGTATCCACGACTGGCTGTTCTACCTGTCCGTCAAGGACGGTCACGTGCCGACACCGGCCGCGTTGGCGGAGGTCACGGACTGGATGCAGCGCGTCCTCGCCGAGGAGTCGACGTCGCCGGCGGTACTCGCCCTGCTCGCCGAGTCAGCCAACACCAAGAAGACACGGAACATCGCGAAGAACCGATCCGGATTCTCTACGGGCTGACCTGGGTGCGTTCGGCGAGGGCCTCGGGCCGTCCGACAGTTCTGCCCACGTCGTAGCGGGTGGCGGGGTGCCGGTTCTTCGAGCCGAGCAGCCTGCCGGGGCCGGGCCGGTTGGGTTTCGGCGCACGGGCCGCACAGGGCAAGTTCGGCTGAGGATCGACCAGATGCCTTCGACGGGGTTGAGGTCGGGTGTGTAGGGCGGCAGGTGGTAGGCGGTGACCCAGTCATGCGCGTCGATGAAGGCCCGCATGCGGCGGTCTTTGTGGACGTTCAAGTTGTCCCATACGAGGACGATCGGTCCGTCGAGCTGCTGGTGGGCGGCGATGAGGAGGTCGCGGTACTCGGTCCAGGCGAAGCTCTTGCGGCCGCCGCTCTTGTGATCGGTATGCCGTTTGGGCCGGTGGACCAGGCGGGAGCGTTCGCCGGGTGTGTAGCAGCACAGGGCTGCGATGGAGAAGCGGTGCTGGGAACGGCCGCGGACCCGGATGACTGGAGTGGTTCCGCGTTTCGCCCAGGTACGTGAGGTCGGCGGCGTCATCGAGAATCCGGCTTCGCCTTAGAAGACGAGCCAGGCTCCGAGCGCCGCCGCGGTGGTTCCACGTGCGGCCGCACGTCCTTCACCCAGCCGGCTACGGCTGTCTCATCACGCTCGACGGCCCGGCGGGCCGGAACCTGATGACTCCAGCCGTGCCGTCGCAGCATCTGGGAGATACCCGACAACGTCATGCTCTCGTGGAAGCGCCGGCCGATCAGGGTCTTGATCCTGGCCGGCGTCCACCGTTGGTCCGGCCAGCCGTGAGCGACCGGGCCTTTGCCCCAACTCCTCCTCGAGCACGGCGAACAGCAGATCGCTCAGCCTCGGCCGGGACGCCGGACCACGTGAGCGCAACGCATCCTGTCCCGCCCCGCGCCAGACCCGCCGCCACCGCTGAACCGACCGAACGCTGACCCGTAACTCCTTCGCGATCTCGGTACTGCCCCGCCCGGCGGCGAACATCCCAACCGCTTCCATCCGGACCCGCTCACGGAATGCTTGCCTCTCCGCGGTCAGACCCCCACCCTGCGGATACCTCATACCTCCGGCGTACGCGACGATCACCAACCGTCAGCCCTACGACAACCCGCCTTCAAGGTCAGTAACCGCTGTCGACACACAGGAGAGTTCCATGTGATCTGCGCCACCGGGGCGCTCGGCTTGCCCCGCCGATACGATGGCACCATGCAGGGCCACAAGGTGGTCGCACTCCTCAACGACCCGCACTCCCCGTTCGAGCTGGCCTGTGCCGCAGAGGTTTTCGGAGTGGCCCGGCCTGGCCTCCCTCAGTACTACGACTTCGTCGTGTGCACCCACACGCCTGGGCTCGTCAAAACCACCCTCGGTCATTCGGTGCTGATCGAAGAGGGCCTGACAGCCCTGCGTACGGCAGACACGATCATCGTCCCCGGATGGGAGCCGGCCGGGGGGACGGTGGCCAGCGAGGTACTGGAAGAGCTTCGGGTCGCGCATGGCCGCGGAGCGCGCATCGCCTCGATCTGCACCGGCGCCTTCGTCCTCGCCCAGGCCGGCCTCCTCGACGGGCGCCGAGCCACAACCCACTGGCTGCGCACGACAATGCTCGCGGCCAGATTCCCTGACATCGATGTAGAGGCCGACGTTCTCTTCATCGATCACGGGGACGTAGCCGTCAGTGCAGGCAGCGGCGCCGGCATCGACATGTGCCTGCACTTGGTTCGTGGCGACCACGGCGCCGGCTATGCGGCGCAGGTCGCCCGCCATATGGTCCTTCCCCCTCACCGCGAGGGCAGCCAGCTCCAGTACGCCGTGCGTGAGACTCCCGCAGCGGACCGAGCAGACGAATCCCTGGCTCAGCTGCTGGACTGGGCCGTCTCGAGATTGGACGCCCGCCTGACCCTTGACGTCATGGCCGACCACGCGGGGATGTCGAGCCGCACCCTCGCGCGCCGCTTCGCCGAACAGCTCGGCATCAGCCCAGGACAGTGGCTGCTCGCGAAGCGACTCGACGCAGCGCGCACTCTGCTGGAACAGACGGACCTCTCGGTCGAGGTCATCGCCACCAGAGTGGGACTGTCCTCGGCGGTCAACTTGCGACGTCGCTTCAGAACGGCCTTCGGCACAACTCCCGGGGCGTACAGGCGGACATTCGCGGCGCCCGCGCGCGCGTCCGTCTGAACCCCCAGTACCCGGGGCTCACGGCAAGGCAGTTGAGGCGATCCGCCGCTGGCTGCGCGCCGCGGCTGTCGGCACGCTCCGGCGGGATAAGTCAGAGGGCTGCGGGGGCCGTGATGTCCGCGTCGACCTTGCGGTAGGCGTCCTTCACGCGGATCCGGTCGCCTTCGAACGTGAACAGGTCGCAGCCACGGACCTCATGAACTACACCGGATTCGTCGGTGTGGACGTAGGACCACTGCGTCGCGCCCTGATCACCGGTGATGAACGCTGTGCCGCCGGGCCGGGATTCGTAGCCCTCGTCGAAGGCCATCATGAGGGCGAAGCCCCTGCGTACCTCGTCGGAGCCGCGGAAGGTCGTTCCGGGTTCGGCTCCGACGGAGGCATGGAAGACGCAGTCCTCGGTCATGAACTCCATGAGCGCGTCGAGGTCCTTGCGTCGCCACGCATCGCCGAATCGGGCCAGTCGCTCAACCGTCATGCCCACGATCAGACCGTCCCTTCGAAGTTTGCGTTCAGATACGCAGCGACGTCCGGGCCCTGCGGATTCGTCAGCACATGGGTGAGCCACGCCCTGCGTTCGAAGTCGGTGACAGCGAGCTCCCAGACGCAGCCGATGGCCTGCGACGCGTGATGCCGCAAGCTGCTCGGCTCGTCCAGGGGAGCGGAGAACATCTGCTGATGGATCTCGTTCTCTCCCTGCCACCAGTCCACGAGCGTGAAGCAGTAGTCGGCCGCGTCGTGCGCGATCACGAAGCCGATGCCATAGCGGCCTTCCGCGCGAGGCGCGGGCAGCACGGAAGCAGCCGCCTGCAGCGACGCGGTGATCAGGTCCTGACGCGCGGCAGCGGAGTGTGCGCTGATGCTGTACACCTTCAGGATCCAGCCACGGACCGTCGCGGTTCCTCGGAAGGCGATGGAACGAGCGCGATGAGGTCCTCGAAGGGATATCTCAGCCTGTCGGGAGGTCATGTGGGCCTTTCTTCAGTCCGAGCGGCACCTGCCGGCGTCAGGCGCCTGTTGCCGTCAGAGGTGAATCCGCGTTCCGGAGGACCCCGATCAGGTCATCAGCCTGGGGGCTCGCGCAGCCGAGGAGCCGTCTCGGACGACCTCACCGGTCAGATTGCCATTGGCTCCAGAGCCGAGGAACACCACAAGCCCGGCAACGTCGTCCGCGGAAGAGAGCCGACGCGTGGGGGTATGGGACGCGAGTGCGTCGATGACGGCCCGGGGAACAGGCGGACGACTGTCCGTGAGTGTGAAGCCGGGCGCCACGACATTCACGAGGATGCCATCGCGGCCGGCTTCCCAGGCGAGGCTTCGAGCCAGACCGTGCAGGCCCGACTTGGCTGTGCCGTACGGGCCCGGACCCGGCAGGCCCTCCTCGGCGATGCCCGAGGAGATCAGCACGATGCGACCCCAATTGCGCGCCCGCATACCAGGCAGGACTGCACGGACCTGCGCCGCTGCCCCGACCAGATTGGCATTGATCATGGTCTGCCACTCATCGAGCGGGACGTCCTCGAATCGGACGCTCGCGTCCGGCGGGCCGGCGCTGCTCCAGCGAACGGCGTTGGCCACGAGGATGTCGATACCGCCCCAGTGGTCGGCGACGGCGGTCACCGCCTCCTCCACAGTGCCCAAGTCCTCGAGGTCCAGAGGCACCGCCAACGCCTCGCCCCCCTCGGCCTCGATGGCCGAGGCGACCTGCAGCGCCTTCTCGCGGCTGCCGCGATAGGTGAGGGCGACCCGTGCCCCTTCACGTCCGTACGCGCGGGCGGTAGCGGCGCCGATGCCGCTGGACGCGCCGGTGACGAGGGCTACACGCCCCTTGAGTTCGGTGTCCATGTGCGAGGTCCTGTCTGCGCAGTCGATAGGAGCGTCGGCGGGCCGATCTGCCCGGCCTGCCTGATGCCAGGTCGGAGGCTGCGCTAAGGCCTGTCCGGCGGATCATGGCCGGGGTCGCGGCGACCCTGATCCGCCGGACAGGCCCTAGCTGCGGAGGAAGTCGTGCAGGCCGTTGAGCAGTCGTGTGACGTCGCTGCTGTCGTTGTAGGGGGACAGTCCGACTCGCAGGCCGCCGGCGCTGCCGAGGCCCAATCGCTTCGATGCTTCGACGGCGTAGAAGGATCCAGCGGGGGCCTGTACAGACCTTGAGGCCAGGAATCGGTAGGCGTCTTGGGCGTCGCGGTCCGCGAACGTCAAGAGCGTGGTGGGGGTGCGCTCCTGGGCTCGAGAGTGCGAAGTGACCGCTTCACCCAGTTCGAGCAGTCCGGCGTCGAGTTGAGCGCGCAGGACCTGCTCGTGCTTGCTGATGAGGGCCATCGCGGCGACGAGGCGACGGCGGCGGTGAGTGGTCGGGGACTTGGCGCTGAGGTCGGCGATGTAGTCCACCGCGGCTCGTGTCCCGGCGAGCAGCTCGTAGGGAAGTGTGCCGAGTTCGAACCTCTCGGGTACCGCATCGCTCGACGGAAGGAGTTTGTCCGGCTTCAGGCTGTCCAGGAGAGCAGGTCGACTCGCCAGCACTCCTACGTGGGGTCCGAGGAACTTGTAGGGGGAGCACACGAAGAAGTCCGCTCCCAGCGCCGCGAAGTCGACCGTGTCGTGGGCGGCGTAGTGGACGCCGTCGACATACAAGAGCGCTCCAGCCTGGTGGACGAGGCGAGCGATCGCGGCGATGGGAGGTCGTGAGCCGATCAGGTTCGAGGCTGCCGTGACCGCTACGAGGCGGGTGCGCTCAGACAGGACGTCGCTGATGTGCTCGACGGCGAGTTCGCCCGTTTCGGGGTCGAAGTCCGCCCACCGCAGCGTGACGCCCTCGCGTGCCGCCATCTGCTGCCAGGGACGGATGTTGGCGTCGTGGTCGAGACGCGTGACGACCACGTCGTCGCCGGGTTCCCACGTTCTGGCCAACGTGCGGGCGAAGTCGTAGGTGAGCTGTGTCGCGCTTCGCCCGAAGACGATGGCCGACTCCTCCGCCGCGAGCAGGTCGGCCATGGCCCGCCTGGCTTCGCTCGCGCCGCCGGACACGATCTGGTCAGCGTTGCGCTCGCCCGGCGTGACGGTGCCGCGGTTGGACAGCGGCTGGGCCAGAGCCTCCGCCATGGCGTCGATCACGGACGCGGGCGTCTGCGTTCCGCCCGGTCCGTCGAAATGCGCGATGCCGGCCTTGAGGGCAGGTATGGATGTGCGGACGGTGTCGATGTCGAACATCGTGGACGCTCCGGCTGTGGGTACGGAGGCACGGCGCGCCCATGGGGGCGCGCGGCCGGTGGTGCGAGGCGGAGGCAGAGCGAACGCCTTCAGCGGTCTGGGAATCGCGCTGGGGAGACTCCGGCACCGCACCAGGGCCAGACATGCCGCTGATGGCGGTCGGCCTTTGAAGGAGAGGCGCAGGGTGAGCAGGCCAGGTCAGGTGGCTCCGGGTGCCGCCTCCTCGTTCCAGAGCGAAGCGCCGACTGCGTGCGCCTCGCGACCGGACCAGATGGCCGCCGACGGCGCGGAGCAGATCACTCCGCCGTCACGGTCGACGAAGGCCGCATGGCTCCCAGGCCCCAGCCCAGGTGCCAGGCACGGGCCCGGTCTCACGCCAACCGGCGAAAGCCGGGTCCGTGCTTCTGATGCGGTCAGTCGGACAGAATCGACAAGCCGATCATCTGCGCGCCGATCTCGGTCCGCGGCCGGTGACTGCTTCCTGGGGCGAAGACGACATAGGTTCCGGGGCCGTGGCGCTCTTCGCCTTCGATCACCTCGCCGCTGATCACGTAGTAGCGCTCCTCGCCAGAGTGCTCGTCGACGGCCGGCCACTGCGTCCCGGGCGCGAAGTCGATCAGCCAACCGCCTGCGTACTCGGTGACCGGCAACTGCCGACGCATGATTCCGGGGGCGACCTGCCTGTATTCGAGGTCGTTGACGTTGACGACGGTGGTGAGGGATGTGGAGTCGGTGCTGTCGCTCATGAGCTCAGGATCGTTCCCGCCCGCCCTCGCGGCCTAGAGTCCAGAAAGACACCTGTGGGTACTTTCCTGCCATAGGCGTTGCGGCCTTCGCAGGCGATCGTGGTGAGTGCCCATAGCTGTGCGGGTCAGCCGAGAAACGCCGCTGACAGCACTGCCGAACGGCTGGGGTGGACTGGGGAAGTGACTCGGGGCCGGCCGGCAGTTCCCCACCGCAGCGGGCTCAGCCTGGTGAGGCTGAGCCCGGGGCGATTGTGGAGTCGGTGCGCAGGAGCGGGTGACGGGAGGTGTTCAGACGGCCCGAAGAGAGGACCAGGTCTCGGGTCCGACGATGCCGTCCACTCGCAGCCCGCGCACGTCCTGGAAGTAGACGACCCAGCTCTCCGTACGTGGTCCGAAGACGCCGTCCACCTGCAGCGGGGTGCCGCCGTTCCAGAGGTTGATGATGCATTGGACTTCCTTGACCCGGTCGCCCCGGTCGCCGCGCCTGGTGGTCGCGTTGCCGCTGTAGTAGCCGCAAGCGCCTGCGGCAGTGGCGGCCGAAGTCGGGGCCGGGGCGTGGGCCATGGCCGGGAGCGAGGAGGCCGCGATCACAGCGGCGCCGGCGACTGCGCCGAGAAGGTAGGTCATGCGTCGAATACTC
>NZ_DATCVQ010000392.1:0-13850 GCF_036566765.1 Streptomyces sp.
CCTAGCGGGCCGGAGGGTTTCGCGTCCGGGTTTCGCGTCCGGACATGGCAAAGGGCCGGTTCACCGAGGTGAACCGACCCTTCAAGGCAACCGCAGGGGCTGCGCTACGACGAAACGTCGGCGTTAGCGCGAGACCTTGCCGGCCTTGATGCACGAGGTGCAGACGTTGAGCCGCTTCGGCGTCCGACCGACCACGGCACGCACGCGCTGGATGTTCGGGTTCCAGCGACGGGACGTACGGCGGTGCGAGTGCGAAATGTTGTTGCCGAAGCCCGGCCCCTTGCCGCAGACGTCGCAGTTGGCAGCCACGGGTCACTCCAAAGACTTCAGATTTACAGTGAAATCCGGCGCACCGGAATCAGAGATCTGAAGTGGCTTGCCGGGGAATGGCCCGGCGATTGCCGGGCAACCGAAGCAGCATACAACGACTGCTTCCGTGGAACGAAACTACCATGGTCTCCCCGGGCCCCGCCCCCGGCCCCGGTGGCGGCCGGGTCTACCCTGCGGAGCAGCCCGCCGCCCCAAGGCCGCCCCAGCAGGAGGATCACCAGGTGCCGCAGACCGCGCAGACCCTTGACGCCGCAGCGGTCCGGAGCTGGTGCTTCCTGTCATTGGCGGCGCTCGGCCGGGAGCGCGAGGCGATCGACGCGATCAACGTCTACCCGGTCGCGGACGGGGACACCGGCACCAATCTCTACCTGACCGTCGAGTCCGCGGCCCGCGCTCTGGACGCGGCCTTCGCCGAGGCCGCCGCCCCCGACACCCCCGAGGCGGTACGGGCCATGGCGCGCGGCGCACTGCTCGGGGCCCGCGGGAACTCCGGCACCATCCTGTCGCAGCTGCTGCGCGGCATGGCCTCCGTGCTCGCCGCCGGGCGTGACGGGGATCACCTGGCCCGCGCGCTGACGACAGCGGCCGACGCGGCCCGGCAGGCGGTGGCGCATCCCGTCGAGGGCACCATCCTGAGCGTGGCGTCGGCCGCGGCCGACGCGTGCGCGGGCGGCGGAGACCTCGTGACGGTGGCCAGGAGGGCGTACGAGGGGGCGCGGACGGCCTTGGAGGCGACCCCGGGACAACTGGCCGTGCTCGAACGCGCGGGCGTCGTGGACGCCGGTGGGCGCGGTCTGGTCATGGTGCTCGGCGCGCTGGTGGAGGCGCTGTCCGGCGAGGCGCTGAGCCCGCTCGCGGCCGCGCACCGGCCGGTCGCCGCCGCTGCCGCCGATCCCTGTGCCGCCGAGGGCGGACCGGCCTTCGAGGTGATCTACCTCCTGGAGGCCGACGACGCGGCGGTCGACCGGCTGCGCGGCCGGCTCGACGCGCTCGGCGACTCGCTCGTGGTCGTCGGCGGCGACGGACTGTGGAACGTCCACGTCCATGTCGACGACGCCGGGGCGGCGGTCGAGGCGGGCGTCGAGGCGGGGCGGCCGTACCGGATCCGGATCACCCACTTCGCCGGGGAGCCGCGGCGGCCGGAGCAGGTCCAGCGGGCCGTCGTCGCCGTCCTGCCGGGCGACGGGCTGGCCGGGCTGTGCGCGCAGGCCGGCGCGACGACGGTGCTCGCGACGCCGGGGGAGCCGCCGGCGAGCGGCGACCTCGTCGACGCGATCCACCGTGCGCACGCCCGCGAGGTCGTGCTGCTGCCCAACGACGCCGACCTGCGGCACACCGCGGCCGCGGCGGCCGAGCAGGCGCGCGCCGAGGGCGTCCGGGTCGCGCTCATCCCGACCCGGGCCGCCGTCCAGGGCATCGCGGCGCTCGCCGTGCACGAGCCCGACCGCCGCTTCGACGAGGACGTGGTCGCCATGACGGCGGCGGCCGGCGCGACCCGGTACGCCGAACTCGCCGTCGCCGAACGGCAGTCGTTCACCTCGGCCGGCGTCTGCCAGGCCGGGGACGTGCTCGGGCTCATCGAGGGCGACGTGGCGGTCATCGGCCAGGACCCGACGGAGATCGCCCGCACGGTCCTGGACCGGATGCTCTCGGCCGGCGGCGAACTGGTCACCCTGATCGTCGGCGAGGGCGCCCCGGCCTCGCTCGCCGACGCCCTGGAATCCCACGTGCGGCGCACCTACCTGGCCGTCGACACCACGACGTACCACGCCGGGCCGGGCGCGCCGCCGCTGCTGATCGGCGTCGAATAGTCGAGCGTTGTCGGTCCCGTGGTGTGCAATGGATCCGTGCCCGCGCTCGACGAACCCCTGAAGAAGGTCCTCGGTCCCGCCACCGCCAAGGTCATGGCCGAGGCCCTCGACCTGCATACGGTCGGGGACCTGCTCCACCACTATCCGCGTCGGTACGCCGAGCGGGGTGAGCTGACCGCACTGTCCGACCTGCCGCTGGACGAGCATGTGACCGTCGTCGCGCAGGTCGCCGACGCCCGCGTGCATACGTTCAACGGGGCCAAGGGGCGGGGGCAGCGCCTTGAGGTGACCATCACGGACGGCAGCGGCCGGATCCAACTGGTCTTCTTCGGCAAGGGCGTGCACAAGCCGCACAAGGACCTGCTGCCCGGGACGCGCGCCATGTTCGCCGGCAAGGTGTCGCTGTTCAACCGCAAGCTCCAGCTCGCCCACCCCGCGTACGAGTTGCTGCGAGGCGACGCCGACGAGGCCGTCGACACCTGGGCCGGGGCGCTCATCCCGATCTACCCGGCCACCACCAAGCTGGAGTCCTGGAAGATCGCCAAGGCCGTCGACGCCGCGCTGCCCAGCGCCGTCGAGGCCGTCGACCCGCTGCCGCCCGCCCTGCGCGACGGCCGGGGCCTCGCCGAGCTGCCCGACGCGCTCCAGAAGATCCACCGGCCGCGCACCAAGGCCGACATCGAGGACGCCCGCCAGCGCCTCAAGTGGGACGAGGCCTTCGTCCTCCAGGTCGCCCTGGCGCGGCGGCGGCACGCCGACAGCCAACTCCCCGCCGTCGCACGGAAACCCGCCCCTGACGGCCTGCTCACCGCCTTCGACGCCAAGCTGCCCTTCACCCTCACCGACGGCCAGCAGCGGGTCTCCGGGGAGATCTTCGACGATCTCGCCACCCAGCATCCGATGCACCGGCTGCTCCAGGGCGAGGTCGGCTCCGGGAAGACGATGGTCGCGCTGCGCGCCATGCTCGCCGTCGTCGACTCCGGCGGGCAGGCCGCGATGCTCGCGCCCACCGAAGTGCTCGCGCAGCAACACCATCGGTCCGTCACCGAGATGATGGGCGAGCTCGCCGAGGGCGGGATGCTCGGCGGGGCCGAGCAGGGCACCAAGGTCGTGCTGCTCACCGGGTCCATGGGGGCCGCCGCCCGGCGGCAGGCGCTGCTGGATCTGGTCACCGGTGAGGCCGGGATCGTCATCGGGACGCATGCGCTCATCGAGGACAAGGTGCAGTTCCACGATCTGGGGCTTGTCGTCGTCGACGAGCAGCATCGGTTCGGCGTCGAGCAGCGGGACGCGCTGCGGGGCAAGGGGAAGCAGCCGCCGCACCTGCTGGTCATGACCGCCACTCCCATTCCGCGCACGGTCGCCATGACCGTTTTCGGAGATCTTGAGACGTCCGTTCTGGATCAGTTGCCGGCCGGGCGTTCGCCGATCGCCAGCCATGTGGTCCCCGCCGCCGACAAGCCGCACTTCCTGAGCCGCGCCTGGGAGCGGGTGCGGGAGGAGGTCGAGGGCGGGCATCAGGCGTATGTCGTCTGTGCCCGTATCGGCGACGACGAGGACCAGAAGCGGAAGCCCTCGCCCGAGGACGAGGCCGAGAAGCGGCCGCCGCTGGCCGTTCTGGACGTCGCCGCGAAGCTTGCCGCCGGGCCGCTGGCCGGGCTTCGCGTCGAGGTGCTGCACGGGCGCATGCATCCGGACGACAAGGACGACGTGATGCGCCGGTTCGCCGCCGGTGACGTGGATGTGCTGGTCGCCACCACCGTCATCGAGGTCGGTGTCAACGTGCCCAACGCCACCGCCATGGTGATCATGGATGCGGACCGGTTCGGCGTCTCGCAGCTGCATCAGCTGCGGGGGCGGGTCGGGCGTGGCGCCGCGGCCGGCCTGTGCCTGCTCGTCACCGAGATGCCGGAGGCCACCCCCGCCCGGCAGCGCCTCGCCGCCGTCGCGGCCACCCTCGACGGCTTCGAGCTGTCGCGGATCGACCTGGAGCAGCGTCGGGAGGGCGATGTGCTCGGCCAGGCACAGTCCGGCGTGCGGTCCAGCCTGCGGATGCTCGCCGTCATCGACGACGAGGAGGTCATCGCGGCCGCCCGCGAGGAGGCCACCGCGATCGTCGAGGCGGATCCGGAGCTGACCGCCCACCCCGAGCTGCGCACCGCCCTGGACGCCCTCCTGGACAAGGAGCGGGAGGAGTACCTGGAGAAGGGATGACGGGGATGACGTCGCCGGCCCGTCCCCGGCCTATCGTGGAGGCACAGATCTCCGCGAAGGAACAGGACCTCAGATGACCCGCGTGATCGCCGGCACCGCCGGCGGACGCCGCCTCGCCGTGCCGCCCGGCAACGGCACCCGCCCGACCTCCGACCGGGCGCGCGAAGGCCTGTTCTCCACCTGGGAGGCGCTCCTCGGCACCCTCGACGGGGTCCGCATCGCCGATCTGTACGCCGGGTCCGGCGCCGTCGGCCTGGAGGCGCTCTCCCGCGGCGCCGCCCACGCGCTGCTCGTCGAGGCCGACCAGCGCGCCGCCCGGACCGTCCGGGAGAACGTCCGCGCGCTCGGGCTGCCGGGCGCCGAGGCCCGTACCGGCAAAGCGGAACAAGTCGTGACGGGACCGCCCCCGGGCGCCCCGTACGACCTGGTTTTCCTCGACCCGCCGTACGCCGTCTCGGACGACGATCTTCGCGAGATACTGCTCACACTCCGCTCCGGGGGCTGGCTCACGGGCGATGCCCTCGTCACCGTGGAGCGCAGCACCAGAGGTGGGGAGTTCGTCTGGCCGGCCGGCTTCGAGCCGATGCGGGCCCGTCGCTACGGCGAGGGAACGTTTTGGTACGGTCGCGCCGCCTCTACGTGCGAAGACGCACGATGACCGGACCGGAGAGCGAGGGACCCAAGTTGCGCCGCGCCGTTTGTCCGGGGTCATTCGACCCCATCACCAACGGACATCTCGACATCATCGCCCGCGCCTCCAAGCTGTACGACGTCGTGCACGTCGCGGTGATGATCAACCAGTCCAAGCAGGGCCTGTTCTCCGTCGACGAACGGATCGAGCTGATCCGCGAGGTCACCGCCGACTTCGGCAACGTCGAGGTGGAGGCCTTCCACGGCCTGCTCGTCGACTTCTGCAAGCAGCGCGACATCCCCGCCATCGTGAAGGGCCTGCGCGCCGTCAGCGACTTCGACTACGAGCTCCAGATGGCGCAGATGAACAACGGGCTCTCGGGCGTCGAGACCCTGTTCGTGCCCACCAACCCCACGTACAGCTTTCTGTCGTCCTCCCTGGTCAAGGAGGTCGCGGCCTGGGGCGGCGACGTCTCCCACCTGGTGCCGCCGGCCGTCCTCGCCAAGCTCACCCCCCGGCTGGCCGAGCGGCGCGCCCAGGGATGACCGCGCGCGACGGTCGCTGACAGTCCGTCACCTGGTGTCGGAGGGGAGTCGACTGCCCTTACAGTCGTGCCGTCCGTCTCCATCCAGCTGTAGAGAGTGGCGAGCACCAGGTGGACGTGCAGAAGAAGCTCGACGAGATCGTCTCGGCGGTCCAAAGCGCCCGCTCCATGCCCATGTCGGCGTCCTGCGTGGTCAACCGCGCCGAACTGCTCGCCATGCTCGAAGACGTGCGGGAGGCCCTGCCCGGCTCGCTTGCCCAGGCCCAGGAGCTGATCGGCGACCGCGAGCACATGGTCGAGCGGGCCCGCCAGGAGGCCGAGCGGATCATCGAGGCGGCGCACGCCGAGCGCGGTTCGATCGTCTCCGACACCTCGGTCGCCCGGCAGTCCCAGGACGAGGCCGACCGGATCCTCGGCGAGGCCCGCCGGGAGGCGGAGGAGATCCGCGCCGAGGCCGACGACTACGTCGACTCCAAGCTCGCCAACTTCGAGGTCGTCCTCAACAAGACCATCGGCTCCGTCGACCGCGGCCGCGAGAAGCTGCTAGGCCGCGGCCCCGGCCTGGACGAGCACGGGTACGCCGACGAGGACGCCCCCGAGTACAGCGCCGACCCGCAGACCCTGATCCACCGGGCCGACGCGTACGTGGACGCCAAGCTGGGCGCCTTCGAGGCGGTCCTCAGCAAGACCCTGGAGGCCGTCGGCCGCGGCCGGCAGAAGCTGCACGGCCGGATCGCCTCCGACGCCCTCGGCGAGCACATCGCCGCCCAGGACGCAGCCGGCGGCGGAGTGCACACCAGCGACGCGGACTACCTGGCCGGGCTCGCGGACCTGGCCGACCCGGCGCCCGAGCCGGTGATGCAGGCCCCGCAGATCCCTGCCCAGCAGGCCCAGCCCGACCCGTACGGGTACGCGGCGGCGCAGCAGCAGGTCCAGCCCCAGGACGCGTATGCGTACCAGCAGGATCCCTACGCCTACCAGCAGGCCGACCCGTACGCGTACCAGCAGCCCCAGCAGCACCAGCCCGACCCGTACGGCTACCAGCAGCAGCCACAGGACCCGCATCAGGCGCAGGCCGCGCACCCGCAGCAGGGGGCCGCGCTCGACGAGACCAGCTTCTTCGACACGGGCATGATCGACCTGGAGCAGCTGCGCCGGTACGAGCAGGGGCACTGAGCCCCGAGGGCCCGTCGCGCGCGGGGGACCGGATTGGGCCCTGAGCGAAGCGTCCAGTATCCTGGCTCTTCGGTCGCGCGTATGCCGCGATCCGCGCTGCCCGCTTTCGTCTCTCGATTCGAACGCGGCAGCCCCCTCACGATCCGAAAGCAGGAAGAACCCTGAGCACGCGCCTCGACCACCGCAACCCCCTCGTGTTCGACACACACGAGCTGGGGCGGCGTCCTGGTGGCCTGCAGCGGGTCTCCCGTTCGATCGAGGCCCCTCGGGACCTCGGCGTCGAGGGGGTCGTCCGGGTGCCCGAGGGTGCGCCCGTCGAGCTGGAGCTCCGTCTGGAGTCGGTCATGGAAGGGGTGCTCGTCACAGGCACCGCCCGTGCATCGGCCGAAGGGGAGTGCGTAAGGTGTCTGGAGCCCGTCGAGCTCGATCTCGACGTGGACTACCAGGAGATGTTCTCGTACCCCGCCTCCGACGACCGGGGCCGCTCGAAGGCGGTCGCGGGCGACGAAGCCGAGGACGACGAGAGCATGACCCCCCTCGAGGACGGCATGTTCGACCTCGAGCCTGTGCTGCGCGATGCGGTGGTGCTCGCACTGCCGATGCAGCCGGTGTGCCGGGAGGACTGTGCAGGTCTGTGTTCCGAGTGCGGGATCAACCTGAACGACAATCCGGGCCACCACCACGACGCCGTCGACATTCGCTGGGCGGCACTGCAGGGACTCACCGGTTCGCTGGGAACCGATGAGAAGGACAACATGAGCGACGCCGCATCCGGTGTCGACGAGAAGCAGGAGAAGTAGCCGTGGCTGTTCCGAAGCGGAAGATGTCGCGCAGCAACACGCGCCACCGCCGGTCGCAGTGGAAGGCTGCGGTCCCCACCCTGGTTTCGTGTGAGCGTTGCCAGGAGCCGAAGCTGCAGCACATCGCGTGCCCGAGCTGCGGCACCTACAACAAGCGCCAGGTCCTCTCGGTCTGAGTGGCTGGTGAGAGGCACGATGTCTGAGTCCAACAAGACGGACACCGCCTCGTCCCACACGCTTCTGGAAGGGCGGCTCGGGTATCAGCTCGAGTCCGCCCTTCTGGTGCGTGCGCTGACCCATCGCTCGTACGCGTACGAGAACGGCGGCCTGCCCACCAACGAGCGCCTGGAGTTCCTCGGGGACTCCGTGCTCGGCCTGGTGGTCACGGACACGCTGTACCGCACCCACCCGGACCTGCCCGAGGGCCAACTGGCCAAGCTGCGGGCCGCGGTGGTCAATTCGCGTGCGCTGGCGGAGGTCGGCCGCGGCCTCGACCTGGGCTCCTTCATCCGGCTCGGCCGGGGCGAAGAGGGCACGGGCGGCCGGGACAAGGCATCCATCCTCGCCGACACCCTCGAAGCGGTGATCGGCGCGGTCTATCTCGATCAGGGCCTCGACGCGGCGTCCGAGCTGGTGCACCGGCTCTTCGACCCGCTGATCGAGAAGTCCTCGAACCTCGGCGCCGGCCTGGACTGGAAGACCAGTCTCCAGGAACTCACCGCAGCCGAGGGTCTCGGCGTTCCGGAGTACCTCGTCAGCGAGGAGGGTCCGGACCACGAGAAGACCTTCACCGCTGCCGCCCGCGTCGGTGGTGTCTCGTACGGCACCGGCACCGGCCGCAGCAAGAAGGAAGCGGAGCAGCAGGCCGCCGAGTCGGCCTGGACGGCCATCAAGGCCGCCGCGACCGAGCGGGAGGCGGCAGCGGCGAAGGCCGCGGCCGACGAGACCGCCGGGCCCGAGCAGGACGGCGGGGCGCACGAGCCCGTCGACCTTCCCTCGGCCTGACCCGCCCCTCCTTCGAACAACCCGCCCGCCCCGGTTTCGGGGCGGGCGGCGCTGTTTTCGGGGGTTCCCGGCGGTTTCCGGGGGCTCGCGGGGCGGGGGTAGGCTGCGGGCATCCGCCCCCACCACGTTTCCGAGGAGACCCCGTGCCCGAGCTGCCCGAGGTCGAGGTCGTCCGCCGGGGGCTCGAACGATGGGTCGCCGGACGGACCGTCGCCGACGTCGAGGTGCTGCACCCGCGCGCCGTGCGCCGGCACCCCGCGGGCGGCGCGGACTTCGCGGCCCGGCTGACCGGTCACCGGTTCGGCGTCGCGATGCGCCGGGGCAAGTACCTCTGGATCCCGCTCGCCGACACCGACAGCTCCGTCCTCGGCCATCTCGGCATGAGCGGCCAGCTGTTGGTCCAGCCGACCGACGCCCCCGACGAGAAGCACCTGCGCATCCGGGTCCGCTTCGACGACGCGACCGGCACCGAGCTGCGCTTCGTCGACCAGCGGACCTTCGGCGGGCTTTCGCTGCACGACAACGCCCCGGAGGGCCTGCCCGACGTCATCGCGCACATCGCCCGCGACCCGCTGGACCCGGCCTTCGACGACGCCGCGTTCCAGACCGCGCTGCGCCTTCGCCGCACCACGATCAAGCGCGCGCTGCTCGACCAGTCGCTGATCAGCGGGGTCGGCAACATCTACGCGGACGAGGCCCTGTGGCGGTCGAAGCTGCACTACGAACGGCCGACCGCGACCCTCACCCGCCCCCGCTCGGCCGAGCTCCTCGGCCACGTACGGGACGTGATGAACGCGGCCCTGGCCGTCGGCGGCACCAGCTTCGACAGCCTCTACGTCAATGTGAACGGCGAGTCCGGCTACTTCGAGCGGTCCCTGGACGCGTACGGCCGCGAGGACGAGCCCTGCCGCCGCTGCGGCACTCCGATGCGCCGCCGCCCCTGGATGAACCGCTCCAGCTACTTCTGCCCGCGCTGCCAGCGGCCGCCGCGGGCAGCAGGCTAGGACGGCGTGGTGGCCCCGCGCGTCTCGTCGTAGTTCTGCCGGGCCGCGAGCACCTCGGGCATCCGGCCCTCGACCAGCTCGATCAGTGCGACGAGCCGCTCGGCGACGGACCGGCCGAGCGGGGTCAGCCGGTAGTCGACGCGGGGCGGGTTGGTCGGCTGCGCCTCTCGGTGCACCAGACCGTCGCGCTCCAGGGCCTGAAGCGTCTGCGCGAGCATCTTCTCGCTGACCCCGTCCACGCGGCGGCGCAGCTCGTTGAACCGGAACGAGCCCTCGTGCAGCGCGGCCAGCGTGAGCGAGCCCCACCGGCCGGTCGCGTGCTCCAGCGTCTGCCGCGAGGTGCATCCCCGGGCGAACACGTCGAATTCGAGGTCGTCGGTCATGCTCTCCAGCTTACGCGCGCACAGCGCTCACCAGGAGAGAGTGCTCTCACTCAGGGGGCGAGCTCAGAAACCGAAGTCCTGGGTCCACCAGGGGCCGCCGGAGGCGAAGTGCACGCCGACGCCCATGGACGTGTAGGTGCAGTTGAGGATGTTGGCGCGGTGGCCGTCGCTGTTCATCCAGGCGTCCATCACCGCTTCGGCGTCCGCCTGCCCGCGCGCGATGTTCTCGCCGCCGAGGCCCGAGACGCCCGCCTGCTCGGCGCGGTCCCACGGGGTGTCGCCGTCGGGGTCGGTGTGGTCGAAGAATGCGCGGTTCGCCATGTCGGCGCTGAACGCGCCCGCCAGCCGGTTGAGCGCAGCGCTCGCGTGAACGGGCGTGCAGCCCACCTTGGCGCGCTCGACGTTGACCAGGCGCACGACCTCGGCCTCGGCGGCCACGTCGCGTGCGGTCTGCACGGGGACGGTGACGCGCTCGGTGGGCTTCTTCGTCTCCCGGGTCTTCTCGGGCGTCGGCGTCGGCGTAGCGGTCTTCGTCGGCTCGGGGGCCGGCTTGGTCGGCTTCGCGGACGGGGTCGGCTTCGCGGTCTTCGCCGGCTTCGTCGGGGTCGGCGTGGGCTTCGCGGTGGGGGACTGGCTGCCGGAGCTCGCGCTCGGCGTGCCGGTCGCGCGCTGCGACGGGGTCGCGGTCGCGCCGCCCTGCTGGGTCAGCAGCTCGGCCATCTTCCGCTGCTGCGCCTGAGTCGTGGAGTCCGCGCCGCTCACGTCGAACGTGTCACTGCCGCCGGGCAGCAGGCCCGATGCGACCGCGACGGCGCCTACCGCCATCGCGGCGGAGGCGCCGAGCAGTCCGGTGCGCACGGGCCTGGACCCGCGCTTCCGTCGATGGCGTCCCATTCGCTCCGCCTTCCTGTCTGCCAACCTCGTTGATCGCTTTGTGTGCGACTGTCAATCCGACACGCCCGAACGGGTGAGTCTCATTGCGTCGGGACTGTACGCCATGACGCGTGGGGGTGAGGTGCTCCGTGTGGAATTGGACGGTTAGCGTGCAGCCATGAACGAAGATGTGCGGCTCACCGCCTGGGTGCGCGGCCGAGTACAGGGAGTGGGCTTCCGATGGTTCACCAGGGCAAACGCTCTGGAGATCGGAGACCTCGTCGGCTTCGCGCTGAACCTCGACGACGGGCGGGTGCAGGTGGTGGCCGAGGGCCCGAGTGAGAATTGCCACCGTCTGCTGGAGTGGCTGCGCTCCGACGACACGCCCGGACGCGTCGACGGAGTCACCGAGATCTGGGCGACCCCGCGCGGCGGCTACGACGGCTTCGCCGTGCGGTGACGATCTTGGCGGGGATACTCCGCCCGGCCGTCTCGCACGGCCCCCGGGCGGGGGTCGTGCGCCTCCCCGTGCGCCCGTCGCGTGCGCCCCGTGGGACGGAAACGACCTGGTGATTGCCGAGAAGCACTTGCCCTGCCGCGCTCCGCGAGGAAGGATGATCTCCACGCCCCCCGGGCACCGAGTTGCGAGGCGCCGCCGCATGTAGTTGCGGCCGCGGACCCCCCGGTCGCCCGTTGATACGGGGTGTGATCGTGTTGACCGTCAAACTTTTTGGTGAGACTCTGGAAGCCCCGCGCACCTTAGCTGTTTGGCAGTAGGAACCGGCACGACAAGAAGTACTGCCGAGCACCGCGGGTGCGAATCCCTCACGACCCACACCGCTTCGGTCGGTCACTCAGTGTGGAGGACCATCCATCATGGCAAAGGCGCTTCTCGGTTACGTCGGCGGCTCCGACCCGCGACTCCTCGCCGAGATGCGACGGCTCCAGCAGCGCGTCCAGGACCTCGAATCCGAGCTCGTACGGATCCAGTCCGAGAACGACGCGCTCAGCGCTGCCGCCGCTCAGCTCGACCTCGACGTACCCAAGGCGGAGCCTGCGCTCACCTGACGTATCAGCTGCCCCCTCGCCGGGGCGCAGGTGAGAAACACTCACGCTCACTGCATCGCTAGATATGCAAGGGACGCCTTGGCGTCCCTTCTTTCTTGCCCGAAGTCCTGCCCGAAGCGCCCCCGTCCCCCGTTCACCCAGCGTTCGGCCGGTGCTTACCGACTGATCTGCCCTGCACCTTCGTGGGTGAAACGCGAAAGGGAGGTGCGGCGCGACAGCGCCTCGTTGCAAGGGTGGTGGTGGGCGACGGGTGGGCAGGTAGAGTCCGGGGGCGTGCATCTCAAGGCCCTGACCCTGCGCGGGTTCAAGTCGTTCGCCTCGGCCACCACGCTGAGGTTCGAACCCGGCATCACGTGCGTCGTCGGGCCGAACGGATCCGGCAAGTCCAACGTGGTGGACGCGCTGTCCTGGGTCATGGGCGAACAGGGCGCGAAGTCGCTGCGCGGCGGGAAGATGGAGGACGTCATCTTCGCCGGCACGACCGGGCGGCCGCCGCTCGGCCGCGCCGAGGTCTCGCTGACGATCGACAACTCCGACGGCGCGCTGCCCATCGACTACGCCGAGGTCACCATCACTCGGATCATGTTCCGGGGCGGCAGCAGCGAGTACCAGATCAACGGCGACACGTGCCGGCTGCTCGACATCCAGGACCTGCTCTCCGACTCCGGCATCGGCCGCGAAATGCATGTCATCGTCGGCCAGGGTCAGCTCGACTCCGTCCTGCACGCCGACCCGACCGGGCGGCGCGCGTTCATCGAGGAGGCGGCCGGCGTCCTCAAGCACCGCAAGCGCAAAGAGAAGGCGCTGCGGAAGCTGGACGCCATGCAGGCCAACCTCGCGCGTGTGCAGGACCTGACCGACGAGCTGCGGCGCCAGCTCAAGCCGCTCGGCCGGCAGGCGGCGGTCGCCCGCCGCGCCGCCGTCATCCAGGCCGACCTGCGCGATGCCCGGCTGCGGCTGCTCGCCGACGACCTGGTCCGGCTGCGCGAGGCGCTGAGCGCCGAGGTGGCCGACGAGGCCGCGCTGCTCGCGCGCAAGGAGAGCGTCGAGGCGGAGCTGGGGGCCGCGCAGGCCCGGGAGGCCGAACTCGAGGACGAGGTACGGCGGCTCGCGCCGCGCCTCCAGCGCGCCCAGCAGACCTGGTACGAACTCTCCCAGCTCGCCGAGCGGGTGCGCGGCACGATCTCGCTCGCCGACGCCCGGGTGAAGAGCGCCACCGCCCAGCCCGCAGAGGAGCGGCGCGGCCGCGACCCGGAGGACATGGAGCGCGAGGCCGCCCGGATCCGCGAGCAGGAGGCGGAGCTGGAGGCCGCGCTCGAGGCGGCGGAGCGGGCGCTCGAGGACACCGTCGCCCACCGGGCCGAACTGGAGCGCGAACTCGCGGTCGAGGAGCGCCGACTCAAGGACGCGGCGCGGGCGATCGCCGACCGGCGCGAGGGCCTGGCCCGGCTGCACGGGCAGGCCAACGCGGCCCGCTCGCGAGCCGCCTCCGCGCAGGCCGAGATCGACCGGCTCGCCGAGGCACGGGACGAGGCGGCGGAGCGGGCGGCGGCGGCCCAGGAGGAGTACGAGCAGCTCAAGGCGGAGGTCGACGGGCTCGACGCGGACGACTCCGAGCTGGCCGAGCAGCACGAGGCGGCGCGCCGCGCCCTCGCCGACGCGGAGGCCGCGCTGACCGCCGCCCGCGAGGCGACGACCGCGGCCGAGCGCCGCCGGGCCGCGACCCAGGCCCGCCACGAGGCCCTCGCACTCGGCCTGCGCCGCAAGGACGGCACGGGCGCGCTGCTCGCCGCCCACGACACCCTGACCGGCCTGCTCGGCCCGGCCGCCGAACTCCTGACGGTGACCCCCGGCTTCGAGGTCCCGGTCGCCGCCGCCCTCGGCGCGGCCGCCGACGCCGTCGCGGTCGCGGACCCGCGAGCGGCGGCGGAGGCGATCCGCCTCCTGCGCAAGCAGGACGGCGGCCGAGCGGCCCTGCTGGTGACGGGCGCGGAGTGGCCGGCGACGGGGG
>NZ_DATCVQ010000393.1:0-3935 GCF_036566765.1 Streptomyces sp.
TCAGGCTCCAGTCGTCATTGCGTATGCGGTGTTGGCTGACCGGAGCAGGGCCATGCACATCATTCCCTGCTCACGGGTGGTCTGTAGGTGGTCGTAGGCGGCCTGCCGTGCGGCGGTGGCGATGTCGTACTTGCGCTGCTCGTCGGCGGCCTTGTCCTCGATCCATTCGGTGCGCTCGGCGACAGTCGTCCCGCCTCGCTCCACCCGAGGGCATTCCTTGTTGAACCCGGCGTTGCGCCGCGCGGCCTCGTAGCCGTGCTTGGCTTCCACCTCTTTGTCGCGGGCGATCTTCAGCATCTCGGTGGCGAGCTCGAGCTGCTTCTCCAACTCGATGAGGCGGCGCTCTGCTGCTGCCGGGGTGAGGGCGTGCTCAGTCACAGCGCACCTGCCTTCCTGATGTTGTCGCGGTAGGTCTGGTTCGCGGCCTTGCATGGGTCGCAGACGGGTTCGTCGGCCCTGAGGTGGCGGGAGCGGCCCGCGAGACTGCCGCACTTGGACAGGTGGGCGGTCGTGCACGCCTCGCACGGCGGCTCGCTGTTGCGGGTGTGCCACAGGTAGCCGTGGTTCGTTCCGCAGGCCGGGCGTTTGTTCGTCATGAGGACGTGAGGCGAGCCGTACCTGTGCCACCGGGTGTAGTGGGTGTTGCACCAACCACGCGCCCATGCCTTGTTGTCGCAGCCGTCGATGGAGCACTTCTTCCGCAGCCGCATCAGTGGCCCGTCCGTTCCGCTTCGTCGAGGGTCTCCATGAAGCGGGGCTCGCGCGGCTCCCCGTACTCGACGCCACTGACGGCGCGGTGATGCAGCTGCTCCAGCAGGGACCGCGCCCACTCATCCCCACGGGCGCGGCGCTGTAGCTCCGTGAGCGTCTTCGCCAGCAGTTGGGGGTACAGGGTGCGGTCCTCGGTCTGGGAGCGCAGGAGGCGTGCGGTGATGTCCTCGCACATGTCTTCAGGCTTCAGCCGCTCGGGTCTGGCCGGCTGATCCTGCTCGAGCGGGGCGTCTGCCCATGGGTCGATGGCGAGGCTCATGCGCTCTGCTCCTCGTGCTCGATCTCGTCGTTGCCGAGGGAGACCTGCTGCTCCACACCCGCCTGCAAGTCCTCAGCGGGCTTCTCCGACTCTTCGGGCTTCGGGGGCAGGACCAAGGTCCGCTGGACAAGCGCGGTCATCTGGCCCTTGTTGTAGAGGCTCAGGCCGAACTGGTCGCCGAGGTTGATCGCGGTGCGCTTCTTCGCCAGCGAGAGAGCCGACTTGTACGCCAGGTCGTGAGCGTCGCCGCGGGTCTGGTTCTGCGCCGTGGCGGTCGAGCCGTCCTCGTAGTGGCACACCTCGTTGCCGTCGGCGTCCCGGATGGTCAGCCGCAGCAGGGCCCGGTAGCAGACATCCCAGCGGCCGGTCTGCTTGCCGTCCTGGGTCATGCGCGGCTGCTCGAAGACGCACTCGACCTTCACGATGTCGGTGTCGAACGAGCCGAAGCCGAAGACGCGGATCAGGTGGGCGGTGATGTCCTGCTGGCTCACATGCGAGTGACCCTTGCCGTCCTCGAGGACGCGGGTCTCCTTGATGGGCTGCAGGAGTTGCAGCGTCTGCGCTGCGTTGAAGCTGCTCATGATGCGTCTCCGATGTAGCCGTACTCGGCCTTGAGGGATTCGATGAAGCCAGCCACCGGATCAGCACGGTGACGGGGGCCGCTGCGTGAGGGGTGGACGTGCTCCGCGTGCGGGTCGTTGACCACCACGGCGACCTGGATGCCGTTGCGCTGCTCCCACTCGATGACGGGCGGGTCAGCCTCTAGGGCTTCATCCATCCGGCGGCGGTAGATGTTCGCGGTGTTGCTCTCGGGCTCTTCATCCAGAGCGCGCGGTCCGGTCCTCATGCCGCACTCACCTCCTGCTCGCCGAGCCACACCGGTTCGTACTCGGCACGCTTCCTGGGGGTGAGGCCACCGAGGATCCCGAACCTCTTCTCACGGGTCATGCCGACCTCGTGGCGCATCGCGAAGTCGAGGCACTGCAGCCGGACCATGCACTGGGTGAGGCACAGCGACGACGGGGTCTTCCAGTCGCCGCCCTTCTCCGGGAACCACTCGTCCCCTCCGACTTCGCGGCATACAGCGGCCTCGGTCCAGGGCTCGTAGTACGGGATCATGCGGGCACCTCCGTGATCGTGAACTTCAGGTATGCGGCGATGCCTGGGGTCTTGCGGCGCTCAGGGGATGCGCGGTAGGTGGTGGCCTCGACGTACTTGTCGGAGTCGTCCAGCAGCAGGCCGGCATCCACGAAGCCGTCAATCGCAGCCTTCGCCGTAGGGGCCAGGTTGGAGGCGTCTCGCCGGTGGTTGTCGGGCCATGTCACCTCGACGTCGATCGTGGCGCGCTTCATCGGCGGGTACCGGTGGTGCTTGGCCATCACCCAGGCCATGTCGCGGATCACCTTGACGTTGCGGGCGCGGGCGGCCCAGTGCTTCTCGACGTTGGCACTGAGCACCACGTCGCGAGAGATCGCGAGGTGAATGACGGCAGTCACGGGCATCCCTCTCAGTGGTTGACCCTGCTCCCCAGAAGCAGGGCGGGCGATGGATAGTTAGTTGCCTAGGGCAATCACCAATCCCAGACTCGCTGCATTGAACTCACCCCCCTTCGACTCGATGGCTGCGGACCCACTCGGTGCGGGCCTGCGAGTCCAGTTCGAGCCGCAGGACCCTCAGGCGGGTCTGTACCGGGTCGTCTGCGAGCGCCTCGGGGGTGAGCCAGCGCAGCGCCCGGTAGTCGAGCCTCAACTTCCCCCCGTACCAGCCGGCGTAAGGCGCGTCGGGCCAGGCCTGGTCCACGGTCAGGTCGATGACCAGCCGGCCGTTGGTCTCCAGCCAGCAGTGATCCCGCAGTGACTTCAGGAAGCCCTGGTGCACATCGCCGACGCAGTACAGGGTGTCGAGGTCGTGGTCTTCCTTGAGGCGTTCCTGCAGCCAGGCTGAGGTGACACCGCACTGGCCTGCGGGGGTGCCGGGTGCGCCTTGGCGTCTGTGGGCGGTCGCAGCGGACCAGGCGGGTTCAACCTGCTTGCGGTAGGCGGCGAGGATGGGCAGCAGGCCGTCGGGGCTCATGTGCGCTCACACCCACCCGCGTGACCGTCGGCGAGGCGGCAGTTGGGGACCTTGGAGCAGAACCCCTGCCCCACGTGGATGAGGCCAGCAGCGATGAGAGCATCGACGAGGTGCTGCTCCCACTCACTCTCCATCCAGAGGGCGGAGCCGTAGGGACGTTCCGCCCAGCCGCACTTGCATGCGCTGCCGCTCGGCTGAACGCGATGCCTGTGGGTCGCCAGCACCTCGACTGCGCGGTCTCGGTTGCTCATGCGAACCACACCCCAAGGAATGCGCCGCGTGCCTTGTTGCCTTCAGGCTTCTCGTCGGTGCTGACCTCGGAGATGTCGAATGAGTGGCCGTCGCCGCATCGGCAGTTGCCGCGCATCGCAGGGAGCCAGCGGAACCAGCCGACCATCGCTTCGGGGGTGTGGGACGACGCTCCCCAGATGCTGGTCGGCTCGTCTCGGTAGTCGTCCCAGGTGCGCCCGCTGTACGGGTCCCAGTCGCCCTCTGCAGCCATCTCCAGCAGGAGTTGGTCAAGGTCTACCTCGGTTGCGAGCGAGACGATCGGGCCGGAGTCCTCGATCGACTCGATGCGACGGACGCCGTCGGGCAGCCCGATCTCGATGCTCATGCGTCCCACCTGTGGTCGAGTCGGGTGTCGGGGTGGAGTTGCCGCAGCACCTCGTTCGGCTGGTCCCGGAAAATCCGGCGTCCGCGGGCACGGGCGCGTTGCACCAACGTCACGAACGGGGCAGCGACCACGGAGGCCAGCAGGAAGAAGGCGGCGAACTGCCAGGCGATCTGGATCGCGCGGAAGACGCCGCTCATGAGCCGAGCTCCTCGGCGT